>JAISVY010000115.1 GCA_031271325.1 Oscillospiraceae bacterium
GCGGGGACAATGTTTTCAGAAGATACCCCTCCGGGTTCAGCTCTTTTACCTTCCTGAATTTTTCCTCGTCTTCTATGGCGGTCAGAAAGATCACCGGTATGTCGGTAAACTCCGTTTCCGTCCGTATCATTTCCAAGACCTGCTTACCGTCAACCACGGGCATAGCGTAATCCAGAAGCACCAGATCCGGGCGGTTCAGGGATATGTATTTGATGGCCATGGCGGCGGAATTGGCGAGGAAAACGTTGTATTTGTCTCCCAGCCATTCTTTGATGCTCCGAAGCATCGCCCCGGAGTCGTCAACCGCCAATATTTTTTTCCGAATCTCCGCGCTGTACTGCTTAATCAGGTTTTTTACCGTCTCCGCAAGGCTGATTGTGTTGATCGGGCGTACAAATTCCTTGCATATAAACTCCTTGGGGAACAGAGCGTTTACTCTTTTCAGCGCCTCCGCGGTCCCGACGGCGAAGACGGGGAGGTCATCCGCAATGACCCGGTCTTTCAGAAAGTTCAGCGCGGGCTGCTGCCCCAGGAGCGCTTCGTCCACATACATCAAAACGCCGTGAACCGGCTCGCCGGCCTGATTGATGGCATCCGTATCGGCACAGACCATATCAACCTGATATGTGTCTTTCTCAAGCCGTTCCTTAATCGACATAAGCAGAAAACTTTCTGTCTCGGTGACAATCAGTATGCGCTGCATATCATGTCCTACCTCCCGTTATTGACCTGTCCTCCGGCAATGTTTCGGCAAACCGCAGCAGTTCCTGTGCCTGTTTGATTAAACCGTTCATATTCAAGTCCGCGGCGTATATACCCAACATGTCCGCCTGTGTCTGGCATTCGCCGGGGAAGCGGAGCCCCTCCAGCTTGTTCACAGCTTCGTCCACGCCGTCCAGGTCAAAACTGCCCGCAGCCGAAATAAGCGTTTTCAGTGTCAAAACCAGTTCTTTCCCGGACATCTCGCCTTTGCCGCGCCTGTGCGCCCCGGCAAAGGGTTGGAGCAGCGGGCGGAAGCCCCTATATCGTGCCAGCACGGCGGGCGCTTCGCGTTCTAACGCTTCCAAATCTCCCTCGCCCCCAAGAATCTCCAGACGGTGGAACGCCTCGGCGAGTTCCTCCGCCCCGATGATTTGCGCGCTGGTCTTCAAGGCGTGGGCGAGGACGGTCACGTCGGAAATACGGCCTTCGGCGACAGACGTTTCGATTTGGGCGGATTTCAAATCAATCAGCCTGTAAAAGTCCCTGATCAGTTTGACAAATAATTCTTTAGAGCCGGAATGCTTGATTCCCTGACCCGAATTGATCCCCTCTATCTCCGATAAGCCGCCGCCGGGCGACTGCTCAAACGCGCCGCCGCTCTCCGGAGCGTCCCCGTCGGCGCAAAGCCCCCCGGTTTCAAGGCTTTTATCGCGAACCCACCGATGAAGAACCGCGTCGAGCTTTTCAAGGTCGATCGGCTTGGAGATAAACGCCTGAAAGCCGCTGTTCAAAAACATCTCCTCGCTGCCGGTGACCGCGTTGGCGGTGAGGGCGATGATGGGGACCGTTTTTGCGTATTCCGTGCCGATCTCCTCACGTATGATCCGCGCCGCCTCGATCCCGTCTATCCCCGGCATCATGTGATCCATAAATACCGCGCTGTAACGCGCTTTTTCCTCGCGGATGGCGCGGATTGCCTCCAAACCGCCCGACACGCAGTCGATCCGCATGCCGTAGGGCTTCATAAGCCCTTTCGCGACATCCAAGTTGGTGATGTTGTCGTCCACCAGCAATACTCTCGCGTAGGGCAATTGAAGGCGCTTTACGCGGGCGTTGCCGTCGAGCTTGTTTACGGAATACTGGAACCGTTTCAAGCTGTCCGCCGCCTTATCGCCGATCACGTCGTTATTGACGCGTCCCTGCCGCAGCCTAACCGTGAAAACGCTGCCCTTACCGTACACGCTTTCGACGCTAACCGTTCCGCCCATCATCTCCGCAAGGCTTTTTGTGATGGAGAGACCCAGCCCGGTGCCGCCCGCCTGGTGGTACGACGTTGCCCCGAACTGCTCAAATTCAGCGAAAAGGCGCTCAAGATGATCCCGGCGGATACCGGTGCCGGTGTCGCTGACGCGCACGGTCATCCAGACCGAGTCCCCGTCACGCTCGCAGAAAAGGCCGAGCTCTACCAAACCCTCCTCTGTGTATTTGAACGCGTTGGACAAAAGGTTGCTGATGATCTGTTTGACCCGTAAACTGTCCCCGTAAAGGCGGGCGGGCAGGTTCCCGTCGACGTTCAGAACAAAGCGAATGGGTCTGCTGCCGATGCGCAGTATGTTTTGCAAGACGGAATCGTTGATCAGGCTTGGGACGTCATAGGTGTCCGGGAGTATCTCAAACTTCCCCGACTGTATCTTCGATATGTCAAGGATGTCATTGACGATGCTGAGCAGGGTCGAGCCGGAGTTGTATATTTTCTCAAGATTCAGCTTTGTGTTCCCGCTCACCTCTTCGCTGTCAAGCGCGATTTCGGAAAGCCCGATAATCGCGTTCAGCGGCGTGCGCATTTCATGGCTCATGCTGGCAAGAAAGTCGCTTTTGGCGGTGTTCGCCTTTTTCACCGTTTCCAGCATCTGCATCACGCGGGCGTGCTCGCCGCGAATCGCGGCTGCCTGGGTTTTGATTGTGACGCTCAGCTTTTCCAGGGCGCGGTTCATTAAATCCTTCTCTGACCGCGGCTGCAGCGGGAAGGACAAGCCGCCGTTTGCGATGTCCTCCACCGTTTGAACCTGCCGTCTGGTGTTCTGTATCATACTGTTAAACGCATCGGCTAAGGTACGGGTTTCATCCTTCGTATTTACACGGATCTCCAGCTCGGTGTCCCCGGCCGCCAAAGCGGAGGCGGCTCTGGTCATGGCGCGTATCGGCTTTACGATATGCCCGACGACAATCAGCAGAAGCGACAGGGAAGCCGCCAGCATGACGGCTGTAATCACCCCGCCACCCCGCACAAAGTCCCATATGGTTTTCAGCTCTTCGTTGAGATACTGCCCGATAAACAGCATCCCGGCTGCCTGACCGTTCGCCCCGTATATCGGGGTATACCGGCATACGGCGATGCGTCCCAGAATATCCACACGCCCCGAATATGTGTTCCCGGCAAGGACGGTTTCTGCTATATACGCGTCGGCTTTCGTGCCGACAACACGCTCGCCGTTTTCCCCAAGCACCGTCGTCGAAATCCGCTCGTCACCCAATACAACGGTGACCTCACATCCGATCATTTCTTTGATTTTGTCTACAAAACGATTCGTATCAAGGCGGAATCCGGCCGAGACGACGCCGATTACCTCACCTTGGCTGTTCAGAATCGGCGTTCCCGAACAAACGGACAGGCGGACGGCGGAACCCTCCTCGATCGCGCTCAGCGGCTCGCCGTTCATCGCGGAGCGGACATGGACCTGGGACGAAATCAAATCCCCGGTTTCTTCCGGCGAGTGGGTACGCGCGATCACCCGTCCGTCCGGGTCGGTGAGCGTACAAAACTCCGCGCCGCTGTTTTCCTGCGCCGACAAAGCTCTCGCCAGCAAAACGCCGCGGTTGCCTTCCTCCGCCGCTCTGATGATCACCGGATCCCTGGAAATGCTCAAAGACACGGCGGCCGCTTCCGCCTTCATCGCGTCAAGCGCGCTCAGCGCGACCTTTGTCGCCGTATCGACGCTGCTGACCGTTGAGGTATCCACAAAAACGGAGAACTGGCGAATGTTCCAAAGCAAGATCGAAACCGCGACGGTAAGCACGATGATCACGGCCGGAAGCAGTATCTTGGCTTTTATACCGGTGATTGTTATCATCTCCTCGGAATGGGTTTACGGTGTCCTTTCTATACTATTTCTACCGCCGAAGAATGGTTCGTATTTGCCCTTATGAATGGTTTATTACGCGGGGAAGACGCGCAGCGATGCGCGAAGCCGGGCGGGTGTTCAAAAAGCATACGGTTTATTCATAGCATAACGTTGGGACAAACCGGGGCGAACGGCTCATGTATCCAGTAGTGCCAACGGTTACAAAGATTTATAGGTTTGCGGCATTTCGGAACGGGAGCATCGGTTTAAGCATAGGATAACGGCGAGGTCACACCTCAATATGAATGGAAAGAGGAGAGGGTATCATTGTCATTCCCGGTATTTCCGGATAAACCGGAGGGATACTCAATCGAAGACTCTATTTCCCAGATCCTAACTTCTATCGCGATGGAGGAAATCGGACTCAGCCATATCATCAACTCGGAAGGGGAAAAGCTGCAATATGTCCTTGGCACGCTCACCGACGTCGTCAAGCCGAACCCGACGATTCCCGAAATACTGGAGGTAAACGAAAGCATCAAAGACATGCTTAACGTTGTTTCCATGAATCAAATGTTCCTGTTCGGGAAGATGTCCGCCGCGCTGAACGCCTATTTCAAAAACCAAAACGCAAAAGACCCAAACGGCGGGGAACCTCTCCCGGATAAACCGCCAATTCAAGAGATCCCGGCGGTGGCGGCGGGGAGGATTCTCACGCCGCAAAAAACAGGCGATACCGCCGATTGGGTGGAAATCGCGCAAAACGGCGGCTATTCGCTGATTGTCCGTACGAAATTCATCAATACATTCGCTTCGTCGGATCAGCGCGAGAACCCGGACTACCAGGCGACAATCTTTGGCACGGCGAACGGGTACGGCGATTCCGCGGTGCGAAAGAAAATCAACGATTGGTTTACCGGCGCGGCGAAAGAAGACGCGGACAATCTGGCGGCGGACGCAAATCTGCGTAAGTTTACGGTCAAAAGCGACGCGGCGGCGCAAACGGGCACCGGAACGGCCGGAACGGACGGCAAGACTGACAGCTTTAGCAAACCCTCCGGCGAAGCGGCCTCTTCCGGTCTCGATGTGGCGTTTGCCTTAAGCTACAGCGAAGCGGCCAATTTCGTTTCCGATGAGTACGGCTGGGGCGGCGATAATTTCCTGCCGAGCGAAGCGCCCGCCCAAAGCAATTTCGCGAAACTGACCATGCCCGCAGGCAGTCAGCTCTGGCTGCGTTCCCCGGGAAGCACGCCTGATATGGCGTCGTCACTGAGCCAAAGCGGAAAGGTCTTCCAAGCGGCGGTGGACGGGTCAAACGGCGGTTCCGGTCTTCTGTATCCCGCGTTGTGGGTTGATTCGGCGGCTTTTTAGAGTAGCCGTTTGCAGAGAGAGGGGGTAACCGAATTGTCCATGCCCGCATTCCCGGATCCCAAAACGATCCTGACGCGCGATGAAGCGGTCAACGCGATTCTCATCTCGATCGCTCTTGAGGAAACCGCTCTCAGCCATATCCTCAACGCGGAAGGGGAAAAAATCCAGCGCGCGCTTGAGAATGTCCATCAGCATTCCGATTTACAACGGGTATTGGAAGTCAATCAAAGCGTCGCGGCGATGCTTGAGCAGATCACGGATATGCAGCTTGTTTTGACAAACAAACTCCATAAGGCGCTGCGGTGTATACCGAAGGCTGCCGACGGCGCTCCTTCGGGGAATCCGGTTCAAAAGCCGCGCCCGCCCTGTCCGCCGTGTCCCGGCAGACCGTGCGCGCACCAAAGATAGACAGTGGATTCAAGTCAGGCCGCAGACAAAGCCGCTTCGCTCGGAGCAAAACGGCTTTGTCTGCAACCTCGGGCTTTATATAAACCCTTCTTCCGCGGCAATGCGGATGGCGTCGGCGGTGTTGCCAGCGCCGAGCTTATGAAATACATTGGCCGTGACAGAGTTGACTGTATTGACGGAAAGCGACTGTTTCGCCGCGATTTCGGCGCGGGAAAGCCCCCGGCACAGATCTGACAGCACCTCATGTTCCCGCGCCGACAGGGAAGCGCCCCGGCGCCGGGTATGTTCACTGACCATAGCAGATTGGAACTTCGCGAAGGCGGACGCCTTGCGCCTTACGGTTTCAAGCCACCCGGCGGGAATCCCGGACTCACGCAGGGCGCGTGAGGCAAGGGTGCGCATATCCTTGCCAAGCTCCGCAAACGGTGTCACTATGTCTTCCGCCTCTTCGTACGCTCTCCCGAGAGCCTCCAGCGCGGCGGGCGCATTTTTCATATGATA
>JAISVY010000145.1 GCA_031271325.1 Oscillospiraceae bacterium
CCGCTCTCGAAGAAGCTCTCGGACGAGGCGACGCAGCTCTATATGCGTTTGAAGAAACACTTCTTCACCGAATTCGACGAAGCGGGCGCGATCGGGCGCCGCTACCGCCGTCAGGACGAGATCGGCACCCCCTTCTGCGTTACCTACGATTTCGACAGCCAAACCGATCACTGTGTAACCGTACGCGCGCGCGACACAATGGCGCAGGAGCGCATCCCGATCGACTCTGTGGCGGCATACATCGGGGAGAGATTGGCGTATTAATTAGAACCTGTTTCCATAGGTTAGAAAGCACCGCATCGGCGGCGATTTTTCCTCCGTACTGCGTCAATTTTCCTTGGAATACGTCAAGTATTCCTGCGAAAAATTTCCTTGTCCAGCGAAAAAATTGCTCGCCGCTCTGGTACTTCCACCTACGGGAACAGGTTCTAAGAACCGAAAGGACGGAAATGTAAAATGAACAACAACCTTCCCCTCCGCGCGGCGGAACTGCGCCTTTCTACCCTGCATGTCTTTGAAGCGCGGGGGTTCGGGCATGTAGGCGGCGCGATGAGCGTCGTTGAGACGCTGGCCGTGCTGTACAACGGCGTGATGAACGTCAGACCGGAGCAGCCGGACTGGGCGGAACGCGACCGCTTGGTGTGCAGCAAGGGGCACGCCGGTCCCGCCGTGTACGCCGCGCTCGCCGGGCGCGGATTCTTTGGCAAAGAGCTTCTCCAGACGCTCAACCGCCCCGGTACTTCCCTGCCGAGCCACTGTGATATGAACAAGACCCCCGGTGTGGACATGACGACCGGTTCGCTCGGGCAGGGCGTTTCGACCGCCGTCGGGCTGGCGCTGGCGCAGAAGATGCGCGGCTACGACGCCCGGACATACCTGATCGTCGGCGACGGAGAGTGCGACGAGGGGCAGGTTTGGGAAGGACTGATGCTGGCGGCGCACAAAAAGCTGGATAATTTGACCGTCTTCTGCGACAAAAACGGACAGCAGTTGGACGGGTACGTCAAAAACGTGCTGGATACCGGCGACCTCGCGCAAAAATTCGCGTCGTTCGGCTTCTTCACCCAATCGGTGGACGGGCACGACACCGGCGCAATCGCGGAAGCGATTGAAGCGGCGAAGGCGCATACCGGCGAACCGGCGATGATCGTGCTGAACACCAAGAAGGGCTATGGCTGCACCTTCGCCGAAGATCAGGAGTTCAACCACCACATCGCCTTTACGCCGGAGCAGATGCAGGAAGCGCTGGCGGCGGCGCAAAAACGCCTTGAGGAGGTATCGGCATGAGCGTGACTATAAAAAGCGTCCTCAAGCCCGAAGAGAAGATGATGCGGGACACCTATTGCCGTGTCCTGACCGAGCTTGCCGGGCAAAACGAAAACATCGTCGCTCTGGACGCCGATTTGATGAGTTCCTCCGGCATGAAGCCCTTCATGAAAGCCTTCCCCGGCCGCTTTATCAACTGCGGGATCGCAGAGGCCAACATGGTGGGCGTCGCGGCGGGGCTGTCGGCGATGGGGTTTGTGCCGTTTGCCCATACGTTCGGCACGTTCGCGACGCGGCGTGTATGCGACCAGATCTTTATGTCGGCGGCGTACGCGAAGCTGAACGTGCGGATTGTCGGGACCGACCCGGGCGTATGCGCGGCGTACAACGGCGGTACGCATATGCCGCTGGAGGATATGGCGGTGCTCCGCGCCATCCCCGAAATGATTCTGCTGGAGCCGACCGACTCGGTCATGCTCGAAAACCTGCTGCCGCAGATCGCGTCGCAATACGGCGCGTATTACATCCGTATGAACCGCAAGAACGCCGTCGGCGTATACGAGCCGGGCAGCGTTTTCACCATCGGCAAGGGCGTTGTGCTCTCCGACGGCCGCGACGTAACGCTGTTTTGCTCCGGCATCATGGTCGCGGAAGCGCTGGAAGCGGCAAAACTGCTCTCCGAGCAGGGCGTTTCGGCGCGGGTTGTCAACCTGTTTACCTGGAAGCCGATTGATACCGAACTGATTGTTAACTGCGCGAACGACACCGGCGCGGCGGTCACCTGCGAAAACCACAACGTCGTCGGAGGGCTTGGCTCGGCGGTCGCCGAGGTGCTGGTAAAGACCCGCCCTGTGCCGGTCGAGATGATCGGCGTGCAGGACGAATTTGGGGAGGTCGGTCCCGAAGATTACCTCCGCGGGCGCTTCAACCTGAACGCCGTAGACATCGCCGCCGCCGCGCTGCGGGCGGTAAAGCGGAAATAGGAATTGCCAGAGCTGCTGAATTACTCCTTTTCGACCCGAAGCACCGCAGGTGCGAGTTGTGTCGCTCTAAAAACCTCCCGCTCCGGCTTGCGATGCCGCGCTAAAGCTCCTGTTCGCAAGCGCTCCGCTCGTTCGCCTAGCGGCGAACATGAGGTTTTTAGAGCTTCTTAATTCAGAATTTTGGAACTTTATTTCGAAGAAATTAAAGTGAAAAATTCTGAACTTGCCGGTCGAAAAGAGTAATGAAGCGTGACAGCGGTGTTGTTCAGTAAAACCCTGCATAGGAGGCTCGCGCCGATGGATACCCGTGTTTTTCTCGCGCGATGCGATACATACGAGCAGGCGGACAGCGCCGTAGAGCGCGTACTGGATGCGTTCGGCGGCGCGGCGGCGATTCTCGCCGGGCGGAAGCGCGTATTGGTCAAGCCCAACCTGATCATGCCGAAAAAGCCGGACGCGGCCGCGACGACCCACCCCGCCGTGGTCGCGGCGGTTTGCGCGGCGTTCGTCAAAGCCGGTGCGGATGTGGCTATTATTGACTCGACCGGCGGACCGCACAGCAAAGCGGTGCTGAAGATGCTGTACAGCCGGTGCGGTATGGAGGACGCGGCGAGGCAAAGCGGCGCGCGCCTGAGCTACGATACGCGAAGCCGGACGGTGGAAACCCCGGACGGGCGCGTCATTCAA
Source organism: Oscillospiraceae bacterium (assembly GCA_031271325.1). Taxonomy (GTDB): domain Bacteria; phylum Bacillota; class Clostridia; order Oscillospirales; family UBA929; genus UBA929. Next base: position 2,937 of record JAISVY010000145.1, read on the forward strand.
AAAATCACCCTGCTCGCGCCGGTGCTAGGCGCGGAATTGGTTGTTTCTGTGGGCAAAGCCAAGACCCACGGCATGATGTCAATGACCGGCTGCTCGAAGAATCTGTTTGGCTGCGTGCCCGGGTTAGGCAAGCCTAACCTGCACCGCAAATATCCAAACAGGAAGGATTTCGCCGGGATGCTGGTGGATGTCTGCGAGCGGATAAACCCCGGTTTTTCGGTTCTCGACGGCGTATGGGGGATGGAAGGCGCGGGACCGACCGGCGGCGACCCGAAGCATTTGCGGGTTATCGCGGGCGGGTTCAACCCCTACGCGATCGACTTGGCGCAATGCCACCTGATGGGGTTGCGGCGCGACAGCGTCTACTCCCTTGCCGAAGCCGCGTCGCGGGGTCTGGCGCCGGAGGCTCCCGAACAGCTGACATGGCTGGGCGATGACCCGGAACCCCTCCGTACACAGTTTTTACCGGCGATCAAGCACAAGAAAGACGCCGTCCCGGAAATCCTTCCCAACTGCGCCGGCTGCGGCGACTGCGCCCGTATCTGCCCGCAGAAATGTATCGCGATACAGGACAAAAAAGCCGTTGTGGACGGCGACAGCTGCATCCGCTGCTATTGCTGCCATGAGTTCTGCCCGGCCAAAGCGATCATGCTCGGATGAACAAAATTGTCCTGCCTGAGAAAGCGTACGCGAAGATCAACCTCGCGCTCGATATTGTCCGCAAACGCGCTGACGGATACCATGACCTCAAAATGGTGATGGCATCCGTTTCGCTCTGTGACGACATTGAAGTGACTCTAACCCCGTGCGAAGCGGGGCGGGAACGTTTTACCGCGGAATCCCGCGGCTCCGCGCTGCCGCAGGACGAGAGCAACCTCGCCGTGAAAGCGGCGCGGTTGTTTTTTGCGAAACGCGGGTTTAACGGTTTCGATACACATATAAACATCGTCAAACGCATCCCCGTCAGCGCGGGGCTTGGCGGCGGCTCAAGCGACGCCGCCGCCGTGCTGCGCGCGCTGTCCGCCCGCTTCCCGCTGCCGGACCGTTTGACGGTGCCGGCGCTGGAACTGGGTTCGGATGTGCCGTATTGCCTGCGCGGCGGGGTGCGCCTCGCCGAAGGGCGGGGGGAGCTTCTGTCTCCGCTGCCGCCGCTGCCGGACTGCCGCATCGTGCTGGTGACCCCGCCGGTTCGCGTCTCCACCGCCGAAGCGTTCCGGGCAATCTCCGTTCCGGCGTTCAAAACAGACTGGACGGCTTTTTTAGACGCGATGCGCAGGCGGGACCTGCCCGCGATCGCAAAAAACTTGGCCAACGCGTTCCCGGACAGATATTCTGATGCCCGGACGCGTCTGCTGAACGCCGGGGCGCTCGGGGTGGTGATGAGCGGTTCCGGACCTTCCGTATTCGGGATGTTTGACGACGAGGATCTTGCAAGCCGCGCGGCAGACAGTCTTCGCGCCATTTTCCCCGATACATTTCTCACTGAGCCGGTATAAGAGAGGCAATCCCTGTCAAGAATGGTATTAAAGGGCGCTCGGAAAACTCTTTGTTCGCCGCGGCATCGCGGGAGTTTCCCGGGGCACCTTGACATATCACAACGAAAGCAGGGACATGCCGTGAGAGAAGAAAGCAAAAGCCATCGTTTCAAACTGTGGGAAATCGCGCTTTGCATCGGGCTGGTTTTGGCGTTTACCGTGAGTGTGCTGGCGGCGGATTCGGGGTTGTCGGACAAACTGATCCGCCTGCATGTCGTCGGCGCGTCGGACAGCGAGGAAGACCAGGCGTTAAAGCTGCTGGTGCGCGACGAGACGCTCGCGCTGACCGAAGACGCGCTCGCGGGCGCGGGCGTCGCCGGCGAAGCCGAAGAAGTGATTCGCGCCAATATACCGATGCTGACGGAGCGCTTGAATCTGTTTTTGCGTGAGCGCGGCTCCGGTCAAACCGTGACGGTGACGCTGGGGCGGGAAGCGTTCCCCACGCGGGAATACAGCACCTTCTCCCTGCCTGCCGGTCCTTACACCGCCCTGCGGGTGGTGCTCGGCGAAGGGAACGGCAAAAACTGGTGGTGTGTGGTGTTCCCCCCGCTCTGCGCTTCCGCCGCGATTGAAACCCTGCCCGGGCAGTCAAAAGCCGCCGGTCTCACCGACGACGACATTTCGCTGATTACGAAAGACGGGGAGAAATACGAAATCCGCTTCAAACTGGCCGAATGGTTCGGGAACCTGAAGAATTGGCTGTTCGGAGAATAGTTTCCCTCTAAAAAACCCTCGCGATGAAATTACCGCTGCGACGGATTCGTTCCGCCGCAGCGGTTTCCTCATCATAAACTCGGTTTTTCGAGGGACTGAACAGCGGATTTCGGCAGTACAGCGGTGACCGTAAACCCCGCTTCGGCGTTGATACTTAACGTACCCCCTGCGGCGCGGACGCGTTCCTGCATCCCCGACAGACCCAGCCCCGGCTTATACGGCTTCGCCGCCGTGCCGTTGTCGGAGACCTGCATACGGATGTACCCGGCGTTGCCGTCGATTTTCACCGCCGCGAACTCCGCGCCGGAGTGACGGGCTATGTTGGTCAGCAGTTCTTTCAGGTTCTGCGCCAGCAGTTCCCAATGGGGGGAGCCGGTCAGGTCGCCGCCCGCCGAGAACCGCACCGGGCAGAATGTAAACTCCCCGCACAGCGCTTCCAGAGCCGAAACATCCCATATCTGGGAGGGTTTGAGGTTATAGATCGCCTCGCGCAGATGCCCGCTTGCCGCTTCCACCCGCGCAACGCTCTTCGCCAGCAGTTCCCCCGCGCGCTCGTCCCGCTTCTCATACAGCCGCATGGCGGTTTGCAGGGCGATCAGCGCGCCGGATATTTCGTGACCCACATGGTCGTGGATGTCTTGCGCGATCCGGGAGCGTTCGGCCAGTTCGGCAAACCGCGCCGCGCCGCGCGCCTCCCGCTCGGTCAGTTCGCGGGATGCCTCCAGCTTCAGCCGTTCGCCCCTGTCCGCAATCTGCCGCGCCGAAAGCTCCCGCTCCCACGCCGTCCACGCTTTCTCCAGCAGGCTGATCACCGGGAGCCACAATCCCGCGAGCGCCGGGAGCCATACGAAAGCATACCCGATGCAGAGAGCCGCTTCCGCCGCCGTAAGCCAGCGATACGGCTTAAAGCGATAACGCACCGCCGAAAGCGCCGTCAGAGCCTGAATAAAGAGTATGCCGGAAAGGGGGCTGTCCACCAGCCCCCAAGTCGCGATCAGTGTTGCGCCCGCGAACAGGCGGGCATAGATGGCGGCGCTTCGCATACGGCTTTGCCTCCGGCGGTTCAGGGAACTGAGATTTTTAGTTCCCCGAAAACGGATGTTTTTCGGTTGCAAACCGAAAGTCTCTGCGGCGGAATAACTCTGTCTACGGCGCCTGTTCGCAAGCGCTGCGCTCGTTCGCCTTTCAGGCGAACACGCAATTTTCAACACTTCGATCTGTTAACTGTCCAGCGGTTGTATGCGCTTCCAGCCGCCGAGCAGCAGGGCGACGGCGGCGAACGCCGCCAAGAACAGCATCGGCATACCAAACCCCTCGAAGGTGATCTCTTTCATGTTTTCCAGCCCGCGCGACAGCCAGAACCCCGGCGAGAACCACGCGGCCTTTTGCATGAATTCCGGCACCATATCCAGTGGCCAAAACAGCCCGCCGAGCATCGCGACGATCACCGACAGCATCGTCATCACGACAGACGCCGCTCCCAAGTCCCGCGCGATCGACATGATCGCGAGAATCGCGTTCACCGCGAACAGGTTATACAGCGAGAGCAGCAGGAAGATATGCAGCGGGTGGGGTACGGAACCGGCCTGCCATTGCACGATTACGACCATCAGCGCCGCCGTGACCTCCACGGCGAGGAACGCCGCGAGCGCGCTCTGCGCCATTGTCCGCCGCGGCGTGATCGGCAGAACGCCCAAACGGTCGGGCATACCCCGCACTTTGTCGTCGCTCAGCGCTTTTACAACGAAGTATGAAGTGAAGATCGCGACGAATCCGTACATCGAAAACCAGAACGAAATGCCTTCCCAGTTGTCGCCCGGAAGCTCGGTCAGCGCCACAGAAGCCGCCTCTTCCCACGCGGCGAGCGCCGCCGGGTCATCGGTGCCGAGCAGCGTCAGCGCGCGGGTGATGCTCTCGGCGTTCACGCCCGCAAGCGCCGACACCTCGGAAATTTTCAGCGAGTGACCCTCCAGCTTCGGCGGGTTCCCGGCCAGTATATCCCGCCCGTACCCCTCGCGGATCACCAGAATCCACGGAACTTCGGAGTCGGTCAATACGGCGGAAATGTCCGGCTCTGCCACTTCCCGTATATCATACCGCTTTTCCATCTGTTTGACAAGGGTTTGCGATAAAACGGACTGATCCAAATCACAAACGCCGAACGAAAAAACGATGTCGTTGCCGGACGCGCCGTCACTTTCGAAGTTGATCAGCAGGATGAAAATCATGGGAAACAGAAGCAGAAACGCCCAGTTGACCGGCTGCCTGAAAATCCGCCGGAGCGCCGTATGGAATACCGTCATGCGAGCCGCCTCCTTCCGAGTAAAAACGATGCAATATAGAAAACCAACCCCAGCCCGAACAGGATTGCCAGATATAAGCCCATCTTCGCCTCGTTGCCGCCGTAAATTGAACCGAAGATCACCGTGTGCGCCATCGCGTTGGGTACGTATTGGAACACCGCGTCGGCGGCGCCGAAGCTCACCTTGGTGTAGCCGCCGGATACAAAGGTCATGACCCAAAAGATTGCCTGAACCGTGCCGTTCACCGCGCCGGGGCTGCGGAACAGCAGCAGCAGGAAAATGCAGAACGCCTGTGAGAACAGCACGACCGCGAACAGCGTCAAAAGTACCAGCGGAATGCGTTCGCCCCAATACACGCCGTAGACCACGCCGGTAAACACAAAGGTAACCATCCCCTGCAGAAAGCTCGTCACGGTGGAGGCTGCCAGCAGACCGCCGATCAGCACGGGCTTCGTAACCGGCGCTGTCTGCGCCCGGCTGCCGGTATCGCTCAGCATCCCTTTGTGAAACAGCTCTGTTCCGTTGGTGCCGGTGTAGAGCAGAATCATCACGAGCATTGTCACGGCATAGTAGTCGGTGGCGTTCGGTACGCGTTTGCCGAGCGGCATATCCTCCACGGAGAAGCCGGGGATGTCCCCGCCTTCCGGTCCCCGGATTGCGAAGGCCGCGCCGACGCGCTGATACGAATCAAAAACCGAGAGCGCAATCCGCGCGGAGAACCCGCTTCCGGGCGGTGAAAGCACCTCAAGGCTGCCGTCTTCCCGCTCGACGACGGCACAGACCACATCGCCCTTTTCAGAAAGCGCCGCCGCTTCCGCCCGGCTTGTATACGTCAGGTCGAAGAAGGGAGCGATGTCCGGGTTTTGCAGGAAGCTTCGGAACGCTCCGCCTTCTTCGGCGGCGACGGCGACCGGCACGGGGTCAAGCTCTATGTCGGCGGAGATGTAGCCGGACAGCGCCGAACCGAGTATAAATATGAGCATGATGGGGAACGCGATCAGGATCGCGACGCTGACCGGGCTTTTCCACAGGAACTTAAACCCCACCTTGAAGGTGGCGAAAAAGGCGTTCATTGACCCTCACCTCCGGTATCGCGCAGTTTCTTTCCTGTCAGCGCGAGGAATGCGTCCTCCAGCGTAGGGCGCTTTGCCGCGACGCTCAGGATGATATACGGCGCGGCGCACTCCAGGATCCGCGCGAGGTTCTGCGAACCCGCCGCGCTGGTCACCGACAGCGAACGCCCGTCCGCCTCGCACCGCTGCACGCCCTGCACCTTCTTCACGCTCTCGCAAAGCCCCGGCGCGTTCTCCCGCACCTCCAGCGTCACCGACTCCTCAAAGATCGCGGCTTTTGTCAGGTCCTCCACCGTTCCGTCCGCGATCACGTGACCCGCGTCCATGATCAGCACCCGCGAGCAGACACGCTCTACCTCTTCCATATAGTGCGAGGTGTACAACACGGTCGTGCCCTGCTTGGTCATGCCCTCCACGAAGTCTAAAATATGGTTGCGCGACTGCGGATCGATACCCACCGTCGGCTCGTCGAGGATCAGCAGTTCGGGCTTGTGGATGATGGCGCATCCGATGTTCAGCCGCCGTTTCATGCCGCCGGAAAACTTTTTCGGCGCTTTGCCCGCAACGTCGGACAACCCCAGCACCTCCAGAACCTCATCGACGCGTTTTTTCAGCTCCGCGCCGCGAATGCCGTAGAGCCGCCCGAAATAGTTCAGGTTATCCCGCGCCGAGAGAGCTTCGTACAGCGCCAGATCCTGCGGCACGACGCCGATCCGCCGTTTGACCGCGAGCGCCGCGCCGCGCATCTCCGCGCCGAACAGCCGCGTATTGCCCGCGTCGGCACCGGTCAGCCCGGTCAGCACCCGTATGGCGGTGGTCTTGCCCGCGCCGTTCGGTCCCAACAGCCCCAGCGTCTCGCCGGGCTGGATGGTCAGGTTCATGTGGTCGAGCGCCGTGTGCGCCTTGTAACGCTTTACGATGTTTTCCATAACGGCTACCATAATGTGTTCCTCCTTGATTTTCCCGCGGGGGGCAAAAGCAGCGCCCCGCTTCCGTTTGCTGACTGTCTGATGGGATTAGCATAACATCAAAACCCCGCGGCGAACAGTGCCGCGGGGCATCATTTGATATGACATTTGTCATGTTCTGACTTTTCTTTTGCTTCCGTTCTCACCGCCGCGCGGCGACGGCACAGCAGACCACGCTTGCCGCGCCCGCGCCGAGCAGAAGGCGTTTGCATTCGTCCAGCGTCGCGCCGGTGGTGTGGATGTCGTCTATCAGCAGGATGCGCCTGCCCGCAATAACGGCGTCCGCGCGAACGCCGAACGCGCCCCGCACGTTTGCCCGCCGCGCTTCGCTGTCCGGCATCTTTGTCTGGGAGCGGGTGTGGCGGATTTTCCGCAGCGTACGTTCAAGCGGCAGGCATAAACGCTTCCCGACGCTTTGCGCGAGCTTCCGCGCCTGGTCGTAGCCGCGCGTCCAGCGACGGGCAAAGCTGCACGGAACCCACGTTATGATGTCGGCTTCCGCGCCCGCGCTCCGAACGGCGGCCGCCATCAGTTCCCCGAATATTTCCGCGCCGCCCCAAACGCCCCGGAACTTATAGCGGTGCAGCGCAGACCGCACCGCGCCACGATACAGCAGCGGCGCGGCAACGATGCCGTCGTAGGGCTTAATCCGCCACGGCAATTCGTCCCGGCACGTTTCGCACAGCCCGTCCGGGTGCGGGCGGCGGCAAAACGCGCAGCGTTTGGGAAGAAGGAGGTTTAGCATTGGAGCATCTTCTTCAGCCCCGTGTAACGGCGGAGGCGTTTGTCGTTGCGCACCATCGCCTCGATAATCTCGTCCTGCCCCACGATGATCAGGTAATCGCGGGCGCGGGTGATCGCGGTATACAGCACCCGCCGCGTCATCAGCTTCTGCGGTCCCGGCATCACGGCCAGCACGACGGCGCGGTACTCGCTTCCCTGCGCCTTGTGTACCGTCAGCGCGTACGCCGGCTCCAGCTCGCCGAGACTGTCGAACGGATACTCCACGATGCGGTCGTCAAAATTCACGGTGACCAGCGACGCTTTGAGGTCGATCTCGGCGACCGTGCCGATCTCGCCGTTAAAAACGCCCATCCCGGCGTTCGCCTCCTGCCGCCACGCGAGGTCGTAGTTGTTGCGGATCTGCATGACCCGGTCGCCCTCGCGGTAGAGGAACTCGCCGAACCGTTTTTCCAGCTTGTGCGGCGCTTCCGGGTTCAGCGCCTCCTGAAGGGCTTTGTTCAGGCTGACGGTACCGCACGGACCGCGGCGGGTCGGCGTGAGCACCTGTATCTGCGACGGCTCGATGCCAAGGTTGCCCGGCAGCCGTTCCGCGCAAAGCTCTTGGATCGTCCCGACCGCGGAAATCATGTCTCGGCGGCGCAGGAAGAACAGGTCGCGCTGATGGTCGTTTTTCAGCGAGGGCGTTTCACCCCGGTTGACGCTGTGCGCGCCGGTGATGATACGGCTCTCGGCCGCCTGACGGAAGATTTCGGTCAGGCGCACGGACGGAGCCGTTTCCAGAATGTCCTCCAGCACCGAGCCGGGACCAACCGCCGGAAGCTGGTCGGGATCGCCGACCAAGATCAGGCGCGCGTCGTCCGAGACGGCGCGGGAGATGCTGTCCATCAAAAGGATGTCCACCATCGAGACTTCGTCCAGCACCACCACGTCGGCTTGCAGCGGGTTTTCCTCATCCCGCAGAAAACGCAGAATGCCCAGCGACGGATCGTACCCGAACTCCAGCAGGCGGTGGATGGTGGAGGCGTCGCGATCGCACAGCTCGCTCATCCGCTTCGCGGCGCGCCCGGTCGGCGCGGCGAGCAGCGCCTTCAGCCCCATCCAGTCAAAGAGCCGCAGCAAACCGCGCAGGATCGTCGTCTTGCCGGTTCCGGGACCGCCGGTCAGCACCAGCAAGCCGCTGCCAGCCGCGCGGGTTATCGCCTCCCGCTGCGTTTCGGCGTACTCGATGCCGAGTTCCTCTTCGATCCGTCCCAACAGGGTATCCAGATCGCGCGGCAGGGGGTGCGACCTGCCCGAACGCTCCCGGACAAACGCCGCGACCTGGCTCTCTGCGTTGTACAGGCGGGTCAGGTACACCGCGCCGTCGTCGCAGGCGACAACCTTGTTGTCGCAAAACAAGTCCTGCAGCGCTTCCTCCAGTTCGTCCTCCCCCTGTCCCAGCAGTCCGGCGGCGGCGGGAATCAACTTTTCCCTCGGGAGGTATACATGCCCCTGATCGAGGTTGAAGATCAGCTCATACAGCAACCCGGCTTTCAGGCGGCGTTCGTCGCCATCCTCCACGCCGAGCGCCGCCGCCAGCTTGTCCGCCTGCTCAAAAGGCGCGTCAAACGGCTCGTAGAGCAATATGTACGGGTCTTCGCGCAGCCGGTCTGCCGCGCCCGCGCCGTACCGTTTGGTCAGCTCCAGCGCGTAGGAGGGCGTCAGTTCGTGACGCACCAGCGTCTCCATCAGGCGGCGCAGGGTCGTCTGTTTCGCGTACAGCGCTCCGATTGATTGCGCGCGCTTGGGCGTGATGCCGCGCACCGTGCTCAGCCGTTCCGGCTCACGCTCCAGTACGTCCAGCGTCCGGTCGCCGAATGTCTCCACCAGCAGACGCGCGGTGGCGCGTCCCACACCCTGCACGATACCCGACGCAAGATATTCCAAAATCGCGTCCGACCCCGCCGGCAGCAGGCGTTCGGCGGAGCGGACGCTGAATTGCTCCCCGTGGGCGGGGTGCTGTGACCACTGACCTTTCGCGTGAATCGTCTCACCCGGCGCGGGCGCGGGGATATGCCCGACGGCGGTGTGCAGCGAACCGTCCGCGCACGCGACGCGCAGCACCGCCCAGCCGGTTTCATCGTTGCTGTAGACGACCGACTGAATCAAGCCCTCCAGATTCTCGTCCATCGGGAATTGCTCCTTTGTATACCGATCTCACCCAATCGGGAACCTCCGTCATGAGCGGGAAACCCATCCGGCGGCCCAACACCGCCCAGATTGCCATAACCAAGCCATACGCGCATAAAACGGCGCAAATACACGTATACAACACGCGAAACACCCCCGATACCGTATCCTATGCCACGGCGCGGAGATTGGTGACAATGGGGATGTTCGCCGGCGGCTCTATCCTCCTAAGCCAAACAACCCGTAGGATACTGCGCCGACGATAAGCCCCGCGCCGATGACGCCCAGCAGAATCGACGGAAACGCCGTGCGCATCCGCAGGTTCATCATTGCGGCGATCAGCGCGCCAGTCCACGCGCCGGTGCCGGGCAGCGGGATCGCGACGAAGATCATCAACCCGAAAAACTGATATTTCCGCACCGTGTCTATCTTTTTTTCGGCGCGCGTCTCCAACCGGTCGGCCAGCTTGCCGAACGGCGTGTGCTTCCGCAGCCACGCGAAAAAGCGCCGCCCGAAGATGATAATAAACGGTACGGGCAGCATGTTGCCCAAGACCGCCGCAGGCAGCGCGGCAAACCACGGCAGCTCCGCAACCCGCGCCACCGGGATTGCGCCGCGCAGCTCTATCACGGGGACAATCGAAATCAGAAAGGTCATCATTGCCTTATAGAGATTGTCCAGCCCCTGCAGATATTCGGTCAGGCTGCTTAAAAACTCAGTCAAACGCCGGCTGCCTCCTCGGTTGGTGTGTCACTCTAAAAACCTCCCGCTCTTTAACAGTGAACAACGAACAGATAACAGATAACAATTAAGACGTGTAGGGCGTGACGATCCCGGCACGCCGCCGTAACCCCACGTAGCCCCCTTCGGTTCGAAGGGGGTGGCGGCGAATGCCGCCGGGGGATGTGAAGCAATTGACAATTGACAGTTAACAATTAACAATTAAAGACGAAGGCAACGTTGCCCGTTTCCCCGT
>JAISVY010000174.1 GCA_031271325.1 Oscillospiraceae bacterium
ATACAGAATAACACATAGTATTATATTTGTCAACAGGCAAATGGGGTCACTCCACGACAAACGCGTGTATGTCCATGTTGCACAGGTGAAATGTAGGGGCGGTCGTCCCCGACCGCCCGCAACCCCGGAAAATCCCGCAGTCGCGGGCGACCGAGGACGGTCGCCCCTACATGAGGATACCGCTTTTTGTGCATTTTGTCCGTTCATGCGTTTGCCGTGGGGTCACTCTAAAAACCCCCGCTCCGGCTGTATATTCCCTGCCGAATCGCAGTGGCACTCCAGCAGCCGCCAGCCGGGTTTGCAAGCACGGGGAATCTCCGCAAATCGCGCCGCTCCGATCCTCACCGAGCATGTGTACCGCACGCTTACCGCCCGTGCAACCCGATCTTTATAAAAATCCGCCCTTTCTTCGAAACGCCGCCGACCTCCAGCAGTTTCGCGCGCCCCGCGCCGCGTACCGAGAGCACCGCGCCCTCCCGCGCCTCTTTCGCGCCCTGCAAACACTGTGTGTGATTCAGGCTGACCCGCCCCGATTCGATCAGCTCAGCCGCCTTGCCGCGGGACAGACCGAACGCCGTGCCGATTAACGCGTCCAGCCGGAGCGACGCCACCGTGTCTGTTTTGATTTGCAGGGTTTCTTCCTTCTCCGGCAGCTCGTCCAGCCTGATTTCCGTGAGTTTGACCGGGAGGCGTCCTACCCGCTCAAGGTTCTGCGCGATGAACCCCGCCATTTCCGGCAGACAGACCAGCGCGCCGGGGAGGATGTCTCCGGTCACCTCGCGCTCTATGCCCAGCGCCATCAGCGAACCGAGTACGTCCCGGTGCCCGGGCGGCTCGTGCGCCTCAATCCGAAGCGCGGCAAACAGCTCCGCGCGGGCATATCCGCCCCAGCCGGGGTTGCAGAATATGGCGCGTGTACGCTCCGCGCCTTCAAATCCGCCGTCGAACGACAGCGTGACATCCCGCCGCCCCGCGAACCGCGCGGCGGTTATTTGCGCGTCGGCGGGGGTTATGAAGCGCGACGCGGCGCAGCCGGTCTTTGCCGCCCTTTTCGCGAGGTCTTCCATATGGCTGAGCAGCACATCTTTTGTATCCATACGGCTCCTTTACAGCAAAAAAGCACGGATAATCCGCGCCTTTACCGTTAATAGATTGATTTTTAGAAACAGCCCCGGCTCTCAAGAACCGATTCTAGATATATGCTACCACGCAAATGTCAATCTGTCAAGCATTTTTTCAAAAAAAGATGAAAAATCATGTTTCTTCATTATGCGCCGGTCAGAAGGTACGGCAGGGGCTGATTCGCGCCTTGCCGCCGCCGCGCTTCGCGCGGTATGATGGATTTGCTGATGAGGGCGGACGTCTCCCGCCGGCTTCGCCGCCACCCCCTTCGCATCGAAGGGGGCTATAACGGGATTTGGTATTGTTGAAGTGTTGAAAATTGCGTGTTCGCCTGAAAGGCGAACGAGCGCAGCGCTTGCGAACAGGTGGCTATGCCGCGGTATCGCAAGCCGGAGCGGGCAATTTTCAACATGCCCATTATAGGAAGGAAGTGACACACCGTTATGGCGGCGAGGATCATCGGGAATTGTACAGTGTCATTGAATTATGAGGAGGTCGAACCCGTTGCCGCAGATTGAGCTGTCCGGGATCCGCAAAGCTTTTAAGGTGTACGAGCGTCCGGCGGGCAGATGGGGGCTGTTGAAAGGCGCGTTTAAGCGCGAGGTGCGCAGCGTGACCGCGCTGGACGGTGTTTCGTTTTCGGTCGGGGAGGGGGAACTGGTGGGGCTGATCGGGCCGAACGGCGCGGGAAAGTCCACCACCGTCAAGGTGATGAGCGGTATCCTGACGCCGGACGCCGGTTCGTGCGTGATCAACGGGCGGGTGCCGTGGAAGGCGCGGGTAGCGCACGTCTCGGAGATCGGCGTGGTGTTCGGGCAGCGGAGCCAGCTCTGGTGGGATGTGCCGGTGAGCGATTCCTTCTCGCTGCTGCGCGACATCTACGGCATCCCGCGCGAACGGTATGAATCGCGGCTGGGCGGGCTGTGCGGGGCACTGGAGGTGGATTCCCTGCTCAAAACACCGGCGCGTCAGCTCTCGCTGGGTCAGCGGATGCGCTGTGAACTGGTCGCGGCTCTGCTGCACAGCCCCAAGCTGCTGTTCCTCGACGAGCCGACAATCGGGCTGGACGCGGTGTCCAAACTGGCGCTGCGGGCGTTTCTCAAAGACGAGAATGCGCGGAGCGGCGTCACCGCGCTGCTGACAACCCACGACATGGACGACATCGAGGCGCTTTGCAGCCGCGTGATGGTGATCGGCCGCGGCAAGCTGCTCTACGACGGCGGTTTGCCCGGACTGCGGGAACGGTATGCCGCCTATGAGGGGCAGGATACCGACGAGGTGATCGCCCGGATGTATGAAGAGGAGGCGCTGTGACGCCGAGAAAAACTGATGTTTTTTGACACGATTGAGAAGCTCTAAAAACCTCATGTTCGCCGCCAGGCGAACGAGCGGAGCGCTTGCGAACAGGCGGCTGTGCCGCGGCATCGCAAGCCGGAGCGGGAGGTTTTTAGAGTGACACGATTGAATTACGGGAGTATTGGAGGTGCGCGCTTTATGAAAAGGACGTTACGCGCTTGTTTGTCACTGTTTCGTATCCGCGCCGCCGAATCGCTGCAATACCGCCTCGCGGCGCTGTCCGGCGCGGTGGTGAGCATCGTATGGACACTGATCGAGGTGACGGTGTACATCGTCTTCTATACATATGCCGAGGGGCGGGCAAATTTTTCGCTGACACTGGGTCAGGTGATCGCGTATTCCTGGGTCAAGGAACTGCTTTACGCGCTGCTGGTGTTCAACATTGACGACGAGATACGCGGGAAGATCATCAGCGGCGACGTCGGCGTCGAGTTGTGCCGCCCGCTCGACCTCTACTGGCACTGGTTCGCGAAAAGCTCGGCGGGGCGTGTCGGTACCCTGACCTTCCGCAGCGGGGCGGTACTGCTGGCGGGGATTCTGATTCCCGGACAGTACGGGATGACGCTGCCCGCGTCGCTGCCGGGGTTTCTGCTATTTCTGCTCTCGGTCGGATGCGCGTTTCTGCTCTGCTCGGCGTTCGGCGCGCTGGTCAGCGCGGTGCGGCTCGGCATTACGTGGGGCGACGGACCGACCTATATGCTGATCCTGCTCGGGCACGTGCTCTCCGGCGGTTACCTCCCGCTGCAGCTCTGGCCGGACTTTATACAGACGGCGCTGCTGTATCAGCCGTTCGCGGGGATGATCGACATCCCGGCGCGGCTCTATGTCGGTTCGGCAGCGCCCGCCGAAGCCGTACCCTTTCTGCTGGTGCAGATCGGTTGGTCGGCGGTGTTTGTTGCTGTTGGGCGGCTGGTGATGTCCCGGCGGCTGAAAAATGTGATTGTCCAAGGTGGTTAGGGAATGAAAGAATTGATTTTTTACCGGCGTTTGATTCGGATCAATCTGCTCTCGGCACTGGAGTATAAGGGCTGGTGGATGATGGTTCTGCAGGTTCTGCTGACGGTGGCGGCGGATCCGGTGGGGACGGTGCTGTTGTTTTCGCGGTTCGGGTCGATCGGGGTGTGGTCGATGGAACGCATTCTGCTGGTATACTCGCTGTCGGTGACCTCGTATGGGCTGGCGGAGGGATTTTTGCGCGGATTCGACTACTTCCCGTGGCATATCCTGCGAACCGGGAACTTTGACCGGCTGATGCTGCGCCCGCGTTCGCTGTTTACCCAAGTGGCGGCGCACTTCTTCCATATACACCGCTTCGCGCGCCCGGCGGCGGGGCTTGCCGTGATTTTTTGGTGTCTCGCGCGGCAATCGGCGGCGCTCGGCCCGCGTAACGTTTTGCTGCTGGTTTCTGCGCTGGCGGGCGGCGCGTTGATATACACGGGGATTTTTTTGCTGAGCAGTGGCATCGCGTTCTACTCCATCCGGGTACTGGACTTCTTCAACCTGACGTTTGCCGGGCATCAGGTTTCCCGCATTCCGGTTGACCATATGCCGCGCCTGCTCCGCGGCATGTTCACTTTTCTGCTGCCGATGCTGGTGGTCAGTTATTACCCCGCGAGCGTCCTCTGCGGGTGGGGCGAGGCGCTGTGGAAGGGGCTGCTCGCGCTGCCGGTTGGGGCGTTGTTTTTTGGGCTGTCGCTGCTCGTCTGGCGGGGCGGAGTGCGGCATTATCAAAGTACGGGGAGTTAATTGTTCTGCGAGAAAAGGAATCACCTTCCCTCGAAAAACTGAGGTTTTTCTCGGATTGAGAATGAGGAAACCGCTGCGGCGGAATGAATCCGCCTGCGCGGTAATTTCATCGCTAGGGGTTTTTAGAGGGAATCATCAGAGATTATTTATTACGTTCGAACGGGGGCGGGCCGTGGCGGCCGCCCCTTCCCACTCCACAACTTCTGTGCCGCCGCTTCTCTTTACGTCAATCAGGCGCTGGTTGTCGCTGCCGCGCCAAGGCAGTGACAATGTGCGCCGTTCGAGCACAAACAGCCCGTCCGCGACGACGTCCGCGAGCTTCGCGAGGGAGCGCTGTGTTTCGTTCAGCGCTTCCCAGCGGTAACCGGTGTAAATCCATAGGTTGTACCCGCGTTCTTTCAGAGTGGTCGCGACCGGGATCAGCGCCGCCGCCTGCTCCATCGGTTCGCCGCCCGAAAAGGTGACGCCGGTGATCAGCGGGTTGCGGCTGATCTCGCCGACCACGCTCTCCGGTTCCATCGCCGTCCCGCCGTTGTAATCCTGCAGGGCGGGGTTATGACACCCCGCGCAGCCGAAGCCGCATCCTTGCAAAAACAGAACGGCCCGAAGTCCCGGGCCGTCTGTGATAGAGTCGTGAAGGATATGCGCTACCCGTAACGTCATTGCGGGATTCCGTGTTTGACCCGGTCGTTGATCTCCGCGCGTTTGGCGTTGTTAACGCGCTCCAGCGAAGCGCCCAGATAGCCGGTGATCCGGCGGATGCGCACAAAGCGGCTGTTTTCGCTCTCCGTGCGCCCGCATTGCGGACAGGTATCGCCGATAATGCCGTTGTAACCGCAGACTGGGTCGCGGTCAACCGGGTGGTTCACGGCGCCGTAGCCGATACCCGCCTTCCGCATGGCGCGGATGACCAGCTCGAACGCCTCGAGGTTTTGCGACGGGTCGCCGTCCATCTCCACATAGGAGATATGCCCGGCGTTGGTCAGGGCGTGGTAGGGGGCTTCCAGCGAAATCTTGTCGAACGCCGTGATCGGGTATCCCACCGGCACGTGGAATCCGTTGGTGTAATACTCTTTATCGGTGATGCCCTCGATGGAGCCGAATCTCTCGCGGTCAATCCTGACGAAACGGCCGGACAACCCTTCGGCCGGGGTGGCGAACAGCGTGTAATTCATTTTCCGGCGGCTGCTCTCTTCGTCCAGACGGCGGCGCATATGGGCGACGATGTCCAACCCGAGCCGCTGGGAAGACTCCGACTGCGCGTGGTGTTTCCCGGTCAGGGCGGTCAGCGTCTCCGCCAAACCGATGTACCCGATCGAGAGCGTTCCGTGCTTGAGGACTTCGCCGACTTCGTCGTCCCATTTCAGCTTGTCGCTGTCCAGCCATACGCCCTGCCCCATCAGGAAGGGGAAGTTGCGCACCTTTTTGCGCGCCTGAATGGCAAAGCGGTCGTTCAACTGCTCCAACACCATCGTCATGGTGTTGTCGAGCGAACGGAAAAACGTTTCGACATCGCCGCCCGCGAGCAAGCCCAGACGCGGCAGGTTGATTGACGTATAGGAGAGGTTGCCGCGCCCGTTGCTGACCTCCTGCGACGGGTCGTACACGTTGCCGATGACGCGGGTGCGGCACCCCATATAGGCGATCTCGGTTTCGGGAGTGCCTTTGTAGTAGCGCGCGTTAAACGGCGCGTCCATGAAAGAGAAGTTGGGATAAAGCCGCTTGGCCGAGACGCGGCAAGCCAGCTTGAACAGATCGTAGTTGGGGTCTTCGGGATTGAAGTTCACGCCTTCTTTGATACGGAAGATCTGGATCGGGAAGATGGGCGTCTCGCCGCGCCCAAGCCCCGCTTCGGTGGCGAGCAGAATGTTTTTGATGGCGCAGCGCCCTTCCGGCGAGGTATCCATCCCGTAATTGATCGAGGAGAAAGGCACCTGCGCCCCGGCGCGGGAATTCATGGTGTTCAGGTTGTGCACAAGCCCGACCATCGCTTTGTAGGTTGCGCGGTCTACCTCTTTTTCGGCGTTCTTTTGGGCGAAGGACTGCACCTTTTCGGTCAGCGCCGCGTCGCCGGTCAGCCCGGTCAGCATCGCCGCCTCCGCTTCTTTATAGGCGCCGCCGCCGCCCAGGCGCGGCGAGAGATCCTCCGGGAACGCAAGCTCCCGCTCTTCAATGCCGGCCAGCAGTTCCAGCGCTCGGCGGATATTGTCGCGGTAGAGGTGCGTAAACGACTTTGCGACACCCAGCGCCATGCCGTAATCGAAATTGAGTACGCTCTGCCCGCCGTGCTGATCGTTTTGGTTGGACTGGATCGCGATGCAGCAGAGGGCGGTATACGAGCCGATGTGGTTCGGTTCGCGCAGGAAGCCGTGCCCGGTGGAGAAACCGTCTTGGAACAGCTTGACCATGTCGATCTGGCAGCAGGTGGTGGTGAGCGTATAAAAATCCATGTCGTGGATATGAATGTCGCCGTTGCGGTGCGCCTCGGAATATTGCGGTTTCAAGACGAACATGTCGTAGAATTGTTTTGCGCCCTCCGAGCCGTATTTGAGCATCGTGCCCATCGCGGTATCGCCGTCGATGTTGGCGTTCTCGCGCTTGACGTCGGAGTCCTCGGCGGCGCTGAACGTGATGTCCTCGTAGGATTTCATCAGGCGGTTGTTCATCTCCCGGGCGCGTGTGCGCTCCAGCCGGTAGGCGATGTAGTTCCGCGCGGTCTGCACGAAGCCGTTCTCCATCAGCACGCGCTCCACCGTGTCCTGGATATGCTCCACGCCCGGGGCGTCGCCGCCCTCCTCCTCCAGAACGGACTGCACCTCCAGCGCCAACTGGTCGGCCTCGTCCCGCTTCTCCTGCCGGTAGGTGGCGTAAAACGCTTTGGAAATCGCCCCGGCGATTTTCTCCAAGTCAAATCCCGCAATGCGCCCGTCGCGCTTGCGGATGGCGGATATCGCTTGTACGGCTGTGGCTGTCATCGGCATTTACCCCTACATATAGCATACATCTCCCAAAGAGACGCATATATATAGTACCCCTCTTTATCCAATCTGTCAACACCAAATCTCAACTTAAAGTCCTAAAATTATGTCGATGTATGTTAGATATTGACTTTTTCGGTGTTTCTGTCGCAAAACCTTGACAACCGGCCAAAATCCGGTATAATGGTATAGGCGTGTCGTTTCCGACGCGCTGTCATCCTTGTCTCCGCCCTGTGCGGAGACCATAGTCCAAAAGGAGGTGCAAACATGGCAAAGACCACAGCCAAGTACGAAACGGTGTTCATCATCGACCCCGCCGCGGGCGAGGAAGGCGTCGCTTCGCTCACGGACAAGTTCAAGTCCCTGATTGAGCAGAACGGGACGCTGGGCGAGGTGGACGAATGGGGCAAGCGCCGGCTGGCGTATCCCATCAACGACCTGCTGGAGGGACATTACGTGCTAATCAACTTCGAGAGCAAGCCCGATTTCCCCGCCGAGCTGGACCGCGTCTACAAGATTACCGAAGGCATTTTACGCAGTCTGATTATCTGCAAGGACGAATAGGGGGCGGCAACGATGTTGAACAAGGTCATCCTTATGGGCCGTTTGGTCAAGGACCCCGAGCTGCGCCACACGCAGACCGGCACGGCCGTCACCAGCTTCCGCATTGCCGTAGACCGCGACTTTAAGCGTCAGGGCGAGGACACCGCCGATTTTCTCGACATTGTCGCCTGGGACAAAAAAGCGGAGTTCGCGTCCCGTTACTTCAACAAAGGCAAGCTCGTCGCCGTGACGGGCAGACTCCAGCAGCGCAACTGGACGGACAAGGACGGCAACAAGCGCAACAGCGTCGAGGTGATTGCCGAGGAGCTGCATTTCGCGGAATCCCGGCGCAGCGAGGACGGCCACCGCGAGTTCCCCCCGCCCCACGGCGAACCCCTGCCCGCCATCCCCGCCACCCCCAGCGCGGGGTTCCACGAATTGGAGGACGACGACGGCGAACTGCCGTTTTAATCCCCTGCCCAAAACACTAGTAAGGAGGAAACCGCCCAATGGCTATGGATAAAGGATCTCCCCGGGGCCGCAAGCGCCGTAAAGTATGCGCGTTCTGCGCGGATCATGTGGAGAGCATTGATTACAAAGACGCCGCGAAACTGCGCCGCTATCTGTCCGAGCGCAGCAAAATCCTGCCGCGCCGCATGACCGGCACCTGCGCCGCCCACCAGCGCCAGCTCACCGAGGCGATCAAACGCGCCCGCATCATCGCGCTGCTGCC
>JAISVY010000190.1 GCA_031271325.1 Oscillospiraceae bacterium
ACCTCTAAAAACCCCCGCTCCGGCTTGCGATGCCGCGCCATAGGCGCCTGTTCGCAAGCGCTGCGCTCGTTTTCGTTCGGCTTCGCCGAATGAAAACATGGGTTTTTAGAGCGACTCAATCGAATCTTCGGGGCGGGGTGCGATTCCCCACCGGCGGTAATGAGAGATACGGAGCAGTTTCATCGCCCGGCAGGGCGCGTGAAATGTGGCGGAATCTCTAGCCCGCGAGCGGGATTTCCCGCAGAATCGGTGTGATTCCGATGCCGACGGTTACAGTCCGGATGAAAGAAGACGTGTACACGCACACGCCCCCAAACTGTTTTGTTTGGGGGTATCTTTTATTTTTGAGGTGTTATCCATGTCAACAAACACAAGAAAGCTCACCCTTCTCGCGATGTTCGCGGCGCTGGCCTACGCGCTGGTATTCTTCATTCGGATCCCGGTGGTTCCGATGCCGCCGCTCAGTTATGAACCCAAAGACGTGGTGATCGTAATCGCCGGATTTTTGTTCGGTCCGCTGTCCTCGTTTGTTATCTCCGTTCTCGTTTCGGTGCTGGAGATGGTGACGTTCAGCTCAACATGGGTTTGGGGCTGTCTGATGAACATCGTCGCGACCTGCTCGTTTGCCTTCACCGCTTCGTTCATTTACAAAAAGAGGCGCACGCTGCGCGGTGCGGCGGTCGGGTTGGCTGTGGCGGCCATTTTTGCCACCGGCGTTATGCTGGTGTGGAATTACTTCATTACGCCGATCTACACCGGGTTCCCCCGCGCCGCCGTCGCCGGGATGCTGATCCCGACCTTCCTGCCGTTCAACCTGCTTAAAACCGGCTTAAACGCGGGGTTCGCGCTGCTGCTGTATCAACCGCTGCGGCTGGCGCTCGGGCGGGCGCGTTTGCTGCTCCCGTCCGGCGCGAAGAGCGGACGAAAGATCAGCCTCGGTGTGGTTTTGGTATCTGTATTTATCATCGCCACCGGCGCGCTGCTGATCTTGGTGTGGAAAAACATAATTTAACTTGCCCCGCCTCCGCCCCTGTGGTATACTACATTGAGTTGACATAACAAACGAGAAGCTCTAAAAACCTCATGTTCGCCGCCAGGCGAACGAGCGCAGCGCTTGCGAACAGGCGGCTGTGCCGCGGCATCGCAAGCCGGAGCGGGAGGTTTTTAGAGTGACACATTTGATTATTGTGTGACAATGGCACATACTTTTTCCCCGCTAAGGTGTATACAAGTAGGGGAAGAGAGGCAAAGCCTCCTAAAACAAGAATCTCTAAAAACCCCGTATTTGCCGCCGGACGCCTTTGGCGCGGTGCGCGCTTCGTTTTTTAGCCGGCGCGGGGGTTTTAGAGCGACACAACTAAAGAAAAGGAGAATTGTTATGCGGAGCTTCACCACGTTCAATCTGCAGTACGCCCACCGTTTCTACGGGTTCATGGGCGAGGCTCAGTATCTGCACGGGCACACCGGGGTGCTGACGCTGGAGGTCGAGGACACCGTCAACGAGGGTGTCAATATGGTATTCCCCTGTAACGAGATTCAAAAAACTGCCTGGGACGTTTTGCAGAATTTCGACCACGCGCTTGTCCTGCGGGAAGACGACCCGCTGCTTCCCGCTGTCCTCGGCGTCTATGAGGCGCAGGGCATCAAGGACGGCGCGCCGACCAACAAACAGAAAGGTCCCGCGTTTAAGACGGAGCTGGCTGCGGCGTACCCGGAATGCCGTCTGGTCGTTACCAAAGAGACGATGACCGTTGAGGGCATGATCAAAATCGTCTACGACCTGCTCAAAGACAAGCTGAACATCGCGAAGATCACCTTCACCAGCGGCGTAAACGGCGCGGCGCAGGAATACGACGGACGGAAAGAGACCGACCGCTGCCCGCTGTGCGGCATCACTTTAGACGATAACGGCGTATGCCCGAAGTGCGGGTACATACGGTAGACAGACCCGCGCTGCCCCCGGCTCACCCGACCCCGTCGGTGACGGCTACGACGCGCCCGAATACGTCGAAACGTACGCCCTCGCGGAGGAGTATGTCGGCATATTTCGGATTGACCGAGATGAGACGGTCGCCGCCCCATTTCTTGATGTAACCCATTTCGTCGTAGCTGAACAGACCGATTTCCCCGACGCGCAGATGCACGGTGGGTTGAATCCACGCAATCCAGCCGTTCGGGTAACCCGGTTCCATGCTGTCGCCTGTAATCGGTACGCCAAACTCCGCCGACGGCGGGATGTTGCCGCGTACTTCAACGAGGTCAAACTGCTCGTCATCCAAAAACACCCCGGTTCCGGCTGCCGCTCCCAAGCGGCTGATCCGAAGGAGCCGGGTTGTTTTTTGCGTAAAATCGGGAAGCAATTCGCCGGACATTTCTATCGTGCCGTCCTCAAACGGTCTGAGCGTGAAGTCTACGATCTCACGCGCGCGCCGGTCTGCCTTCTCGTACAGCCGTCCGATACGAACGGCGTCGGGCGAGAGCGCAAACGCCGGATGCGCTTCAGAGACGGCCGCCCCGAGCGGGGTTCTCAACGCGTCGCTCAGCGCCTCTAAAATTTCATAGGTGGGATTGCACAGCTCGCCGCTTTCCAGCTTGGTGATATAACTGTAGCTGATGCCCGCTCTTTCGGCAAGGGCTTTTTGTGTGAGCCCTGCCTTGGAACGCGCGATTTTTAGGTTCTCCTTGAACCCCATAGGTTTCACCCCCGCTATAGTGTATCATAAAATATTTTCATGGTCAATGAAATAATAACTTGACAAATACCATTAAAGATGGTATTATTAGCATACGGTACCATTGCAGATGAAATATAAGGAGGGTTCCCCAATGATTCGGCACTATGCGGCTATATCGCGCTCTCTCTGTTCCGGCCGTCCGGCAGAACCGCCGGATACCGACGACCCGGACTGGGACGACGAACGAAGGCGGGACGAAGCGGACAGGTTGTTTACGGTTTGGAGGGATGAGCGGCTGCTTCATATGCCGCGGCAAAACGGCGCATGGCTGCACGACTATGCCCCGAGCGCAGCGAGTTGTCAACAATTTTAACATTGCTGTTGACGCGCGGCACTGTGCAAAAACTTTTCACTGTGGATAACCTTTTGCCTGTCCACTTTTTTTTAACAAGGTTCTCCTTTGCTGTCCGCCTTGCCGTCAAAAGGACAAACAGACTTATCCACCGTTTCGCTAGCCTATAACTACTACGGCTATACCTATATGACATATTTACGCAGAAGGACGAAAGAGGGATACTATGATTAAACTCACATGCGACAGGCAGATACTGAACGAGGCGCTTACCTCGGCAA
>JAISVY010000019.1 GCA_031271325.1 Oscillospiraceae bacterium
ACGCGTATGGTAATTGCCGTTTCATTCAGAGCAACACTTTGCTGGTTCTCCTCTTGCCATTGGAGCGTGGGGTATGAGGAATAATACGGATTCATTTTCCATATGCTGCTGAAATTCCAGCCATAATATGAGGATTGCGATTGCAATTGCGTAAGGCTCATATCGTCGCCGTCGTGCCCATTGCCGACTGTATCGCCATCCGTGTTGGACATTCTTAGGTTGGTTTTCCCATAAATATTGGAGCATAGGGCAGATGCTTCACCTGTTACCCTGCCAAACATGCTGTTCCGTGAAGTGATTGTTAAGGATGTATTGATTGCATAGCAATCCGTCACCCAGCTTCTGGAACCAGAATTGCCCACGATACCGCCCACATTGGCGTTACCCGTTAGCGTTGAGGTTGAATAGCAATTATCGATGTCTGCATCTCCGGCGGTTGGCTGCATATGCCCCGCAATGCCGCCGACATTAGTTCCATAACCAGTTACACGTCCAGTTGAGTAGCTGTCTTTTACCATCACAGGGCGGTTTGCTCCGGGACCAAACGTACCCACCAATCCGCCAACATTTGTTTCTCCTACGATAGTCGCTGAAGAGAAACATTGCTGCATGGTTCCCTGAAAATCGCCGACTAACCCTCCTGCGTCATTCCCGTAACGTGTACTGCCGCCAATGGCCGTGACAGATCCTGATGTCCGGCATTGATATATGTATGCGTAATCTGTTTTACCAACAAGTCCGCCAACTTCATATTGCCCTTGCACTGTTCCGTTGAAGGATGATTGTATGATGTCAAGCACATCAGAGCCGTACATACTTCCTACAAGTCCGCCAACCCCATATCCGGTATCGCTTCGAACCGTACCGCTGCCATGGCAGTTGATTATTTGCAGATAATCATGAGCGTAACCCACAATAGCACCGACATGGTCTTCGCCGCTGTTTGTGATGCTGGCTGCCACATTCAAATTTTTAATGATTGTCGATCCTTCCGTCTCGGCAAATAGCCCTTGATAGGAGCGTATGCCTGAAATGGTATACCCGTTGCCGTCAAATTCCACACCTTCCAGTGTTTCCACGACGCCGTTCTTCCCGCCGGAGTATGTAGATACCGTGATGTCGTTCAAAAGAATGAAGCTGGTATTCGGATAATCCCCCATCGCCGCGAGCTGCGCGACAGTGCTGATGCCGTAGGGGGTTGTCCAGCCGTCACCACCCTCAAATGGGTGGTCTGCTTCCGCCGAAGCGGTGACATTCGCCGGAACATAGAACGCGAGCAGCGCCAGCGCCAGCGCGAGAGACAGGATTTTGCTCGTCTTTTTAGGCATAATTCGCATTTTCATGAGTAACTTCCCCTTTACTTTTGAATTTTTGAATCGTAGCTATAGTATAAGCCCGAATTATGCCAATGTTAATGATATTTTATCCGTCTTGCTGATATTTTGTGTTTCACTCTATCCGATATAATTTCCCGTGCAAGAATACAGCCGACGATGACATAACACCCCGCAGCCCCCTTCCGGCGGAAGGGGGTGGCGGCGAAGCCGCCGGGGGATGTCTGCACACCGGGGGATGCCCACGGCAGTTAACAACGAACAGATAACAGTTAACAATTGAAGACGTGTAGGGCGTGACGACCCCGGCACGCCGCCGGTTCCCTACGCAACCCCCGGGGGTTGTCCCTCTGTTTTATCCCAGCCACGCCTCATGCAGCGACTTTATCGCGCCGCGCAGTTCGTCATCCCGCAAGCCGCCGAAACCGAACAAGAGGCGGATGTGCCGCTCGTCCGGCGCATCGTAAAACTGCGAGACGCCGGTTAGCCGTACCCCGGCATCGGCGGCGAGACGGAGGTACCGCTCCTCCGTACCCGGCATTTTAAGCCGCAGCCGCACGAACAGCCCCGCGCCGTCGTCTTCGGCGGCGACACGCGACTCCAGCGGCTTGAGCAGCTCCAGCAGCGCTTCCCGGCGGCGGCGGTACAGGGTTCGCATTTTCGACACGTGCCGCTCCAAGTGCCCCTCCCGGATGAACGCCGCCAGCGCCAGCTGTGCCGGAACCGGCACGGCACAGGCGATGCGGCTCTCCCGCCAGCGCTCCGGGAAACCCGGCGGCAGCACCATATATCCGATACGAAGCCCCGGCGCGAGGCACTCCGAAAACGAACCGAGGTAAATCACCCGCCCGCCGCCGTCCATACTCTGCAGCGACGGTATCGGCAGCCCCCGATAGCGCAGTTCGCTGTCATAATCGTCTTCCAAAATGACCGCGCCTGTCTCCTCAGCCCATTTCAGCGCCTCCCGCCGCGCTCCGGCGCTCAGTACGCCGCCCAGCGGAAAACGGTGCGACGGCGACAGATACAGCACGTGCGGCATCGCGGCGCGAAGAGCGGCGCCGTCCACGCCCCCGCCCCGCGACGGGACGGTGACGACATTGCGCCCGTACGACTTCAAGAGTTTCCGGTAGGGGGTGTAACCGGGATCTTCCATACCGAACCGCGCCTCTTCCGGGAACAGCGGCAGAAGGGAAAGAATCAGCCACTCCAGCCCCGGTCCGATCACGACGCGTGACGGGTCGGCGGTCACCCCGCGCAGGCGCTTCAAATACCCGCAGAGAGCGAGGCGCAGAGGAAGCTCCCCCTGCGCTTCGCCGCGCTGCAAAGCGCCGGTTTGCAGCAGCGCGTCTTGCTGTACACTCCGCCAAAGCCTGTGCGGGAAGGCGGTTTCGTCGATCCTGCCGAACCGGCAGTCATACCGGGCGTTCTCCGGCGCGCGGGCGTGATCCTCCCCGGGCATGGGAAGCGGAGCGGCTTTCTGCGGCACGCGCTCAATCGCCTCCACAAAAAAACCCTTTCGGGCTTTCGCGCGGACAAACCCTTCGGCGGTCAACTGTGCGTAGGCGTTTTCCACGGTGATGACCGAAACGCCGCACAGTGACGACATCTCACGGCGCGACGGCAGCGCCTCCCCCGCGCCCAGTTCCCCGCTCTCGATGCGCGCGCGGATATGGCGGTATAGCTGCTCGTATAAGGGTTTGGGCTGACCGCGCTCCAGCGGCGGAAAGATCAGCATGTGGCTTCCTCCTAGCTGGTCTTGTTATATTTTATATTTCTGGCACTATCAATAAGACCAGACAGGGGTTAAGATACCCGTAGAAGCGATTCGGATTCGCCCGCAGCCCCCTGTGGTCTTCACAGCGGATTGAGTCCCTTTGAAAGGAAGAAAATGTTTATGGAAACGGCAAAGAAAACCGTCGGCGTCGCCGACATCGTGCTGGTGGGATTGTTCTCCGCGCTGGTCTTCGCCGCGTCTTGGCTTCAGATCGGCATCCCGACGCCGCTGGGCAACACGCGCATCCACCTCGGCAACGTGCTCTGCCTGCTCTCCGGCTTCATGCTGGGCGCTCTGCGGGGAGGGCTCGCGGCGGGGGTCGGCTCGATGCTGTTCGACTTTACCAACCCGCTTTATTTTGCGTCCGCGCCGTTTACGCTGGCGTTCAAGTTCGTGATGGGGTTCTTGTGCGGCTTGATCGGGTCGCGTATCCGGGACGCGGAGAAGGTAAAGTATCGTGTCCTGAACGCCGAAACGGGCGCTTTGGCGTTCAACGTAACCAAAAAGCAAAACGATTTCGTCTACAAAATCATAGCCGCCGCCGTCGGGCAGCTGACCTACATCGCACTCTACCTCGGCAAGGGGTATTACTGGGATGCGCTGACGGTGCAGAAATCCTCGCCGGAAGCGGCTTGGATCGATGTTGTCGTCGGCAAAGCCCCGGTGTCGCTGTTCAACGGGCTGCTCGCCGTGGTGATCTCGGTACCGCTGGCGCTGGCGCTGCAAAAGGCGCTGAAAGGCGTACCGCTGATGAAGAAGATCAAGAAGGGGTGACGGGAACTTTCTTCTTGCTAAACGTGTAAAACACGAGGATTGCCGCGCCCAGCAGGAAGAGCGGGATGGATATATACTGCGAGGTGGTCAGCCCTCCGTAAGTGCCGCGGATAAGGTCGCCCCGGTAGAACTCTAAAATAAACCGCCCGACAGCGTAAGCCATGAAGTAAACGGATGCGGTCAGCCCCGGTTTTCCGCTCTTGAGACAGACGACGCTCAAAACAACCGCCAGCGCGGCAAGAAATACCGCTTCAATCAGCGGCGCCGCCAGCAGCGGCACGCCGTGCGGCGCGGACAGCGATTCCGGCGGATAGACGACGGCGAACGGGTGATGCGCCGAGACCGGAACCCCGTAGCAGCAGCCCCCGAAGAGGCAGCCTACCCTTCCGATCGCGTGACCCAGCGCGATTCCCGGCGCGTAGGTATCCAACAGCGGGATCAGTATCTTTTTATTTTTGCGGTTGAAGATGTAAATCGCCGCGAGAATTCCCAAAAGACCGCCGTAGAAAACAATTTCGCCGAATACATAACGGAACAACTCACCGGCGGGAACCGTCTCGTATTTCTCCCACGAGACGATAACCTCCACGATTTTCATCACCGGGCGCAGTGTAACGGAACCGACGATACCTCCCGCGAGCGCGACCGCAAAGGTCAGCATCACGTCGGTGCGGTCGAGCGCCGCCTTTTTTCGCGCCAGCAGCCAGGACATCAGCGCGGCGGCGCAAATACCGGTCAGCATCAAAAGCCCGTATGCGGGAACCGGTCTTCCGAAGATGTTGATGAACGGGTGCAAAAAGACAACACCTCGCAATAAAAATCATGTCCGCAGGCGGACATGATGAGGTTGCAGACAAAGCCGTTTTTGCTCCGAGCGAAGCGAGCTGTCAAGTGAGGAAAACTGGAGCAAAATCTCAATTTTTGCGAAGTTTTTCGAACTTGCCGGGCAAAACGGCGCATGACTGCACAGCTGCGCCTTTCAGTTTTTCATGTCCTCATTCAGACATGATGAGTGTATGTACAGCAACGCCTTACGCCATGAAAACTATCAACCCACTAAAAACAGCGAAGAGCTTATTCTGTATCTGCAATGTATGACCTATGAATGCATTGATTGGAGATTCTCTACCAATTAAAATCGCTCAAGCCGCCGATAACATTTCCTGCGGCGCATATGGCGGCGCCGCACACGATGGTAACGATGGTGGCGATCGCCAAACCGACAATACCCATGACCAATCCGGCAGTCGCCATGCCTGTGGGCTGACCGGCCGCTTTGAGCTGCTTCATTGCGAGAGCGCCCAAGATGACGGCGACGACACCCGCCGCGATTCCGACAAAACTAACGCCGGGGATGAACATGAAAACAAGAGAGATAATGCCAAGAACCAGGGACGCAACAGCCATAATAAATCGCTCCATTCATAATTATGGTATGTGCCCGCGCTTCGCTGTTTTGAGGGGGTTGATAAACCCCAGTATACTATATGGCAGCGGGTTGTGTCAAGTAAAATGTTCATGGAATATTCATAATAAGCCCTGCTGCAAGAGCCGTATTACCCACAATACCGCGCCGTAAACGACGGAAGCCAGCAACCCGAAGATCAGGACGGGACCGGCCACGGAAAACATTTTTGCCGTAAGCCCCGCGACAAGCCCCTCGGTTTTATACTCCATCGCCGGAGACACCAGCGCGTTGGCGAAACCGGTTATGGGAATCAGCGTGCCGCCGCCCGCCCATTTGGCGATTCTGTGATACAGCCGGAACGCGGTCAGGAACGCGGACAGCGTCACCAGCGAGATCGCGGTGGCGGCGGACGCTTTCTCCGCCGTCAAACCCCAGCGGATATAGGTATCGGAGAGGAATTGACCCAGCATACAGATGCCGCCGCCGACCAGCCATGCCAGCGCGGTATCCCGCGCCAGATGACTGGCCGGCGTTTTGCCTTTCACGTATTGTTTGTATTCTTTCTTTGACATGCCGATCACACGACCGCCTCCCTGTGGGTAGTATCCCAACAGGGCGGCGATGTATACGCGGCTAAGCGCCTCGAACCCCGGATGGTTTTCGCGCCCTAAACTCTTCGTATAACAACCGTGTCTTTGCCGAGTTTCCGGGCGTCTTCCATGACGTCATAGGTTTCACTCAGTCTGCTGCGCAGTTCTTCTTTTGTGACGACCCCCGCCACCAAACCGAAACGGGAACCCAGCGCGGACTTCGGAACGCCTTTGATCTCCCGCTCCGCATATCCGGTGATGACCGTTTTCATCAGCATCTCCGCTTCGTCCGCCGCCGCCGCGAACACGCCAATGAATTCGTCACCGTGGGTGCGCCCGACAGATGCGCCGGCGGATGTCAAGACCGATGTTATCGAGTCGTAAAAAGCCGTGATGGCGCGGTCGCCCGCGTCATGCCCGTAACTGTCGTTGATCGCTTTCATGCGCCAAATGTCTCCCCGAAACAGCACGATGGGTTCTTTGGGGTTTTCTGCGATCAATGCCTCCGCCGCCTCAATGACGGTCATATTGCCGGGCATATTTTTCATCATTTCGCGTACATCGGATACCGGTGCCAACATTAGATCGATCGATCGATCCACATCAAATCCCTCTCTTTCCACAAATGCAATGATCCTGTCAATTTGCAGCCCGCGGGTGATCTCTTCGTTATGACGCCTGCGGTTGTCAATGCGCTTTGCCTTGAGCAGACGCAGCAGAGCGGCGGTGTCGGCGGGACCGTTCAATACCGATTTAATTTCACGCAGCGACAGCCCCACATTTTTCAGCAGCAGAATCCACCGCAGGAGCTTTTCCTGCGTCTCGCCGTATAGGCGGTATCCAGTCCATTCGTCCGTTTTTTGCGGCTTCAAAACCCCTTCCGCGTCATAATGCCGCAGCAGTTTGACCGAGACGTTGTTTTTTTGCGCAAACTCACCGATTTTGAGCATCAAACCACCCGCTTAACCTTTATTGTTGGGAGCTCCTGTGAATAGAATAAACCCTCCCTTTAGGGGAGAGTCAAGAGTTTTTTTGTTATTCTTTCGGCTCCGCCGCCGGGGTGTAACGGATACGGAACACCGGCACGGTTTTTATCTCTGTGAAATAGTTCATCTCCCAACCGTCCCCCTGCGCGGGGTCGTTCACGCCGTCCGGCGGGGGCGCGAACAGGCGGAGGGCGGTTTCGCGCGGCGCGCCGCCGTTGAAAAACGCGGGCATGAGATCAATGGTCTTTACGCCGGACTTTTTGTAAAACCATCTCCCGTTCAGCTCCAGCATCAGGTTGAGCCGCTCGTCTTCGCCGGGGAAGGTGACCTCACAGAACACGGGGTCGTTTTCCAGCGTCAACGGAAACGATAGCCCGTCCGCGTCTTCGCTGCCGCCCCAGCGCAGTTTCGCGGGGAAGGCGGTTTCCGCGCCTTCGGTCATTGCCGGGAGATACGGCGGCATATTGAGAATCTTCTTATACTCCTCCAGCACCGGCTGCGCGTGCCCGATGTCCGGGTTGCCGGGGTCTTCGATTTCCAGCCCCAAGCGTCCCCGGTCACGGAACTGATAGAAGGTGATGCCGGTGATGCAAGGGGCTTCCTCCGGCAGGCGGCGGTATAAGTCCGCCAGTTGCGCGGCTTGCCCGGCCGCCCCGGTCACGTCGCCGTCGGCATTGAACTCGCTGATCACAAACGGGCGGTCTTGGGCGCCGGAACGCGCTAAAAAGCGGCTGTACTCGTAGAGGAACCCGCTCAGCGTTTCGCCGTTGCCGGAGCGCTTGTGTGATGTGCCGCCCGGTTCGGCGATGTCGTACGGCCAACCCCAATGGAGGGCGAGGTAGGTATCGGTTGACCAAATATCGGCGGCGGCGATCGCTTCGGCAAACTCGTCCTCATACGCCATCTTGCCGTTTTCGTCGGGGTGATCCTCCCCGATGCAGAGAATCGTACGGATATGCGGTGCGCGGGTCTTGAGGATGTTGTGAAACCGCACGTAAAAATCGGCGACTTGCTGATATGTATAGCGCTTGTTGAACGCGAACCAGTTTCCGGTCGCCTCGTGGTTGATGCGCAGCATCAGCCGCCCGAACGGACGCAGCTCTTCGGCGATCTGAATCAAGTGACTGTCGGGCACGGCGCAGTCTACCGTCAGGGTCAGGATTACGTCCTGACCGTGGCGTCGCACGTCGCGCATCTGCCCGAACGGTTCGCCGGCAATGTCGCCGCCCGCGCCGCCCTGATAGGGGAAGTAATCGTCATAGGCGTAGTCCCAAGCGAACCCGGCTTTGCCGCCGCCCGGCAGCGGGAGCGTGCTTGCGCGTGCCGGCCAGCCTTGATCCAGCGGGTAATAGCAATACATCAGGTTGACGGCGCGGTGCGGACGCCCCAGCGTTTTCAGGATATAATCCTGCCCGACGTACTCGCCGCGTTCGCTGCCGTCTCCGAGATCGAGCGCGACTTTCGCGGCTCCCATATGCAGGGTTTTTACGGTCATAACCGATCGCTCCTTAATTTGTGTTTCTCGAATGAAAACCCATTCCTTAGGAGATACTGTCCCTGAGAGGGAGGGTTGGTTTATGCGAGGAAGCGGTACGGCGTCGCGCGGCGGTTCGCCGATGAACAAGGTCGAGATATGCGGCGTGAATACATCCAAGCTGAAGGTTCTTCCCGGAGAGAAAACAATGGCGCTGCTGGATCAGGCGAAGCAGGGCGACCGGGAAGCGCGGGACGAGCTGATTTCCGGCAATCTTCGCCTTGTGCTGAGCGTAATCCAACGCTTCGCGGGACGGGGCGAAATGGCTGACGACCTCTTTCAGGTGGGCTGCGTCGGGCTGATCAAGTCGATCGACAACTTTGACACGAGCCAAAATGTCCGCTTCTCCACATACGCCGTGCCGATGATCATCGGGGAGATCCGGCGTTACCTTCGCGACAACAGCGCAATTCGGGTGTCCCGCTCGGTGCGCGACACCGCATATAAAGTTCTGCAAGCGCGGGACAAGATGACGGCGCAGAGCCAAAAGGAACCGTCTACCGATGAGATCGCGAAATACTTGGAGATTCCGCGTGAAGACGTGGTGATGGCGCTGGAAGCCATCCTCGATCCGGTGAGCCTGTTTGAGCCGCTGTATTCCGACGGCGGCGACGCGATCTGCGTGATGGATCAAGTCTCCGACACCAAAAACACCGACGAAGCGTGGCTGGAACGCATCTCTTTAAAAGAGGCGATCCGCCACTTAAACGACCGGGAAAAACATATTCTCTCGCTGCGTTTTTTCGAGGGTAAAACGCAGATGGAAGTCGCAACCGAAATCGGCATCTCGCAAGCGCAGGTGTCGCGCCTGGAGAAAAACGCGATTCACCAGATGAAGAAGTATTTATGAGCGAAGTGTTGTAAATTGCCTGTTCGTTTGGCAATGGACAATGGACAATTAGGGTGCGTAGGGCGCGACGCCGGTTTCAACGTCCTGCGTAGGGGAGGCGTTTTGCCTCCCGCGATACCTGCGGGCGGGAAAACCCCGCCCCTACAAGATGACAATTGTCAACATGCCCATCAAAAGAACAGATGTTCCAGCAGAACCTTCAGACCCATCAGAATCAAAATCACGCCTCCGGCGAATTCCGCCTTTGCCTTGAATTTCACGCCGAAGAGCTGACCGATTTTCACGCCGGCCATCGAGAGCGTAAGGGTCGTCACCCCGATAAACGAAACAGCGGGGATGATGTTTGTATCGGGAAGCACGGCGAACGTAATCCCCGCGGCCAGCG
The DNA here is from genome assembly GCA_031271325.1 of Oscillospiraceae bacterium. Lineage (GTDB taxonomy): Bacteria > Bacillota > Clostridia > Oscillospirales > UBA929 > UBA929. The sequence goes on from JAISVY010000019.1 coordinate 9,636, forward strand.
CGTCAATGCTGGTGGCGACCGCCAGCGGCAGCATTTTGGAAGGCTTCAGCGAAGCCTCCGCGCCGGGGCGTTCGGGGCAGTTTTTGTAGTCACAGCTTTCGCAGCTATGCCCGTCTTCTTTTTGCAGGCTCTCGCGGATCATCTTCCCGCCGAGGAAGCAAAGCAGCGCAAACGCGACCCAGTGATCGACCGCGACAATTTTGTCCGCGAATAACCGGGCGGCAAAGTAACCGATCAGCGGCATCGCGACCTGAAATACGCCGAAATACAGCCCCACAATCAGCGCTTTCGGCACCGTGACCCTCTTCATCGTCAACCCGGCGCAGACCGACACGGCGAACGCATCCATCGAAAGCCCCACCGCGAGGAGAAATAGCTCGATAAATCCCATCAGTGTCCCTCCGTTTTCGCTCTCCAGAGTATACCACGGCGGCGGCGGGATTACAACAGAAACCTAAAAAAATACCTTTCTCAGCAAGTTGGCGTAATAGCAGTCGGGGTAATGGTCCAGCGCGCGGGCGGCCAGCGGCAGGCGCGGCGCGCCGACACGCAGTTTCGCGCCGACATGACGGAACCCGAACAGGGCGGGCGGCACCTTTGTCACAATGTCGTTGCCGTTCTCGACCCGCACCGTTTTATCAACCCGCCTGTTGTATGACAGCGCGAACGCTTTGTTGCCGACGCGCGGGCAGCCGAACAGGATCACCTCGATGTCGGCATCGGGGCGGTTGTACTGTACGTCCACGGCGCACAGTACCGCCAGCGCCGCGCCGAGCGAATGTCCGGTGATTTTAATGAAATGTATGTCTTCGGAAACCTCTTTGAGAATCACATCGCGTACGCCGGGCGTTTTATAGTCGTCAAGAAAGCCGGTATGTACGCGTATCTTGGATTCCGTGTTGTCATACGGGATGCGCTTGCGCCAAAACATCAGGTTGTGTTTCCAGTCAAGGTACGAATCCGACCCGCGGAAGGTGATCCACAGCGTGTCGCCGTCCCTGCGGAAAAAAAACTGCACGCCGGACTGCGGATTGTCCACCATCGCCGTGCAGGTATGCGGCGTATACGGCTGTATATCGCGGTAAGCCGCCGCCGAAAGCTCTAATGAGCGAATGATTTCCGCGCTGTCCATACGACCACCCCTCTCCCTCAGCATACGCGCGGGAGAGGGCGTGTGTTCTCAGTTTTCAGGTCGCTTTTGCCCTGTTGATGAAAAAACCGGCTGTTTTTGAAACGAAGCGTTGTTCCCTGCCCAGCGCAGCGCGTTTGCCAGCGCCCTTTTTTGGGTGTTTTGCAAAGTCAGTTAAGTCAGCGCAAGAAACTCCGCCGCTTTCATAATTTTTGGGGTATTCAACCCGCTTTTAAGAAAATGGCTGTCACCGGATAATATAATGTCCGCTCCAGATTTAACTGCTGCCCGATAAATAGGGCGGTCGTCAGGGTCGTTGATTTTGTCTTCGTCGGGATGTTTTGACGAGGGGACGGGAATAACTTCGACAACAGGCAGCGCTGCGGAAATAAAATGCTCAAACGCATGGATTTTATCAGGAAACTTCCGATTGCACACCCGGCGCAATTCTTCAAGGCTTTGTTCGCAGATCAAACCTTCAAACGGCGGCTCCACCGCTTTCTTAAACGCTTGATATGGTATGCCGCCTTTGGAATAGGCGGCTGAGATGATGATGTTGGTGTCGATTAAGACCCTCATCCGCCTTCAACTTCCTCGCGTACTTCGCGGCAAAGCTCCAATAAATCCTCTTCACTTCGAATGCCGGCTTTTTCCCATTCACCCGCCATTTCCTTTTGAAGCGTCTCCATCGCGTAAATGGCGGGATTCATCATGACCACGCGGTCGTTTTCATAAATCAACGCCACGCGGTCACCGGCAGACAACCTCATGCTCCTCCGAATATCCAAAGGCAGTGTAATCTGACCCTTTGACATGACTTTGGCAGTGTTAAAAACCATAACGCACCTCCACTTGGTAGGGTAAACCCTACTTAATATCAGTATACCCCAAATTAAATGAAGTGACAAGAACCAAAAACAGATTTACGCATCCGTGTTCCCGACCCAGCGCAGCGCGTTTGCCAGCGCCCTTTTTTGGGTGTTTTGCAAAGTCAGTTAAGGCAGCGCAAGAAACTCCGCCGCTTTTAGTATTTTTGGGGTATTCAACCCGCTTTCCAGAAAGTCTTTGTCGCCGGTTACAAGAATGTCGACCCGTGCTTTTCTGGCGGCGCGGAGGAGCGGTCGGTCAGCCGCATCACGAATTGTTTTCTCATCGGCAATTATGGAATCTGTTGCGGTTAACGTAACTAAATCATAATGTGCGGTGGAAAGAAACCGTTCCATATCAGGAATCCGGGAAGGAAATTTTATATTGTAAACCCGCCGAAGCTCATCAATGATTTGATCGCAAAGAACCACCGCATACTGCGACTCAAAGGCTTTTAAGAGCGCGGCATTTGGTGTTCCGCGATTATTCAGAATAGCGGAAACAAGAATGTTTGTGTCAAACATAATACGAACAGTCTGACGGCTCATAAGCCTTCAACCTCTGCCCGCACTTCGCGGCATAATTCCGCTATATCTTCTTCTGTTGTTAACCCGGTTCTTTCCGCTTCTCCTTTCATCGCTTTTTGAAGAGTTTTAAGGGCATATACGTTCGCGTTCATCACGATGGCGTATTCACCTTCGCATATAAAAGTGACCCTGTCGCCCTCGGACACCTTTAGAAGGCTGCGGATTTCTTTTGGGATGGTAACCTGACCTTTTGACATGATTTTTGCGTTATCAATCATTGGAACGGCCATGAATCTCACTCCTTAAGCGGCGCGGGAATTTTCCCGCTTTTCCTACTTAGCAGTATACGCCATTCTCGGTAAAATAACAAGCAGGTACCTCTAAAAATCTCATTCGCGCCAGGCGAACGGCTCGAGCGCTTGCGAACAGGCGCTTTAGCGCGGTGTCACGTTCCCGACCCAGCGCAGCGCGTTTGCCAGCGCTTTTTGGTATTGCGGGTTATGCCAGACCGGCAGGTGGTGACCGGGCGAAAGGACGCAAATGCGCCCCTTCCCCTGTGTTCGCACGGTTCCGGCAGGGCAGATCCACGCGGGGGTATGGTTGTACGGATCTTCGGCGTACTTCTCCGCTTCGCCCTGCGGCGGGGAATAGGACGCCATGATGATGTCGGTATCCGGGCTGAGAACCTCCAGGCGGTAATGCTCGTCCACCTCGCAGAACATCCCGACCCCTTCCGTCACCGGGTGCGGTTTGACCGGCTGCACCGTCACGGGGCAATCGTGCGGGTGATAGACAAAGCGGCAGCCGATCAGCTTGTCCAGCGCTTCGGTGTGTTCTCCGGCGACCAGCGCGGTATGCACGGCGAGCAGCCCGCCGCCGTTTTCCACGTACGCTATGAACGCTTGCTGCACCTCGTTTGTTTTCCACGGCGTTTTGTCCGCCGCCGAAACCTCGTCGCATTTGCTCAGCAGGACGGCGGGATAGTCCTTGAGCATACCGGGCGAAAAATCCTTCGCGTCGGTGATGATGTCGAACGTGAAGCCCTCGGCTTTCAGCGGTTCAACCCCGTCAATCGGAACCTGTCCGGGGTGCCAGTAGTCGTCGCACAGCAGCAGAACGCGCATGGGTAACGCCTCCTCCGGTTCAGCAAGATTTGGAAAGACATAATCGAAGCGCCGCGAAGATGCCCTCGCCGAATACAGTATAGCAATTAATCCGGAACCTGACAATACTGTTTATTTTCAGAATCGCCGGTCACACCGGCATCGGCGGCGTGATACACCGGAGCGAGGGCGTATACCACGAAGACCCCGAAGCGGGAACCGGTCAGCACCAGACGATGATCTTCTCCGGCACGGTGATCGCGGGAACGCTTTTGGTCGTAGGTCCGTAAAAAACAATCAGGCTCCGGTCGGCGGGGTTGCCGAGAAACGGCTGCCCGTTTTTCAAGAGGATTTTTGTGCACGGCGCGAGGTTGAGCCGGAGCTGCCCGTCGGAGCTGATCAGCTGCCGGTTGAACGTATCCGCTTTGACGCTCCGCTCCGGGCGGCTTTTGGCGACCGCCAGCGCGTTCAGCCGTGGGGGCTGCATCGCCGCAGCCGGCGCGTCGGCGTCGAAGAAAGCGATCACGGCGTCGCCGACGCAAACGGTCTCGTCAAAATAGGTTTCCGGGGACACGATAAAATGAATGAACCCGTCGCAGTTGACCGCCATCATCTGATAGCAGCCGCCGTTGCGGCGGGTGCATTCCTCCGTGTTTTGTATATCCGTAACAACACCCATGCGGGAAGATAAGTTAACCAACCCCAACACCTCCTGCGGTATTGTATTGCGGAACCCGGGGTTGTGTGAATCATAAATCCGCTCCGCGACACGCCGAACGCGCGAACAAACAAAACGCGCATAACCATGTAGGGCGCGACGCACCGGCGCGCTGTTTCAAGGCGGCGGCGCTGGCTTCCTGCGGCGTGCCGGGGGCGTCACACCCTACGGAAACACCGTTGTTTTTCGGGGTCAGAACGGGGAAGCTGTCACTTGCAGAGCAGCCAATGTAAGCAGCTCAAGAAATCCCGGCGCACGTACGATATACCCGTTAGGGGAACTCTGCCCAAGGATGGGGAGAGGAATCGAAAGGATGCGAACGGCATGAGAGTACAAACATACGAACCCGCGAAAGCGGCAGTCCCGGCATACCCGTATTTGAATCCGTCATCGGTCAAGGAATCCGCGGCAGACCCGATTGACGAACTGGCGGCGGTGCTGGAAATCTCCGGCGAGGAAGAGAATGTCTTTGAAAAACCGACCGCCGCACAAAATAAAGACCCGTTTGACCTGAAAAAAGCGTTGGAAGACGCAAAAAAGACCGGCACAGAAGCCGCACAGCAGAACAAAAATGATCTTGAAGACAATTCCGGCGCACTGACGCGCCGTTTGGTCACCGCGCTCTCGCAGGAAGAGGTGCTTTCGGTGATCTCCGAAGCGTTTAAGAACCTGGGCGCGGTGCGGATGGCCGCCGCCACGGGCGAAGGCAAAGAAGCGAAGAAAGCGTTCGCGATCATCAAGCGCCTGAATAAACTGATCGCTCGCGCCCAGCGGAAAATGAAAGACCTGGGCGAGGAGGCGGCTATGCTGCTAAAACACCAGCGTGCCGAGAAAAAGAAACAGGAACTGCTGGCAAAGCAGATCCGCGCCGAACTGGAGCGGCATATCCGCGAACGCAAAAACCGCGAAAAAACCTATCTGCGCGACACAGCGCCCCTGCGGGAAGAAGACTATATGACGCCCGGTCTTGAGCCGATGTCCCGCGCCGAGCTGGAAGCGAAGGTTATGGCGCTTGCGCAGTCGATGGCGCAAATCTACAGCCCGTCCGCAGCGGGCGTACCTGCCGTTGCCGGAGGGGAAGCCGCCGCTGCGGATGGCGCCGCCGTATCGGACAGCGGCGGAGGAGACGCTTCCGCGCCCGCCGAAGGCGGGGGCGGCGGCGAGGTTGCGGCGGAGTAGGCGCTTTCGCGCGGCTATGTTTTCAGTCTCAAACCGGGGCGCTTTCGCGCCCCGGTCTTTCGTTAGCCATTATTGGTTATACGCCGCCGTGCCGTATATCCGCCGGGAAGCAATAAGGCGGCGAGACAATACCGATTGCGGCGAACGCCGAGCCAAGGGTCAGCGCGATTATACCGAACGAACGATAGATAGTGCCCTTATTTTTTCTTCTTCACCGCTGCAATAACAATCACGGCGACAACCGCCACACCCAGACCGATCAGCACATACAGAAGCCAGCCGCTACCGGAGCTTTCCGCCCCGCCGCCGTCATCGGTGCCCTCTACCGCCGGGGAAGGCGAAACATCGTCTGCCGGAGGGGCAGGCTGTTCGGTGGCGGTGTCAACCGGGGCTTGCGCCGCGACGGCGGTTGATTCGCCTGCGTTCTCGTATTTGACATTGTCATATTCCCCCGCGAGGAAGCCTTCCGGGTCAGCCGCCGCGTAATAGGCGAGCTTCGCGTCGGTATTTTCGCCGAACAGCAGCGGATCTCCGTCGCTGCGCCAACTGGTGGGGTCGTCAATGCCCCATAAGGTGACGCGGGAGATGTTATCGGAATACTTCTTGAAAATCTGGAACAGCTCCGCGTAGTATGTCGCCTGTTCCATCTCCTCTTCCGGCGTCACGATCGGGGTGTAGTTCGGCCAGCCGCCGCCGGGGATGTCCAGCTCGCTGATGATGACGTTAACGCCCGCCTCTATAAAGCGCTGGATCGTTGCCTCCACCGCCGCGGGATTCACGGAGTTAATGTTGTAATGCGCCTGCATTCCGAGCGCCTCGATCAGATTTCTGCCGGGCTCGGTGTTGCGGGGGTCGGTCTGCCACTGCGCGTTCAGCTCTTCGGCCATCATAGCCATCGCATCGCGCTTGCCGCCCATTTCTTCGTTAAAATCATTGAAATGCAGTTCCGCGCCGGGATCTGTCAGGCGCGCGAAGACAAACGCGTCGTAGATATAGTCCGCGCCGCTCTCTCCGGCCGCGGTATCGGCGCCGTTTTCATACGCTCTGTACCACGGCGCATTGTTCTTGCGCAGATGGTCTTTCCAGTTTTCGGGGTTCGTACCGATGCTTTCGCCCAGCGCTTCGTTCACAACGTCCCAAGAGATGACTTTCCCTTTGAAGTGCCCCGCGACTTCGGTGATGTACGCCTCCATGTTGGCTTTCGCCTCCGCGCGGGTGAGCGGGTTGCCGTCCGCGCCGAGGTTGAGCCAGTCGGCGGACTGGCTGTGCCAGACGAGCGTGTGACCGTGGAGCAAAATACCGTCCGCCGCGAGCTTCTCAATGGACGGGTCGATGTGGGTGTAACGGTACGCGCCCGGCGACCTGCTGAGGCTTTGCGGCTTCATCTCGTTTCCGGCGGTCAGCACATTGAAATGCCGTTTGATCAGCTCATAGCGGTCACCTTCCAAGTCGCTCGGAGTGAACGCTGTGCCGACGAGAAAATCATCCGCGTAAATCTCGTGAAGGGACGGCAGTTCGATGCTCTTTTGCAAACTGCCGGACAAAGCCGGCCGAAACAGCACGTCGTCTATGTAATAATCGGTTTGCGCGTCGTCGCATTCGATATAAATGGCAAAAAACTCATTGTCATCGCCGTCTATCTTGCCTTCCAGTTTCGTCCATTCGCCCGATACGGTCTGCTCAGACACGGTGAAATATTGCGCGCCTTCGCCTTCGCCGATCTGTACGCCCAGCCGGAAAGCCGTTTCGGTGGCGCTCTTCACCCACACGGACACATCGTATAGCATGCCGGAGCTGGCGTAGTACGCCACATTCAGCGAAGGACCGTGCCACGGCTGCGTGCGGTCGCTCACCTGCAAGGAATTGCTTCCGCCGTAGGCTTCCGTGCTGGTCGCAGAGAGGAATTCCGTTCCGGCGCGCCCGGCAAAACCCTGCTTTGTGCCGTTCTCAAAGCCGAGGATATTCATAATTTCGTCCGCCGCCAGCATCGGGCTGGCAAGCATGGCAAGCATTAAGAGCAGTGCCGTACCGGTGCGTAATAACCGTTTCATCATCGTTTGATTCCCTCCTACTATTATCAACCTTACGGTTAACACCGCGATTATACCATCCGAGGGAGGGGGTTGTCAACGAGGCAATTACGAAGGCACGGCGCGTCCGGGAAGCCGCGCCCTACGGAAGGGATACCCGGCAGACCGCGCGGACGAAGCTCGCTTCCGCCGCGATTTTCAGCGGCAGGGCGATGATCTCAAACGCCCCGGTTTTCGGCACGTTTTGCAGGTTCGTGAGGTTTTCCAGCACGAAAATGCCGGCGGAAAGCAGCGCTCTGTGAAAGGTATACGGCGGTCTGTCCGGTGCGGGTGTGTCCATGCCGAGCATTTTGATTTTCCGCGACAGGAGAAATGCTCCCAGTTCGCCGCTCACCACCGGATGCCGCGAAAAATACGCGTCAGAGCCGTACAGTCTGTCATGCCCGGTATAGAGCAGGACTGCGCTGTCTGCCCGAACGGATTCTTCATAACAGGGCTTCATCGAAATCGGGTCTTCTCCGCGCACGTCGAGCAGTACGCCGCCGCCGATGAAGCAGTCCGGCGGAAAGTCGCCGATCATGTTTGTATCTTCCGCCATATGCATCGGCGCGTCGATATGGGTTCCCGTGTGCAGACAAGACGAGAGCAGGTAAGCCGTATGCTTATCCCGCTCCAGCGTCTTTACCCGATTCAGTGTCAGCGGATGGTCGCCGGGGAAAACCGGCGTGTCTTCGTCCAGTTTATGGGACAGGTCAATCAGTTTCATACGCGCATCACCCGAACCCATTATACCCAATGTTTTGGCGGCGCGCAAGAACCTTACCCTATATAATCGCCTATCGCGTCTTCGATTTCGTCTTCGTATTCGTCAAACGCGTCCTCCGCGTCTTCCCATGCGTCGTC
>JAISVY010000090.1 GCA_031271325.1 Oscillospiraceae bacterium
CCCGGCGGGGGAAACTCCGGTGCTGATTAACCAAGTGTACGGGGCGGGCGACCCGATGGACGGCGCTGTATCGCACAGCTTTATCGAGCTGTACAATCCGTCGGACAGCCCCGTTGATCTGAACGGCTTCTCTCTGCAAGCCGCGAACGGTCCGACCGCGAAAAACGCCGTAATCGACGACAGCTGGAATGTGCTGGATTTGAACGGAAAAACCATCGGGAGCAAATCCTCGCTGCTGATCGTAAGCGAGTTATACGTGAACGCGTCAAGCGCCAAATATACAATCCCGGACTGGGATATATCTTGGGACATAGAAATCTCCAACCGCGCGTTCAGCGTGGCGCTGGTCAGCGGCACGGCGGCGCTGAGCAAGACCGTTACGCCCGGCGAATGGGCGAATGTACATAGCTTCGTCAGCGGGCTGAATACGCCCGGCGACGACGCGGTCAACAATACCCGGGGCACACCGGTGCGTATCTCCAAACAGGTCGCCGCCCGGCGCGTCGATTTCAGCGATACCGGGGACAACGCCGTTGACTTCGAAGGCGTGCGCTACTCCGAGTTGAGCGCGGAGGCGATCGAAAGGCTCAAACCGCGATTCAGCGGCGACGGCAGCTGGGAGACGGTTCTCCCTCCGGCGGGTGTTGAATTGGCGTTTTCCCATGAGGCGGGTCTTTATGAAAAGGGGTTTGACCTCGAGCTTTCCGCAGGGGAGGGGACGATCTATTACACCACCGACGGCAGCGATCCAACCCCGGAAACCGCCGTTCAATATACCGGAGCTATCAAAGTGTCCAACAGGACAAACGAACCCAACGTGCTGGCCAATATCCAAAACATCGATCGCGACGATTATTATGCGGGAGCCGGACAGGGCAACGGCACATTCGAACAGCAGCATCCGTATAAGCCGCCCGCGGAAAACATCTTCAAGGGCAACGTGATCAAAGCGCGGGTGTTTGACAGCGGCGGCAACGCGCTGACCGGTATCGTCACGAAGTCCTATATCATCAACCCTCCGTCCTCTTTCGGCGATTTGCCCGTGATTTCGGTCGCCGTGAACGCGCCGGACTTTTTCGACCCCGAAACGGGGATCTATGTCTGGACGAAAGACGGGCACGGGCAGGAGGTTCGGAACTGGAACAACAGGGGCGCCGAATGGGAGCGCGCCTGCCACTTAGAGCTGTTTGAGCCGGACGGGACGGTCGGCATATCCCAGTATATGGGCGTCCGTATGCACGGCGGCGTATCCCGCAACAAGGCGCAGAAGACGATGCGCTTCTACGCGAGCGAAAGCCGCGATCCCGGCAGCCCGAGCGTGGACTACGACCTCTTTGACGGAGCGGCGCTGACGATGGACGGCGCGCCGATTGAGACGTTCCAGCACTTTCTGCTTCGGAATTTCGGCAACGACTCCGCTTGGAGCAATATGCGCGATATGCTGGTTCATAAGTTTTCGCAGGGGCTGAATTTCCCGGTTCAGGATTCCCGTTACGCCGTTGTTCTGCTGAACGGGGAGTTTTGGGGTCTTTATGAAATCCGCGAGCGGATAGACGAATATTTTGTGCAGAGCAAATACGGTTTGGGAGACACCAACACGGCCATCATGTCCAACCGAGGATACGGAGACGACGGGGAAGCGGATTTCCCCGCGGATTTCAGCCTGTATAACGAAATGTTCGCGTGGTTTGAAAACAATCCCAACCTGTCCTCCGACAAACTGTACAAACAAGCGCAGCGGTTTGTCGACATCGATAACCTGATCGACTACTTTATCGTGGAGACGTACGTGCATAACCACGACTGGCCGGAAAACAACGTAGAGATGTGGCGTTACCGCACCGGCGCCTATCCCGCGGCCGGTACGCCTCTCAGCCCGGAAGACGGGCGGTGGCGCTACATACTGAAAGACACCGATTTCGGTTTTGGTCTGTATGAAGATAACGCCCACGGCGAGAACGAGCTTGCCCGGATGCTGAACGGTACCGAATGGGGTTCTTTGCTGTTTCGGAGGCTCTGCACCAACCGGGAATTTGTGACGGCGTTTGTAAACCGTTACTGCGACCTGATGAATACCCACATGGAAACAGGCTATGTGAAAGGGCTTGCGGCCGGCTTCGCGGAGCAGATTGAAGCCCTCGTCCCGATGTATCTGTCGCGTTGGTACCAAAGCTGGCCGGATTATAGTTGGTGGGTTTCACATGTGAATAAGATCAACACCTTCAGCGACAGCCGCGCGGAATCTGTGCGCGGTCATATGCTGACGCAGTTCGCCTTTGTTCTGAACGGAGCGTCGGAGGTTCGCGTCACCTTGACGGCGAACGCCGGGGAAGGAACGCTCGGGATCAACGGGCTTACCCTTCAGCCCGGGGAAACGCCGGGTGTAAGCGACCCGGAAAACTGGAGCGGAACCTATTTCACCGGAACGGAACAGATCATCGCCGCCGTTCCCGACCGCGGTTACCGATTCGAGGGGTTCGTCGTCAACGGGGAGACGGTGACGGACAACCCCCTGACACTCAGTATCACGGGCGATATGACGGTAGAGGCGGTCTTTGCGGAAGCGCCGGTGTCCCCGGTGATCATCCATCAGGTCTATGGCGGCGGCAACCCGGCGGACGGGTCTGTTTCCCACAGTTTTATTGAGTTATATAACGCCTCCGGCAAGACCGTCGAGTTGGGCGGTTATTCTCTCCAAATCGCGAACAGCGCGGGAACCGGGGAGATCACGGGGGATTGGGAGGTTCTGCCCCTTACGGGGAAGAGCATCAAGCCCGAATCCTATTTTCTGGTGGTGCTAACCCGGTCAGTGAGCGGCGGAACCCCCCGTTACACGATTGCCAACTGGGACATGGAATGGGATACGGCGCTGAGCAACCGCGCCTACAGTGTGGCGCTGGTGTCCGGGCATACGAAGCTCTCTGAGACGATTACCCCGGCGGAAAAGCCCAAAGTACTGGATCTGGTGGGCGCGGTCAACGACCCCGCCGCCGCAGACCGGGTTCATAACTGCGAGGGTTCGGGACCCGTTGAAGGCGCGACAAAGCAGAAAACCGTCCGCCGTATCGGGTTCCAAGACACCGACGACAACGCCGCCGATTTTGAGGTGCTGGACTACAGGGAGTCCGGAATCACGGCCGAAGAGTTGGCGGAGGCGCGCCCGCGCTGGAGCGGCTCGGTGCCGCAGTGGGAGAACATCTTCACCGACATCGCCCCCACGGACTGGTTCTATGACGCGGTCGCCTACGCGAACTATTACGGCTATGTGGACGGCAGCGATAACCTTTATATGCCCTTGGACAACCTTTCGCGCGCGGAATTTGTCACGCTGGTCTGGAAACTGGAACAGCAGCCCGTCCAAACCGGAACCAACCCGTTCACCGACGTGCCGGACGGTATGTGGTATACCGGCGCGGTGATCTGGGCGGCGGGAAACGGCATTGTGAACGGCGACGGCAGCGGAAGCTATAACCCCGGCAAGCTCCTCTCCCGTCAAGAGATGATCACGATGCTGTACAATTACCTGACATTTAAGAAATACGGCGTACCGGTCAACCGGAAGACGGAATACGAAGACAGCGCGTCCGTCGCCTCCTGGGCAGCCGAAGCGGTGGAAAAACTGTCGGGAGCCGGTGTGCTGAACAGGTTTACCGGAGAGACCCTGAACCCCGCGCAGAACGCCAACCGTGCCGAACTCGCGCAGATCTTCATGGATTTCTTGCGGCTGGTCGCGGGCGCGTGGTTAATTCCCAAAGTAAATGCAACAGCGGATAGCAGTAGCGTTAAGCATGAGAATCCAAGGCGGAACGCGTACTGAGAGGAGTGTGAAAGAGGGCAAAAGAGAAGAAGGATGC
>JAISVY010000109.1 GCA_031271325.1 Oscillospiraceae bacterium
CCGATGTTCTCAAACCTCCGAAAACAGAATACATTAGACGGGGGGTTGACCAATTTGAGGGGGAAAAACGCCGCGCTGCGCGGCGCGATGCTGCTGACGGGCGTCAGCGTGTTCTCACAGATTCTCGGCTTCATGTACCGCGTGTGGCTTGCGCGTCTGATCGGCGCGGAAGCCATCGGGCTGTATCAGTTGGTGATGCCCGCGTATTCGATCATCATGAGCCTTTGCGTATCGGGGTTCACGGTGGCGGTGTCGCGGCTGACCGCTTCCTACGCGGCGCTGGGGCGTACGCGCGCCATCCGGCAGGCGGTCAATACGGCGCGCGTGGCGTACCTCGTGATGGTGCTGTGCGCCGCGCTGGTTGTCGTTCCGCTCTCCGACGGCATATCGGTGACACTGCTCGGCGACGCGCGCTGCCGTCTGGGATTGCTGCTGCTGCTGCCCTGTATCCTGCTGACCGGCTGGGAGAACGTTCACAAAAATTATTTTTACGGGCGCAAGAACGTGGTTCCGCCCGCCGTGTCCGAGGTACTGGAACAGATCATCCGCACGGCGGCGATTCTGGGGCTGCTGTTCTTTCTGAGCCCTGTCTACGAAGAAACGCAGGTGGGGCTGATCGTGCTGGGCATGATCGTCAGCGAGGTTGTCTCCGCCTGCCTGCTGAGCTTTTTGTTCCGGCGCGACCGCAAAAAAATCGGCGACGCGGGCGAGCCGGAGGCGCACATCAAAACCGCCGTGCGCAAGATCGCCGTGCCGGTCGCCGCCGCGAACCTCCTGACAAACCTGATCGGTTCGGCCAACTCCGTCATCATCCCCGGGCGGCTGATCGTCTCCGGCGTAGACCAGTCGGAGGCGCTTTCGGCGTTCGGCGTGGCGTTCGGGATGACAATGCCCCTGCTCTCGCTGCCGCTGGCGTTCACCGGCTCGGTGGGTTTGGTGATGCTGCCGCGCCTTGCCGAAAGCGCCGCCGTGAACAACTTCGCCGCGATCAGACGGCGTGTGCGGACGGGGATACTGACCGCGGGCGCGGCGATCGCCGTCTGCACCGCGGTATTGATTCCCTACGGCGCGTCAATCGCGCGGGTACTGTTTCGCAATCCGAACGCGGGGCAGTACATGGTTCCCCTGGCTGCTGCCACCGTGTTCGTGGGGTTCGAATCACTGCTGGGGCATTTCTTAAACGGTCTGGGTAAGCAGAAGAACACCGCCGCCAACTACATCGTCGCGGGTGTTGTGCAGCTTGCGCTGACCTACTGGGGGGTGTCCCGCCCCGAACTGCGGCTCGGCGGGTTTGTGCTGGCATATCTGATCAGCAACATGCTGGGCACCGCGCTCTGCGGCTGGGATCTCTGGCGCTTCATAGGGACGGGGACGCCCCGCCCGCGAGCATAACCGGGGCGGTCGCCCCCGATTACCCGTGGGCGCACATCGCGCGCCCCCGCGGATTCGGCAGACCGGCGACGGCTGACCCCTGCGGTGCCCGGTATAATGAAACCGCGTATACCATAAAATAGGAGCTGCCGAAGCGCCGCAGGCGTGAGTTGCTGACCGAATAGAGCTGTGAAGCGTGACAGCCGCGTTGTTCGGCAAGCCCTAAAATACGGACAAGCAGGAGGTTTTCGAGCTTGAGCGATTATAAAAAACTGACCGTATCCCTAGCCGTGCTGTTTCTGCTGAACATTCTGCTCATCTGGCTGCTGACATGGCGCTGAGACGGTTAGACGGGCGAACCCGGCGGAAACATTAGACGGCTGAATCTGGCAGAAACAGGTCTTGCAAATCGGCGGCGCGGTGTGTATAATATTATAAGCGCAATTTTAACGCTTCGTTGCATGGTAAAGGGGTGTAGGTTTTGGAGAAAGAATTGAACGCGCTGGTTGTGGATGACGGTGAGATCAATCTCTTTGTGGTTCGCGAGGCGCTCAAGTCGGTATCGATCGTTTCGGAGATGGCGGTGAGCGGGAAAAAGGCCATTGAAATGTGCCGCCAGAACCGGTATGACCTCATCCTGATGGATCACCTGATGCCGGAAATGGACGGTGTGGAGGCGACAAAACACATCAAGAGCATCACGGACACGCCGGTGATCGCGATGACGGCGACCGACGACCCCTCCGCGCCTTCGTTTTTCTTAGAAAACGGATTTTCCGGGTATCTGCAAAAGCCGATCGACATAGAGGTGCTCACCGGACTGCTCAAAGAGCTGCTGCCCGAATGGGTTCCCGGCACTTCCGGCGCGGCGGAGGCGGAAGACACCGTGCTGACCCGGATCGTCGCCGAGCTGGGGCTGGACATGAATGCGGCGATCTCCAAAATCGGCGGCAACGAAGCGGAGTATAAAACGATTCTGCGGATTATGGTGCTGATCAGCCCCGGAAAGTTAAGCAAGCTGCAAACCTTCATCAACGAGGAGAAATGGGAGGACTTCCGCATCGCGATCCACGCGCAGAAAGGCGCGCTGGCCAACGTGGGAGCCACCGAACTGTCCGGTGAGGCGCGTGAGATGGAGGAGTTTGCCAAAAACGGCGAATACATAAAGATTCCCAAAGCGTTCACCGCGTTCCGGGAATCAATGACGCAGTTCTGCGAGCTGCTGAACGCCCTTTGGCCTCTGGATGGGGAACCGTACGGCGACGTGAGCGAGGCGGATATCCGCAAACTGCCGCCGTCGCTGCGGGAGGTTAACGAATGTCTGCAAAACTTGGAGCACGACGAAGCGCTGGATATTTTAGATCCCCTTCTTTCGCTTCGCTTTGACGAGCCCGTGCTGTCCGCTTTGAAATCGATCCGCGCCTCCGTCGGCGCGTTCGATTACGATACCGCCGCGCAAGAAATAGACCGTTTACTGGAAGAAGGGTTGCTGCGATGAATACCCAAAAACCCCTTGTGATCGTCATCGACGACGAGGCGACAAATCTGCAAATCCTCAAAGACATCTTGCAGGAAGACTACACCGTGCGCCTGTCCCCTTCCGGGGAACGCGCTCTGACGTTTATGGCGCAGCATATTCCCGACCTGATTTTGACCGACTTGCAAATGCCCGGTCTGAACGGGTATGACCTGATCAAAGCCCTGCAGAACAACCCGCTGTGGAAAGACATACCCGTCTTGATTCTCACCGCGCAGGAAGACCGGGAGAGCGAGGAAATGGGGTTCAGTCTGGGCGCCGTGGACTATATCCGCAAACCCATTTCGTCCGGCGTCGTAAAAGCCCGCGTGCGTCTGCATTTGGAGCTGCAAAACCACCGTAAAAACCTGGAAGGGCTTGTCAACGTACGTACCGATCAACTCCGCAAGACGCAGGACGCTATCTTAAATATTCTGGCCAATATGACGGCGTTCCGCGACAACGAAACGGGCGCGCATATCAAGCGCACCACCATCTACGCGCAGCTGCTGATGGAGAACCTGATGAAAAAGCGGCACCCCGGCTACCTCGTAGACCCGCAGTATGTGGATTCGGTGATCAAAAGCGCGAAACTCCACGACATCGGCAAAGTGGCGATTTCCGACAGCATTCTGTTCAAACCCGCGAAACTCACCGTGCAAGAGTTTGAGGAGATCAAAAAACACACAAAATACGGCGGGTATATCCTCGATACCGCCATTGAGGAACTGGGCGAAACCTCGTTTTTCCTCAACGTCGCCCGCGAGATCATCATGGGGCATCACGAAAAGTGGAACGGCGGCGGTTACCCCTACGGCATCGCGGGAGACAGCATCCCCCTCTCCGCCCGCGTCATGGCGATCGCCGACGTCTACGACGCGCTCATTTCCGAGCGCCCGTACAAAAAAGCGTTTACGCACGAAACATCAATGAACATCATCCTAAAAGACTCCGGTACGCATTTCGACCCCACGCTGGTGGAGCTGTCGCTGGAAGTGATGGAGGGGTTCAAAGACATCGCGCTG
Source organism: Oscillospiraceae bacterium (assembly GCA_031271325.1). Taxonomy (GTDB): domain Bacteria; phylum Bacillota; class Clostridia; order Oscillospirales; family UBA929; genus UBA929. The sequence goes on from JAISVY010000109.1 coordinate 3,913, forward strand.
CTGCACCGCGACGACAGCGGGCTGACGATGTACGAAGGGATATATTTGTAGCCTGCGGACGGTTAGAAGCCGGGCGGCGCGTGGGGGCTATTCGCAATCGTGTCACTCTAAAAACTCCCCGCTTCGGCTTGCGATGCCGCGCTAAAGCGCCTGTTCGCAAGCCCTCCGCTCGTTCGCCTGCGGCGAACATGGAGTTTTTAGAGCTTCTCAATCGTATGTACCAAAACGGCGGCACGGTATAGCGGCGGGCGGTGAATCACCCCTGCGTTGCCCGGCGGATACCGCGCCGCCGCAACGTGTTGATGAACGAATTTGGGACGAAATTTGAAAAAAATGCTTGCAATTATTCCCCGGTGTGGTATAATACCGGAGTAGTGAATTGGTCGAGTGGAGAGTGGGGTTGCCCCGCTCTTTATTTTGTAGAGTAGTCCAAGGAGGAATGGCCGCGACATGAACGCCGAGTTTTTTGACGCTATCGCGCAGATCGAGCGGGAAAAAGGAATCCCCCGCGCCTATATGCACGAAAAGATCGTGCAGGCTCTCACCACCGCGTACCGCAGAGACAACGCGGGCGTTTCCGAAAATATTTTTGTCGATCTGGACGAAGAGCGCAAAACGGTGCGCATGTATCTCCAGAAGGTTGTCGTCGAAGAGGTGGAAAACCCGACCTTCGAACTGACGGTGGAGGCGGCGCGGGAATACTCTCCGGGAGCGGACGTGGGCGATACCGTGAATATCGAGGTGCCGACGCACGATTTTGGGCGTATCGCGGCGCAGACGGCAAAACAGGTTATCATTCAAGGCATACGGGAAGCCGAGCGAGGCATGATATATGAGGAATACTCTTCGCGCGAGCATGAGGTGCTGACGGCGCAGGTGGTGCGCCCCGACCCGCGTTCCGGCGGCGTGATGGTGGAGATCACCAGCAAGGGCGAGACGACAGAGGCGGCGCTGCCGCCCGGCGAGCAGATGCGCGACGAACTGCTGGACATCGGCGACCGCGTGAAAGTGTATGTGATCGAGGTGCGGCGCACAAACCGCGGACCCCAACTCCTGCTCTCCCGTACCCATCCGGGGTTGGTCAAGCGCCTGTTCGAGCTGGAGGTGCCGGAGATCCAAGACGGCACGGTGGAAATCCGTTCGATTGCGCGGGAAGCCGGTCAGCGCACCAAAATGGCCGTATGGTCGAACAACCCGGAGGTTGACCCCATCGGCGCGTGTATCGGCGTCCGGCGTTCGCGCATCAACGCCGTGACCGGCGAACTGGGCGGCGAAAAGATCGACGTGGTGCGCTTTTCGGATGAGCAGGACGAGTTTATCGCTCAGGCGCTGGCTCCCGCCGCCGTGCTGCGCGTTGATTTGATCGATTCCAAGACCTGCCGCGTCGTCGTACCCGACGACCAGCTCTCGCTCGCGATCGGCAAAGAGGGGCAGAACGCCCGCCTCGCCGCGAAACTGACCGGCATCAAAATCGACATCAAACCGGAGTCCCGCGCCGCCGAAGCGCCCCTATGAAAAGCGAACCGGTGCGGCAATGCGCCGGCTGCCGCGAGCATCTGCCCAAGCGCGAACTGCTGCGCGTGATTCGCACCCCGGAAGGAACCGTTGCCTTCGACCCCACCGGAAAAGCGCAGGGGCGCGGCGTGTACCTTTGCCGCAAGAGCGGCTGTTTGAAGCGTATACGAAAAAGCAGAGCGCTGGAACGCGCGTTGAAAGCGCCCGTTCCCGAAGCGGTGTTTGCCTCGCTGGAAAGAGAACTGGAGGGCAGCGCCGATGAACCCTAAGGCGCTGCGTTTGCTGGGACTGGCCTACAGAGCCGGGAAAGTGGCTTGGGGGCTGGAAGCGGTCAGGAGCGCGAAAGCGCGATTGATTCTGCTGGCGGACGGAGCGGGAAACGCCGTGACACGCGAGATTGTAAGGCTCTCGGACAAAACGGGTACCCCGGTGAAGGGTATTCCGGCCGATAAAAACGCGCTTGGACGCGCGATCGGGAAAAGCGTGTGCGCCGTCGTCTCCGTAAACGACGAAGGGTTTGCCAAAAGCATCGCGTTGGCGCTGGAAGAGGCGCAAACCGTGTGATATAGTTTGCGAGGAAACGCAAAAGTTGGAGGGTACCGCGTGAGTGTAGAATACCGTATCCATGCTCTGGCAAAGGATTTTGGGCTGCCGTCGAAGATGATCATCGACATCATGACCCAATATATCGCAGTGCCCAAAAATAATATGCACAAGCTGTCGGAGGACGAACTCAATATCCTTTTTGCCATTTTGACCGAACGCAATCAGATTGAGTCGATTGAGAGCGTCTTTGCCGATGTATATCACGAACCGGAAGCCTCGCCGCCGCCGCCCGAACCCGAGGTTCCCGCAGCCGGCGCTTCCGCCGAGCCTTCCGCCGAAAAACCCGCTCCGGCAGCGGTGCCGGCTCCGCCGCCGAAACCCAAACAGCCGCAGGCTCCGCGCGGTCCCAAGCAGACGCACATCATCGACACGCGCGGCGCGAACGTAGACCTATCCCGCTTTGACGAACGGGTGGAACGCCTGGTTCCCGAAAAAGCGGGGCGGATGAAGCAGGGCAAAGAAAAAATCAAACGCGCGCCCGACAAGAAACCGTCCGGCTTCGTGAGCCAAAAGCGGCTTCAGGAAGAGGCGGAACGCCGCCGCCAGCGCATCGAGCATCTGAAGAAACAGCAGTTGAAAGTCTCTATCCCCGACGAAATCTCGGTCGGAGAGCTGGCTACGCGCCTGAAGAAAACGGGCGCGGAGGTCGTGCGTCAGTTGATGAAGCTGGGCGTGATGGCTTCGCTCAGCCAGAACATTGATTTTGATACCGCGAGCCTTGTGGCGATGGAATTCGGCGCGAAAGTCGTGCGCGAAGTCGTCGTGACGATTGAAGAGCGCCTGATCGACGAATCGGTCGATCTCGACGAGAGCCTGTCGGCGCGCGACCCGGTCGTCGTTGTGATGGGGCACGTCGATCACGGAAAGACCAGCCTTTTGGATTATATCCGCAAGGCGGACGTTGCCTCGGGCGAATTCGGCGGCATCACGCAGCATATCGGCGCGTACCGCGTGCAGGTACAGGACCGCCATATCACCTTTTTGGATACGCCGGGACATGCCGCGTTTACGTCAATGCGGGCGCGCGGCGCGTCGGTCACCGACATCGCGATTTTGGTGGTGGCGGCCGATGACGGGATCATGCCGCAGACGGTGGAAGCGATCAACCACGCCAAAGCGGCGGGGGTTCCGATCATCGTCGCGCTCAATAAGATGGATAAAGAAGGCGCGAATCCCGAACGCATACTGCAGCAGCTGACCGAGTATGAACTGGTGCCGGAGGAGTGGGGCGGCGAGACGATTGTCTGTCCGGTATCGGCCAAGACGGGCGACGGAATCGAGCATCTGCTGGAGATGGTGGTGCTGCAAGCCGACGTACGCGAACTGAAAGCCAACCCCGCTCGCGCCGCGCGGGGAACCGTCATCGAAGCAAAGCTCGACAAGGGGCGCGGACCGGTGGCGACCGTGCTGGTGCAAAACGGAACCCTGCGGCAGGGCGACATTGTCATCGCCGGAAAGACGGTCGGCCGTATCCGCGCAATGGCGGACCATATGGGACGGAAGCTGGAAGAGGCGGGACCAAGCGTTCCGACCGAAATCATCGGGCTTTCGGAAGTGCCCGACGCGGGCGACGTGTTCCACACCGTCGCCGACGAGCGGATGGCGCGGGAACTGGTCAGCCAGCGCAAACAGCAAGAGAAAGAGGGCGGCGCGCAAGCTCCCGCCGTCAAGGTTTCGCTGGAAGATCTCTACGCGCAGATACAGCAGGGGCAGGTCAAGGTTCTCAACCTGATCGTCAAAGCCGACGTGCAGGGCACCGCCGAAGCGCTGAAGGCGTCGCTGGAGAAAATCGCGAACGAAGAGGTGCGGGTGCGTGTCATCCACTCCGGCGTCGGCGTCATCAACGCCTCCGACGTGCTGCTGGCTTCGACCGCGAGCGCCATCATCATCGGCTTCAACGTCCGTGCCGACGCGTCGGCGCAGCAGAACGCGGAACGCGCGAACGTGGACATCCGCTACTACCGCGTGATCTACGACTGCATCGAGGAAATCGAGACGGCGATGCGCGGGATGCTCTCGAAGAAATTCCACGAGGTCAAGCTGGGCGAAGCCGAGGTGCGGCAAGTCTTCAAGGCATCCAACATCGGTACCATCGCGGGCAGTTATGTGCGCGAAGGGAAGATCACCCGCAACGCGCAGGTGCGCATCCTCCGCGACGGCATCGTCGTTCACGAAGGCGAGATCGCTTCACTCAAGCGCTTCAAAGACGACGCGCGAGAGGTCGCCGCCGGCTACGAATGCGGCATTTCCGTTGAAAAATACAGCGACATCCACGAAGGCGACGTCATAGAAGCGTTCGTAATGGAAGAAATCCAATAAACGAAACGTCGAAAATTGCATGTTCGCCAAGCGGCGAACATGAGGGTTTCAGGGCTTCTCAGCTGTGAAGCGTGACAGGCGCGTTGTTCAGCAAACCCTAAATTCGTTTTATAAAAGATTCTCAAGAAGCTTTTCTCAAGAGTTCCTTGAGCCGCCGGAGGGCAAACCACCATGCCGTCACAAAACCGCGTCGGGCAGATCAACGGCGAGATATTGCGCGTACTTTCCGACCGCATACCGAAATGTAAAGACCCGCGGATTAACGGGCTGCTCAGCGTGGTGCGGGTGGATACCTCCGGGGACTTATCGGTGTGCAAGGTCTATGTTTCGTCGTTCGGCGGCGGCGCGGAGATCGCGAAGGGGCTGCGCAGCGCTTCCGGCTATTTGCGGCGGGAACTGAGCCATGAGCTGAAACTGCGCCATACGCCGGAGCTGGAGTTTATTGTAGACCATTCGATTGAAGAGGGCGCGAAGATACTGGAAAAACTTCGTATGGTGACGCGTGAGGAACCGTCATGAAAGATATTGCCGGTTTTATCAGACAACATGACCGTTATCTGCTGCTCACGCACCGCCGCCCCGACGGCGACACGCTGGGCAGCGCCGCCGCGCTCTGCGCCGGTCTGCGCGCGCTGGGAAAAACCGCGTATCTGTGGAGAAACCCTGAAATCACCGCGCGGTATCAGCCGTTTACCGAACCGTACCTTGCGCCGGAGGGGGTTCAATACGACAAGGTCATATCGGTGGACGCCGCCGTGAAAGCGCTGCTGCCGGAGGGATGGAGCGGGGCGGTAGACCTGCGTATCGACCACCATCCGGGACAATCCAACTTCGCGGCGCGGGAGTATACCGACCCATCCGCCGCCGCGTGCGGCGAGGTGGTGTACGATCTTCTGCAAGCCCTCGGCGTAAGCGTCACGGCGGAGATCGCGGCGCTGCTGTACATAGCCGTATCCACCGATACCGGGGGATTCCGCTATTCCAACACGACGGCAAGGACGCACCGTATCGCGGCCGGTTTGATCGACGCCGGAGCCGACACAAACGCGCTCAACGCGATTTTGTTTGCCAAAGCAAAAGGGCGTATGGCGGCGGAGGCGGCGATTCTGTCCAATCTGCGCTTTGATGCCGGCGGGCTGGCCGCGGTCGCTTCCCTCTCGCTTGCGGAAAAAGAAGATGCCGGCGCGACGGAGGACGACTTGGAGAACATTGCCGGGCTTGTGCAGAACATTGAGGGCGTTTCGATAGGGTTAATCCTGCGCGAGGAGGCGGACAACTGGCGCGTTTCCTGCCGAACCGCGGGAGGTTACGAGGCCAACCGCATCTGCCAAAGGCTTTCGGACGGCGGGGGGCACCGGAACGCCGCCGGAGGGCGGATTAAGGGGATACACTCCCCGGCGGAAGCGCGGGTTATGGCGCTGAACGCCCTTTGGGAAACGTATCCCGAGTTGAGAAGCTCTGAAGCCCTCATGTCCGCCGAAAGCGAACGGGCGGGAGGTTTTTAGGGTGGCGCGGTTAAGGGAGTTGTCATGCTAACCGGGATTTTGCTGGTGGATAAAGCCCCCGGCTGGACGAGCCACGATGTGGTGGCCAAATGCCGGGGCATTTTACGCGAAAAACGCATCGGGCACGGCGGCACGCTCGACCCGATGGCGACCGGATTGCTGGTGCTGTTTGTCGGCACGGCCACCAAACTGGTAAGCCGTCTGCCGGGGGAAAAAGAGTATGCCGCGAAACTCCGCTTCGGGCTGGAGACGGATACCTATGACACCGAGGGGAGAACCGTGCGGTTATACGATAACATTCCCGGAGCGGGCGAGTTGCAGGCGGTTCTGCCCCGTTTCACGGGGGACATCACGCAGATACCGCCGATGGTATCCGCCGTGAAAATCGGCGGGAAGAAGCTGTATGAGCTGGCGCGCAAGGGCATCGAAGTGGAACGGCAGCCACGCCCGGTTACCGTGCGCGAGCTGGCATGGCTTTCCGAAGAAGACGGGGAACACACCCTGTCGGTGCGATGCTCCGCCGGGACATATGTCCGGGCGCTGATTCACGACATCGGGCACGAACTGGGTTCCGGCGCGGTGATGACCGCCCTGCGGCGCACCCGCAGCGGTCCGTTTTGCGTGGACGGCGCGGTGCCGGTGGAGGATGTGTCGCCGGAGCGGGTTATGCCGCCGGAAGACGGGTGGTTTGCTTGAACAGGGTGCTTGCGCTGGGCTTTTTCGACGGCGTGCATATCGGGCACGGGCAACTGTTCAAACGCGCCGCTCTCCGCGCGAAGAAGCTCGGCTGCCTTGCCTGTGCGCTGACGTACGACCCGCATCCGCAGACGCTGATCACCGGGCGGCCGGTGCCGCTGCTCTGCTCCACCGACGAACGGGCGGCGCTGATTCGCACGATGTACCGGATCCCGGAGGTTATCGTCGATCCTTTTGACGCGGAGACGGCGCAGATCCCGTGGCAGGACTACGTCGAACTGGTGATCGTGCGGCGGCTGCGCGCCGTTCACGTGGTAGCCGGGCACGACTTCACGTTCGGGCGAGGCGGCGAAGGTACGCCCGCGCTGCTTTCCGAAGCCTGCCGCCGGTACGGCGTCGGCTGCGATATACTCCCCCCGAAACGCATCGCGGGTACGCGGGTCAGTTCCACCTATATCCGGGGGCTGGTCGCCGAGGGGGATATGGAAAACGCCGCCCGGTTTTTAGGGCATGCGTACCGTCTGTCCGGTACCGTGGAGAGAGGGCAGGGGTTGGGGCGCCGTCTCGGCTTTCCCACCGCGAACCTGCCGCTGCCGAAGGAACGCCAAGCGCCCGCTTGGGGCGTATACGCCACCCGTGTCGTCTGGAACGGGCGCGTGTATCCCGCCGCAACCAACGTGGGTATCCGCCCGACGATGAGCGCAACCTCCGCGCCGACGGCGGAATCCACCCTTTTGGGTTTCGACGGGGATCTGTACGGGCAGCGCATCGACGTAGACTTCGTCTCGTTCATCCGCCCGGAAAAGCGCTTTCCCTCGCCTGAAGCGCTGGCTCAGCAAGTGCGTAAAGACATGGAAGCCGCGAAACTGCGAGGGTGAGACATCCCCGGTTGCGCGGTATCGCAAAAGCGGTGTATATTAGCCCCGGTAGCTCAGGGGATAGAGCATTCGCCTCCTAAGCGAAGGGTCGGACGTTCGATTCGTCTCCGGGGTGCCAAGTGAATCCGCTGTGACCCTAAGGTTACAGCGGATTTTCTTTTTTGTGTTGTGGCTTTCGATATAGAAACATATGTGCTATATAGGGGGCATTTTTGGTATTCCGGGGGGCAAAATGAGGGGCAGTTTCGAGGTCAGAATGTCAATTCGTCTTGTCCGGTTACTCCCAGTCCGATCTCGAGGGTTTTCTTCAACCAATCATAGTCGCGGTACTCGCTCATCGGGATTTCTTGTTTCCGGTATTCGCCCTTGTACTTGTAATGGAACACAACAATGTTTATGCGCCGCTTCAACTGCTCTATTGTGTCAAGCTCTTTGTCCTCGCTGACCATCTTATGATAGACCTTCTCGGGAGGGAGCACCGAGGTTATATGTACCTCATTCCACAAGCCATAGACATTGGCATAACGACACGGTACTTGTACTTTATAGCCATGCAGTATGGTTAACAGCATACTATACTTTAATTGTCCCCTGAACTCGTCCATGAAGATTACTGGCTCTCCACTGTACTTGTCAAATCCGTGTTCATAGTCGCTTACCATGTATACGTTGTCTTCTCCGTGCTGTTCGGCGAGTTTTACTATCTCATAGCTTTTTCCAGAGCCGGACGCGCCTACATGCCAGTATACTTTTATGTCTCGTATCATGGGAGTTTCTTTCATGCGCTTCCTGTAAAATGCGTCCTTCACCAGCTTTTCATATCGCCGGAAGTTTATTGACTTATCGAATATCTCATTCGGCGTTAATCCTGTATCAATCATTTCCTCAACAACGGACAAATCGCGCCGCTGTCCCTGACAGCCTTTGATTTCACCGAAGCGGCTTATGCATATAATCTGTTCGCCTTTTTCTTCCCACTTACCGCGCTTGTTTATATAGTCCTCCGCTTGCTCTTTGTTTCCTTTTGTCGGCTCGATATGCATCGCAGGATACAGTTTCTTTATCGCGCTGAACCTCATCGCCTTGGTATCCTCAAACACTGCGTGACAGTGCGGCAATCCTTCTTTGGATATACAGTAAATCACTGCACATGTTCTTTGCGGTTCGCTGTCTATCCAGACTTCCACAAGCTTGTCCGTGATTTCCTGCGGGGTTCCGGTGTATCCATGTTCTTCCGGGTTATTGAAGACACAGAACCATGATTTACTGACAGTATCCCCCATTTTTGACACTTCCTTTGTTTTGTAACGAGATTTGTAACGAGGTTCGTTACAAATGGAGCCTTAGAGCGAGAAGGGATTGAAGCGTTTTGTAACGTGTAACGAAGTTGGGGGTAATACTATACCCCAACTTCGCGGGAAAGAGTTCGCGAGGTCTGCGACCTCTGCGGAGGGACGAGAGAATAAGGAATTGCCTTCGGCAAGAATACGGAAGAGCCCGCCGCCTTTGCCTCCGGTCGGCGGCTGTGGGGCGGGGGTTGTTCCACCCCTCTTTTATTTCCCCTGACTCTTAGGGGAAGCTCTTTCCTACATGATTTTGTGTCGCTTTCGCTCTTTTCTGCTCCAACGTTTTGTCGGGGCTTGCACTGCGTCCATATTGACGGGTTCGTTTCTCTGCAAGTCGAGGATTTCTTGGGATGACATCATATTGCCGGCTCGTACTTCTTTGGTTAGGTTACCGACACAGGCGTATGTATCATAGGCTTCATAATCGCGATTGAAGACAAACCAGCATTTACGTTTTTCCGGCTTAATGAGCTGGGGATTCTGGGCATTTTCCATTTCCCACGCGCTATAATAGTTTTGACGCTGGAACCTCCAGATTTTATTGCAGTCTACTACATAGCTTGTAACTTGACGTAAGAGAGCGTCCACGTGCCCGAAGCGTTGAGCGGTGTAAAACAGGCTCATGTGATAATGTCGGCACGTTAAGAGCGTATTCAGAAACAGAGGGTCAATGTTTGTTTTGAAGCTCCTGCTATTCATCTGAACCGAGAACTCGTCACCGAGGACTAGGGTAACCGTCAGGGTGTCGTTTGCGTCATCTATTGCCTGGTTGTTTTCAGCGCACAGCACAATCTGTTCGAGGCTTTGAAATTCTTCGTAAGGGATTTTCAAGCTGACATTGGATATGACCTTGACCTTTTGAGTGACAAACTTCTTTCGTCTCATACACCATACTTTTCTGTTATTGCACCGCTTGTATTTCTTGATGACCTCATGTACCACTGACAAGGTTTTTCCCTTGCCAAACAATCCGACGTATGCTACCAGCTCGCCGGTATGACAGAGGTTGTACTTCTTGTGTCTGAAATAATAGTAGCTGTCTATCGCTCCGTTTTTCACCGTTGCGAACAGATGTAACACGGCACAGCGTACGAGTGGCGATACGATAAAGGCTATTCCAGCCGCTATTAAAATAAAAAATGACATGTTGTTCCTTTCCGCGAGGGAGGGCGCGCGGCATAAAGCCGCTTGCGCCCTGTCCCTCGCTCTCTGGTTTTATCGCCCACCGGGGAGGAATCGCTTAACGACGCTGATGACGATACCCACAAGGGCAACCATCACCACAACAAGGATGATAGGGTTGTCCATCACAAATGTAATGACATCACCCATCAAGCCAAGGAACGCCGTAAGAAACTCCCTGAGCATGGTTAGAAATGCGGTCAATTAATCACCTCCTCCACCTTGGTAAAATGTATATCACTAAGCCGACAAGACCGAAACACGCGATTGTCAGCCAGTAATCAGATACTTGTGCCAGACCTCCCAGCACGTACATAAACATTTCGTACACGTTACCGCTCCTTACGCCAGAATGTTACGAGCTTACCGGCTACCCAGCAGATAGAGCATACCATTAATAGGATTACGCCAAAGCGGGCTATATCGCCCCAGTTAGTCACAACGTCCACTTGCTTTGTCTGCGTGGTGACGATGGTTGTATTGGTTCCGTATTGCGTGTTGTTTGTGGTCGTTTCCGTTGTAGTTATGCTTGTCTCTATAACCTCCGGCTCATATGTAAAGTCCCAGAAATCACCCATGTTTGCACCTCCTTAACTTGTAAAAAACTTTATGAACATGACTACCGCCAGCGCGATAAAGAATACCCAGATGATTGTATTCCAGCTTATCCCCGCGAAAAACTCCATTGAGAGAATCTCATA
>JAISVY010000112.1 GCA_031271325.1 Oscillospiraceae bacterium
TATAAATTTTTTCTAAAGGTTATCCAAAGTTATTCGATATAACATTCAGCGGTATTTGCTGGAGCGCCGCAAACATCAGAAGGAGGCGGACGGATGAGCAATGTCAGCGCCCTTTCCCATGTAATGACGGTTCCTCAAGGAAGAGACGCGCCGGGGATATGGGAGCAAAGCCCTGAAGGATTCATGGAAGAATTTATACAGGCTCTGATGAGCCGCAGCGTGCCGCAAACGGCGCAAGCCGCACCGGCAAAGAACCCGCCGCAGGACATGGGGTACGACAGCGCGTACTGGACGGTCAGAACGGTCTTGGCGGCGGCCAATATAGACACGGATGTCGAAAACGTCGTAAACTCTTCAGCATCGGAGGGTCGGGATGACCTGATGTCGCTGATTGCCCTGCTGACAGGGGAAGAGGGAAACGACGGTTTTTTACGCGCTTTGGAGCAATATATAAGCGAGAACCCCGCGATCTTGGAGACATACAACACCTATTCCGCCGCGGCGGTTCCGGGACAGCCCGGCGAAGCCGCCGCGTGGCTTGAAACCCTGATCGAAGCCCTCAAGCCGGAAGACGAAACCGCGCTGCCGCCCGAGCTGGCTCCGCTGACGGCGCTTTGGACACCGCCGGAAGCGGCGGCCGCGCCGGAAACAGGCGAAACCGTGATCGGCGGAACGCCGGCGCTGGTGGAATGGGATATCACGAACGCGCCGTCCGAAACCCCGCAAGCCCCGGCACCGATTGCGCCGGAGACGGCCGCTTCCGAACCGCAAACCCCGCAAACCCCGCAGATCTCACAAATTTCACAGACTTCACAGACTTCACAAGCCGAACAGGCGGCGCAGCCCCCGCAAGCGCCGCCGCCGATACAAACGCCAACGGGAATCACACCGCCGGAAACACAGACGGCGTCGCCGTATATCCAGAAGCCGGCGGCAAACGCCGCCCCCCCGCCGCATATTTCCGGGGAAACGCCCCCGGCGCTGCCGGAAGGCGCGAAGGTTACCGTAACGCTCCCCGTACAGGCTCCCGCCGAGGGACTGCTGACAGGCGAAGCCGCCGAAGCGCTTCCCGCACCGCCGGCCAAACCAAACCTCTCTTACGCCAACATGGTGGCGCGGGCGCTCACGGGAACCATGCGCTGGACGCTGGGCGAGGCGAACGGGGAAGAGAACCGGCCCCCGGCGGCCGCAGAAGCGCCGGACATTGCCGTTGAGGCGGCACAAACCGCGGAAGCGCCGCAGACGGTTCAAACGCCGGACATGAACGCGTTCGCCGACCCGCAAAGCGCCCCGGACGAGCAGCCCGAAACCTCCGGCAGAGAGCTGCCTCCGCTGCAAAGTTCGGGCGTCGCGCAAACGGCACAGACGCCGCAAAGCGCTCCCGAAAGCGCTCCGGCACCCCGCCAGGCGCTGGCGCAGGACATCATCTCCCAGATTGCGCAGAACGCGGCGCAGCCCGGCAAAACCACCGTTTTGCACGTGGAACTGCACCCCAAGTTTTTGGGAAAGATAGAGATTCTCCTTGAAGCCACCGGCGGAAGCGTGGTCGCGAAGCTCAAGAGCGACAACGGCGCGGTGCGTTCCCTGCTCAATGAGAACATCGCGGAGCTTCGGGAATCGCTGAAACAGGCCGGCATCAACATGAACGATGTGGAAGTCACGGAAACATCTATCCGGGCGGGGTTGTCCGACCGGCAGTATCAGCGTCACGAGCAGGCGCGGCAAACCGGGGAAAGCCCCAAACCGATCCGAATCCTGCCGTTCGCGGCGGCCGCGGCCGAAGAGCCGGAACCGCTTTCACCGCTTTACGAAACCGGGCGCGTGACCGCTCCGAACAACGAAACGATCTTTGATTACAGGGCATAAGGAGGCAGAACAATGGATGCAGGAGCCGTAGGAACCACCCCCTCGATTGCCGAGCAGTACGCTCCGCCTGAAACCAAGCCCGCCACCAAGAGTTTGGGGAAAGACGAATTCTTGAAACTGCTGATCGCGCAGCTTCAAAACCAAGACCCCACCGCCCCGATCGAAAACGTGGAAATGATCGCGCAGATGACGCAGTTCTCCACGATGGAAAGTATCAACTCGATGGGCGTTACGATGATGCAGAGCCAGGCGTACTCGATGATCGGCAAGGGTATCGTCGGCATAATCCGCAACGTGGAGACCGGCGAAACCGCCGAGGTCATCGGCACGGTGGACGGCGCGGGCATCGAAGCCGGAAAGCCGTATGTCATCGTCGGCGACGCGCGGGTCAACGTGGAAGACATTCAGCAGGTCTTCGATAAGACGATCATCACCGGCAACTCGGAGAGCATCCTCGCCGCCACCTCGATGGTCGGCAGGTATATCCGCGCCAACATCGGTACGTCGGACGCGCCGCAATATGTCGAGGGCTTGGCGGAACGCTGGCAGATGGAGGACGACGTGGTGTTCCTCACCGTTAACGGGCAGAACGTCTCGATTCATCAGGTCATCGCCGTCGCCGACTCCCAAAGCGCGCTGGGTGAACG
>JAISVY010000137.1 GCA_031271325.1 Oscillospiraceae bacterium
CGGTATCTGCTCTCCGAATTCGACGACCAGCCGGATAAAATCTGGAGCAGCAACATCTTCGGCAAAAGCCTGCATGACTTGGTCAGCGAGGGCTTGAGCAACAAACTCAAGAAAATGCCGGACGACGCGAGAACCAAACTCCAGGAAACGCTGCAGCGCATCATCAACGAAGGTTCCGGCGGTCTGATCTGCATTATTCTATAACGCATAAACAGGGTTTGCTGAATAATAACGCCGTTCCCCGCACGAAACCGTTGGGTTGCGGGGGACGGCGTTCCTATATTTATTGGTCATTGACTTTTTGCCGGAAAGCAGGGATAATAGATTCATCTTCCAAGCGAGGAGCCGAATCATGAAAGAAACCATCTACAGCATCCCGATCAACGAATCGTTTGAAATCACGGACGGTCAGTGTCCCGTCTGCCGCCTGCACCGCCGCCTGACAGAGGATACGCTGGAGTACGTGCTGGGTGCCGCGATGATGGAACCGGACGTGCGCCAGCGTACCAACGCGTTGGGGTTCTGCCCGGAACACCTCGCCGCGCTGATGCAAAAGCAAAAGCGACTGCCGCTGGCGCTACTGCTGGAAACGCATTTCAAAGCGCTGACGGAGAGCGAAAAGCGGCTGTTCGACGCTTCGACCTGCTATGTCTGCGACCGGGTGGGCGGTTTCCTGAAGGCGTATTACGGCAATATCCTGTACTTATGGCGCGGCGAAGAGTCGTTCCGCAGGAAGTGGAACGCGCAAACCTTTCTCTGCCGCCCGCATACCGCCGCTCTGGCCGCCGCCGCGCGGGACGAGCTTTCTAAGAAGGAAGCGCCGGCGTTCCTCGCCTCGCTACGCGAAAAGTCGATCGCGTCTTTGTCGCGCATGACCGAAAGTCTTGAAATTTTTATCCGCAGTTTTGACCACCGGTTCGCGGGGGAAGACTTGGGAGAACATAAGCAGGCGGTACAGAACGCCGCCGCGTTTCTGTGCGGGGCGAAATAATGTATACGGTGATCGACTTTGAAACGACCGGCTTGTCGCCGTCCGACAGCGAGGTTATTGAGTTCGCGGCGGTGCGCGTCGCCCCGGATACGTCGGGAGCGCTCGCGCTCGGCGAGAGCTTCACCTCACTCTGCTCTCCGCGCATGACGCTGATTACGCCGACGATCACGCGCATCACCGGAATCACGGACGCGATGACGGCGGGGTTCCCGCCGTTTGAAGAGCGTCTGCGGGAATTTTGCGCGTTTATCGGGAACGATACGATTGCGGCGCACAACATCCCCTTCGACATGGGCTTCCTGCGCCGTTACTGCCGGGGCGCGGGATTCGCGCCGCCGGAAAAGACGCTGTGTACGCTTGTGAAGTCCAGACAGCTGTGCCGGTCACTCTATAACCACAAATTGGAAACCGTGGCGGCGCACCTCGGCGTAAACGGAGAAGGGTACCACCGCGCCCTCGCCGACGCGGTCACAACGGCAAAGGTGCTGATCAAATTATTAAGCCTATAATCGAAGTGTTGAAAATTGCGTGTTCGCCTGAAAGGCGAACGAGCGCTTATGGCAATGGACAATGGACAATTAGGACGCGTAGGGCGCGACGACCCCGGCGCGCCGCCGGGTTCACGCTTCTTTTCAAGCCGGAGCGGATTTTCAACATGCCCCCTATAGAAGACCAAGCCCCAGCATGTCCGGGTAAAGAATAAACCCTTCCCGCACCCCCAATTGCAGGGCAAGCTCGGTTTTGTACCGGAAGGTGCCCGCGTCGTCGTAGACGACAAAGTGCGTGTTCTGCTCGGCGTCTTTATATGTAAAATACCGCGCGCCCAGCTCTCCGGAGAAGAAGGACGTGCCTCCCCGGGAGGACAGCAGCAGGGCGACCGTATCGGGACTGACGCTGACGCCGTTGCTGTTGGAACCGGGGAGCAGCAGATCGCGGCTGAGACGCTCCATATCCAGCACGACGCGGTTTGCGCCGTATTGTCCGACGGCCTGCTTGATCCGGTTTGGCAAAGAGCCGGACGTGAGCGCCGTGGGGAGGATGATACGCAGAGTGTTGTGGCAGGCATACCGTTCCGGCGCGTACACGGCGCACCCGCGCGCGGGGAACAGCTCGGCGCATTCGGTCACAAACGTTTGCAATAGACGCCGCACCGGCTGCTCAAAATCGCACACGATCCCGGAAAACCCCAGCGAACGGCAGAGATACACGCATTCCTGCGCGAGCCTGCGCGGATCGCCCTCCGAGCGGTCATACGCCTGGTCGCTGATGACCATCAGCCCGCCGTGACGCGGAACGGACGCGCCCGCGGACAGCAGCGTCAAACCGGGACCGATCCCCCATGCCATATGCGCCGTGGGGACACGCCGCACACCGTCCGCTTGGTTCGGGACGGCGCAGCAGATATAGGTGAAGGGGTCGTTCATGAGCAGCCTGCCTTTCCGCGGGACGAGCCGTTTCTTGTGTCAATGTCAGGGCAACTTGAGAATTGGGTCACTCAAAACTAATTGTACGGGGAACCTTATATGAATATTCTTATGGCTTCCGACATATGTGACCTGACGCCCGCGTGGCTGAAAGAACGCGGTGTTCGCGCCGTGCTGGCAGACCTGGACAACACGCTGGCCGGATACCGCGCCAACGAGCCGGACGCTGCCGTCGCCCTGTGGATGGCGGCGCTGAAAGAGGCGGGTATCGCCCTGATGATTGTATCCAACGCGAAAGAAGAGCGGGTGGCGGCGTTTTGCGCCCCGTTGGGGCTGCCGTATCTGGCGCGGGCGGGGAAACCCGGCGGAAGGGGTATGCTCGAGGCTGTAAAGCGTCTGCGGATGAGCGCCGCCGAGACGGTGATGGTGGGCGACCAATACTTTACCGATATACGGGCGGGGCGCAAAGCCGGGCTGCGTACGGTACTGGTCAACCCAAGGATAAAAGGCTTTTGGTTTACGCTTCGGCGGCTATACGAAACCCCCTTTATCGCGGGAAAGGCGGAGAAGTTATGATACGGTTCGGTCCGGCGGGGTGCGACGAAGGGTATACCGGCAAGGTGACCGATATACCCGCCTACCTCCGGCAAAACGGCTTGGACGCGTTTGAGGCGCAATGCGGGCACGGTGTGCGGATGAGCGAAACCGCCGCAAAAGCTTTACGCGAGAACGCGGAGCGGCACGGGATCGCTTTGAGCGTCCATTCGCCGTACTTCATCAGCCTTTCCAACCCGGAACGTCTGGAAGCCAATATCGGCTACCTACGCCAGTCCGCGCTGCTGGCCGGGTGGCTCGGGGCGGCGCGGGTGGTCGTGCATATGGGCGCGGCGATGGGCCGTCCCCGCCGGGAGGGGATGGACGCATCGGCGCGGACGGTCAGGGCGGCGCTGGATACCGCGAAAGCCGAAAACTGGCCGGATGTGCTGTTCTGTTTGGAAACGATGGGAAAAATCAATCAGCTGGGCACGGTAGACGAGGTGCTGGAACTGTGCGGGATTGGCGAAAACTTGCTGCCCTGCGTCGATTTCGGGCATCTGTATGCCCGCTCGCTGGGCGCGTTTGACGGGCGCGGCGCGTACGGTTCGGTGCTGGACAGTTTGGAATCGGCATTGGGCGCGGAGCGGGCGAGAGCCTGTCATATCCACTTTTCCCACATCGCGTTCGGCAAGGGCGGGGAGAGCAAGCACCAGACCTTTGCCGACGAAGGCGGCGGTCCCGATTGGAAAGCGCTTGCGTACCTGCTGGCAGAGCGCGGATACCGTTCCACGGTGATCTGCGAGAGCAGGGGAACACAGACACAGGACGCGGCGGCGCTGAAAGCGGTTTATGAGGAGGCACGGACATGACCGGGCGGTTGGAAAGGATACGGGCGATCATCGCGGAGCAGAAGCTGGACGCGCTGATGCTGACCGGGGAGGTATCGCGTTTTTACGCGACCGGGCTGCGTTCTTCGGCTGGCGTGGCGTTGTTTACGCCGGAGAAGAATGTGTTTATCACCGATTTTCGTTACATCGAGGCGGCGAGAGCCAAGCTTGGCGGCTCGTTTACCGTGGAGATGTCGGAGTTGGCGCGCAAACAGACGAAAATCGTGTGCGAATACCTGCCCCGCGCGAAAAAGATCGGCGTGGAGGGCGATGTTATCACCCTTCGCGCCGCCGATGCATGGAAGAAAGAGCTTGCCGAAAACGGGCTGAAGGGCGTGAAGCTCATCCCCGCCGGCGCGGGCGTTCACGCGCTGCGCGCCGTGAAAGAACCGCGGGAGCTGGACGCGATGCGCAGAGCGCAGCAAATCGCCGAACATGCGCTGGAAGAAGTGCTTCGCGGGTTTCTGCGCCCGGGCGTGACCGAACGGGCGGTGTGCGCCGAACTGGTGTACCGTATGCTGAAGGGCGGCGCGGAGAAGGTGAGCTTCGACCCGATTGTTGTGTCCGGCGCCAACGGGAGCCTGCCGCACGGAGAGCCGTCCGGGCGCGTGATTGAGCGGGGTGACTTCGTGACGATCGACATCGGCTGCGTGACCGGCGGTTACTGCTCCGACATGACGCGCACGGTGGCGGTCGGGGAGGCGACGGAGGAGATGCGCGCGGTTTACGGTATCGTGCTGGAGGCGCAAAAGGCGGGCATCGCGGCGGCGAAGGCGGGCGTTGCGGGCAAAGAGATCGACGCCGCTGCGAGAGCGGTCATTACCGACGCGGGATACGGCGCTTTCTTCGGACACGGGTTCGGTCACGGCTTGGGGTTGGAAATACACGAGCCGCCGAACGCAAGCCCTTCGGAAGAGAGGGCGCTGCCCGCCGGCGCGGTGATCTCGGCCGAGCCGGGGATCTATCTGCCCGGGCGCTTCGGTGTGCGGATCGAAGACGTGGTCGTACTGACCGAAGGGGGCTGCGAGAACCTCACGAACGCGCCGAAAGAGTTAAGAATACTCTAAGCGAAGTGTTGAAAATTGCGTGTTCGCCTGAAGGGCGAACGAGCGCAGCGCTTGCGAACAGGCGCCTATGGCGCGGCATCGCAAGCCGGAGCGGGCAATTTTCAACATGCCCCTAAGAACCTGTTCCCATAGGTTAGAAAGCACCGCATTAGCGGTTTGTGTATCCGGTCACATTTTTTGGGCTGCGGCGGGGAAAATTATTCTGGTTGCGGACAACCCGCTTCACCCGGAGCAAAACCGAAGTTTTGGGCATGTTGAAAATCCGCTCCGGCTTGAAAACGAAGCGTGAACCCGGCGGCGCGCCGAGGTCGTCGCGCCCTACGCGTCCTAATTGTCCATTGTCAACTGTCCATTGTCCATTGCCATAAGCGCTCGTTCGCCTTACAGGCGAACATGCAATTTTCAACACTTCGCTTTGTGAAGATTTCCGAACTTGCCGGGCAAAACGGCGCATGGCTGCGCGGTGATGTCTTCAGTCTGATTTATTTTGTGCTTGCCAAACCGCGCCGTATACGATACAATATCGGAGAAACTATACCAGATAGGGATATCGGGAGGAATAGACGATGGTTACAGCGGGAGATTTCCGCAACGGGGTTACCTTTGAAATGGATGGGCAGGTCATGCAGGTGGTGGAGTTCCAGCACGTCAAGCCCGGTAAGGGCGCGGCTTTCGTGCGCGCGAAGATCCGCAACGTGCTGTCCGGGGGCGTGATCGAGCGCACCTTCAACCCCACCGACAAGTTTGAAAACGCTTATGTGGAGCGGCGCGACATGCAGTACCTGTACGTGGACGAGGATTTGTACTACTTCATGGACAACGAGACGTACGAGCAGATTCCCATCGGCAAAGACATCATCTCCACCTGCCGTTTTGACTTGGTCAAGGAGAATATGATCTGCAAGGTGCTCTCGTATAAGGGAAATGTGTTCGGCTTGGAGCCGCCCACCTTTGTGGAGCTGCTGGTTACCGAGACTGAACCCGGCGTGCGCGGCGATACCGCCACAAATGTGCTGAAGCCCGCGACGCTGGAAACGGGCGCGGTGGTCAAGGTGCCGATCTTCATCAACGCCGGCGACACACTGCGGATTGATACCCGCACCGGAGAGTATTTAGAAAGAGCAAAAAACTAGGAGGTTGCCTATGTACGCAAAAAAACTGGAATTCCTGAAGGGCTTGATGGCGGGATTGACGATAGACCGCAGCACAAACGAGTATAAACTCTTCTCCGCCGTCATTGAGACGCTGGACGCGATGAGCGAAGCGCTGACCGACGCGGAGGAGGATATCGCGGCTTTGGAAGACTCCGTAGACGAGCTGGATGACGACCTGGACGGATTCGCCGAGATGATGGACGCGCTGAGCGGCATGGACGATGACGACGACGACGATGATGACGATGATAACGAAGATGACGACGACGACGACGAAGAGGACGAATATGAAATCACTTGCCCCGGCTGTGAGAACGTCTTCGTGGTCGATGAGGAGACCATCTTCAGGGGCGGGGTCAGCTGCCCTTCCTGCGGCAAGAAACTGAACTTCGAGATAGGCGGCTGCGAGGACTGTCAATGCGGTCACTGTCACGATCATGACCATGATCACGGCGGCGACGGTGAGGACGAATCATAAACGATGATACAAGACAAAATCCGTTCGCTTGCGAAGCGAAAAGACGCGTTGATTTTGGCGCACTACTACCAGACAATGGATATTCAGGAGATTGCCGGCGCGGTCGGGGACTCCTTTGAACTGGCGAAAATATCCGCCGCGGCTCCGCAAAAGACGTTGATCTTCTGCGGAGTGCGTTTTATGGCCGAAAGCGCCAAGATCCTCAGCCCTGACAAGTGTGTGATTCTGCCCGCGCCGGACGCGGGGTGCCCGATGGCGGACATGGTCACGCCGGCGGATGTGCGCAGCCTGCGCCGCGAACACCCCGGAGCGGCGGTGATGACGTATATCAACTCCTCGGCGGCGGTAAAGGCGGAGTGCGACATTTGCTGTACCTCCTCATCCGCCGAGCGGGTCGCGCGGAGCCTACGCGAGGACGAAATCATCTTCCTGCCCGATCAAAACCTCGGCGCGTATGTCGCCGCGCGCGTGCCGGAGAAACGGTTTATTCTATTTCCCGGGTACTGCCCCGTACACCGGCGCGTCAGCGCGGAAGACGTGCGCGAAGCGCGTCTCGCCCGCCCGGGCGCACGGCTGCTGGTGCATCCCGAATGCCCGCCGGAGGTGGTGGCGCTGGCCGACGGAGCCGGCAGTACGTCCTGGATTCTGAACGAGGTGGAGAACGCGCCGCCGGGCGGTCAGTTTATCATCGGTACGGAGACCGGGGTCGCGGAACGCCTGCGCGTGACCGCGCCGGAACAGCAGTGTTTCTTGCTGAGCCAGAGTTTACTCTGCCCGAATATGAAAAAGACGAAGCTTCAAGACGTGCGGGACGCGCTGGACGGTGAAACCGCGGGTGTGGAGCTTGATTCCGCTGTGATGGACGCCGCCCGCGCGAGCTTGCTGAGGATGATGGCGGTATGACCGATCAGATAAGAACAGATGTGCTGATTGTAGGGAGCGGTCTTGCGGGGCTGTATACCGCGCTGCATATCGACAAGCGCCTGTCGGTGCTGTTCACCACCAAAGAAAGCGTAGACAGCTCCAGCTCGTGGCTTGCCCAAGGCGGCATCGCGGCGGCGATCGCCAAAGACGATACGCCGGAATACCATGTAGAGGATACTCTCTTGGCCGGCGCGGGGTTTTGCGACGAAGCCGCCGTGCGCGTACTGGCGGCGGAAGGACCCGAAGACGTGCGCCGTTTGGCGGAGATGCGCGTGCCGTTCGATCTCGACGCGGAGGGCGAGCTTGCCATCACGCGCGAGGGCGGGCATACGCGCAACCGCATCGTCCACGCGGGCGGCGACGCCACCGGGCGCGAGACGGTACGCGCCCTGATGATGCTCGCGGCAAACCGCGCGAGCATCTCGTTTTTGGGCGGCTGCTTCATCACCGGTTTATTGACCGGCGAAAACGGCTCTGTAAACGGCGCTCTGGCTCTGCGCGGCGGACGCAAGACGGTGATTTCCGCGCGGTTTGTCGTGCTCGCCACCGGCGGCTTGGGGCAGATTTACAGCAACACAACCAACCCGCTTGCGGCGACCGGCGACGGGTTTGCGCTGGCGGCAAAGGCGGGCGCGGTGCTGCGGGATATGGAATTTGTGCAGTTTCATCCGACGGGGCTGTACAGCGCGGAGCCTTCGGAGCGGGCTTTTTTGATTTCCGAAGCGGTGCGCGGCGAGGGCGCCGTCTTGCGCAACAAAGTCGGCGAACGCTTTATGACCGGCGTACACCCGATGGCCGATCTCGCTCCGCGCGATATTGTCTCCCGCGCCATTGTGCGGGAGTTGAAAGACGCGCCGTTCGTCAGCTTGGACGCGACGGAGATACCGGCGGAGCGCCTGCTGCAACGGTTTCCGACCATCGCCGCGGAGTGCGCCGCGCGCGGCATAGACATCGCGCGGGACTGGATCCCCGTCCGCCCGGTACAGCATTACCAAGTGGGCGGCGTCAGCGTGAACCTTCACGCGCAGACGACCCTGCCGGGGTTGTACGCGGTGGGGGAAGTCTCCTGCACCGGCGTACACGGCGCGAACCGTCTCGCGTCCAACTCGATGCTGGAATGCCTGGTATTCGGTCGGAGAGCGGCGGAGACAATGAACAGTGAACAATACCCAAGTACCAATGAGCAATTGCCAAATACCGAGGAACAGCAGACAACGGACAATCGGGACGCGGGCGTCACTGCCGGCGTATATCAGGCAAAAATTCGCCGGATCTGCGACGAGTATGCGGGCGTGATCCGCACCGTGAGTGGATTGACGCGGGGGCTTGCCGAGATTGAGCGCGTTCTGGCGGATCTGCCTGAACCGCATACGCGCGAATGGGCGGAAACGCGCAACATGGCGCTGTCCGCCCGCGCCGTGCTGTCGGCGGCGCGGGCGCGCCGCGAAAGCGCGGGAACGCATTATATTGAGAAACTCTAAAAACCCGTGTTTTCATTCGGCGAAGCGGGGGTTTTTGGGGTACCGAATTGAGAAAGAGGGTCAAAACGATGTTTGACGTGGAGCACTTGATCAAAACCGCCCTGACAGAAGATATCGGTTGGGGGGATGTCACAACAGAGAGCTGCGTGCCGCCGGAGAAGAACATCATGGGCGAATTTTTCGCGAAGGAGCCGATGGTCGTTTGCGGGCTGTTTATTTTGCAGCGCGTGTTTGACGAAATTTGCAAGCGGTACGGCGACGCTCAGGTCGTGGTGAAACCGCGCTGCAAAGACGGCGACGAGGTGCGCGCAGGGACGATATTGGCCGATGTTTCGGGGTCGGCGCGGGCGATCCTGTCGGGGGAGCGCGTGGCGCTCAACCTGCTGCAGCTTCTGAGCGGCGTCGCCACCCGGACACGCGAAGCGGTCGCGCAAATCGCCGGGACAAAAACCAAGATTTGCGATACGCGCAAGACGCTGCCGGGTCTGCGCGTTCTGCAAAAATACGCCGTTCGGGTCGGCGGCGGCTGCAACCACCGGATGGGGCTGTCAGACGGCGTGCTGATCAAGGACAACCACATCGCGGCGGCGGGCGGCATCGCGAACGCCGTTTCGGCGATGCGCGATTCGATTCCGCATACGATGAAGATCGAGGTGGAAGCCACCACGCTGGAGGAAGTGCTCCAAGCGCTCGGTGCCGGAGCCGACGTGATTCTGTTTGACAATATGGATAACGAGACGATGACCGAGGCGGTGCGCATCATCAACGGGTGCGCCATGACCGAAGCGTCGGGAAACATGGGGCAGAAAGATCTGCGCGAAGTCGCGGCGACCGGCGTTGACCTGATTTCAATCGGCGGGCTGACGCATTCCGTCCGCGCCGCCGACATCAGCTTGAAGTTTGAGGTTTCACCGAAGAGTCTGTAACGGGTTATTTATGGATTCCTGAACAACACGGCCGTTACGCTTCACAACTCTTTTCGACCGGCAAATTCAAAATTTTTCGCTTTGATTTCTGCGAAATAAAGCTCCAAAATTCTCAATTTGACAACTCGCACCTTCGGTGCTTCGGGTCGAAAAAGAGTTGTTCAGCAGCCCCTATTTAGAGCGTCTTATTTGTAATTGTCCAGAAGCGCAATCACCGAACGGACGGCGTTTTCGGACAGATTCCTCGCCCGCGCTTCCTGCGCGAGATGCATATAGATGTCTTCCGCGCCGCCGTTTTCACAGCGCATGTCCGTCCGCTCCAGAAGATAATCAATGGTCACGCCAAACAGGTTGGCCAGTTGATTCAGGATGGTGATGTTCGGTTCAAAATCCCCTTTCTCCCAATAGGAAATCATCCCTTGGGTCATATGCAGGATCCCAGCCAGCTCAGATTGACTGAGCCCTTTTTCTTTCCGCAGTTGGCGAAGCCGTTTCATGGTCGCGTTCTCCTCTGTTTCATAGATTGCCGAAGCTGCTTATTAGGATAAGGTACGCAGAAACTGCAATGTCAATATTATAAGTAAAAAAACAGCGAAAAAATTTTGCGCTGTCATCCCATAGGATTGACGGATTCGGGGCGGTTCAAGAGATAAATTGATATAGCAAAAACGTTCGGGGTTCTAGTGTTTTTATCGGGTATAGACCGGAAAATCATGGAATTTACGCCCGGATTGCCGTTATGTTGAGCTGACTTTATGCGCTTCCGGTGTCGGGTAACCGAACTTATTTGGGTAATACAGATCAGATGCCGGAGAGGGGAGTCCCTTAATACAGCGGCGAGGGTTGGAAATTGGCATACGAGGAACAGATGCATGTACACGCTTCTGAAAACTGAAGGTCTTGCGCGGCGGGGAAGGGTCATCACCCCACACGGGACACTGGAAACGCCGGTGTTTATGAACGTAGCGACGCAGGCCGCCATCAAGGGCGGTCTTTCGGCGCTTGATCTGAAAGCCGCCGGGTGCCAAATCGCGCTGTGCAACACCTACCATCTGCACCTGCGTCCGGGGGAGGATACGGTGCGCAAACTTGGCGGTCTGCACGGGTTTATGGGCTGGGACGCGCCGATGCTGACCGACAGCGGCGGGTTTCAGGTTTTTTCGCTGTCGCGGCTGCGCAAGATCTCCGAGGAAGGGGTTTCGTTCGCGTCGCATCTGGACGGGCGGCGGATCTTCCTAAGCCCGGAGGGCGCGGTAGAAATCCAGCGCAAATTGGGCGCGGACATCATCATGGCGCTGGACGAGTGTGTGGAGAATCCCGCGCCGTACGAATACGTGAAGCAGTCGGCGGAGCGCACCGCCCGCTGGCTGGAACGCACGGCAAAAGCGGTCAAAAACCTGCGGGCGGACGGGGACGGCCGCCCGGACAGCGCGTGCTGGGGAATCAACCAAGGCGGCACGTATGACGACCTGCGGACAGACCATATGAAGCGGATTGCGGAGCTGGATATGCCGGGTTACGCCGTCGGAGGGCTGGCCGTCGGGGAAGAGACGGCAATGATGTATCACATACTGGATGCGGTGGGGGAACACATGCCGCCCGGAAAACCCCGCTACCTGATGGGCGTCGGCACACCGGAAAACATCATCGAGGCGGTTGCGCGGGGAATCGACTTCTTCGACTGCGTGATGCCCGCCCGCAACGCGCGTCACGGGCGCTTATACACATGGGAAGGCCGGATTAACATCCTCAACGAGCGCTATAAAGAAGACGGCGCGCCGGTTGACCCGTCCTGCCGCTGCCCGTTGTGCGCAAACCATTCCCGGGCGTATCTGCGGCACCTGTTCAAGGCGGGCGAGGTGCTCGCGCTGCGTCTCGCCGTACTGCACAACCTGACCTTTTATAATACCTTGACGGTAAAAATCCGCGAGGCGATAGAGACAAACACGTTCGCCGCTTTCCGCAAGCGTTATACCGGCGTGCTGGACGGGAAGGCGCTTTCGTGAGGCGTCGCGTGATGACTGCGGCGGCGGTCGCCGCGCTGCTGGCGATTGCGGTGTGGCGGTATGCCGCGATTCCCGCTCCTGTGCGGGCGTACGACGGCAAGACCGCCGAACTGACGCTGGAAGCCGCCGGTTTTTCGGGAGGCGCGCCCTACGGGAAGCAAGCCGACGTGCGCCTGAACGGCGTTAACGGAACCCTCTACTATTCCGGAGAGCAGACGGTCGAGCCGGGCGACAGGCTGACCGGTCGGTTCCGTATCACCGTCACGCCGCGTTCGGGCAGTCACTTCAAAGCGACGATTTATGAGGATTTCGCGGTAACGGAAGGTTCCGTCCGGCTGTTGGACAGACCGGTATTGTGGGGACGCGCGATCAAAGACCGCATCCGGTCGCTGTTCTCCGGCGGCAGCGCGACGCTGCTGACCGGAATCCTGACCGGCGACAGGCAGAGCTTCTCCGAGGAGCTGAACCAAAACCTGTTTACCGCCGGGATGACGCATGTGGCGGCGGTGTCGGGGCTGCACGTTTCGATGCTCGCGGGGTTCGTCGCGCTGGTGATACGCAGCCGGAAACGCTTGTTTTTCCTTACGCTGCCGCTGGTGCTGGCGTATGTCGCGATCACCGGATTCACGCCGTCGGCGGTGCGGGCGGGGATCATGATCACGGTGTTTATCGTCGCGCCGCTGACCGGGCGGGAGTATGTGCCGCTCCGGGC
>JAISVY010000147.1 GCA_031271325.1 Oscillospiraceae bacterium
TTGCGGGGTTTATTGATTGGAGGGCGGGTGACGGCGTTGGTTTTCCTTTTTGCGACAGAATGGGAACAGAGCAAATTTGAGTTCATCTTCAACCGCTACAGGCGGCTGATGCTGCACAAAGCCTACGGTATCCTGCAGGACTACGCGCTTGCCGAGGATGCCGCGAGCGAGGCTTTTATCCGCGTATACAAGAATCTGCACAAGATCGACGATCCGCAAAGCCCGAAATGCGCCGCGTTTGTCATGACGATCGTGCAGAACGCCGCGCTGACCATGCGGCGGAAACAGCCGCTCACCGAAGAGCTGGACGGCGGGACGGGGGTTTCGTTCGATCAGGAAGAGAGCATCGTCTCCCGCCTGACCGCCGACCATATATACAGGATTGTCGGGCGGCTGAGCGCGGAACTGCGGGAGGTCTTTCTGCTTAGGTACGCTTACGATATGCCGCACAAAGAGATCGGGCGCGTCTTGGGCGTGAGCGAGAACAACGTCACCGTGCGGCTGCACCGCGCGAAGAAAAAACTGCAAACGCTGCTGCGGGAGGAGGGGATTACGGATGAACCGTGACGACGAGCTACTGCGGTATATCGCGAACACCTACGCTGAACAGCTTGGGCGGGAGCTGCAAAGCGAACGCCCGGGAGAAGTTCCGAACGAGCGCGGCGTGGAGCGGCGCGTTCGCGCGCGGATCTTCGCCCGCAGACGCAACATCGCCCTGAGCGCCGCCGGAGGGATTGCCGCCAGTCTCGCGCTGACCCTGCTACTGCCCCGGCTGCTGATTCATCAAAATCCTCCGGCGGAACCCGTGTCTGTCTACAAACCGATTGTATTGTCCGCGCCGCTGCCGGACGGGTTCTCGCAAAGCGCCTTTGAGCAGGATCGCGAAAAGAGCGTGTACACAATCGCCGACGACCTCTACCGCGACGACGTTGTGCTCACGCTGGAAAAAGCCGAGCTTCGACCGGACACACTGACCGAAATCAGCGGGTTTGAAGGCGCATACGGCAGACAAACGGACAGCTACAGTCTGCTGACCTTCCGGCGGGACGGCGTGCTGTATACCCTGACCTGCCGCCACAGCATGGATACGCTGGTGCGTCTTGGAAGAGGGTTGGCGAATCTTTAAGAAACTATTAAATATATTTTAAAATATTATTGAAAACGCTGTAATGTTTTGGAGTCGCCGGGGGTTTTCACTTATGGCTGTGTCACTCAAAAACCTCCCGCCCGCAGGTATTGCGGGAGGCAAAACGCCTCCCCCCTGCACAGGATGACCCCGCCGCGCAAAGCTCTCGAGCCGTTCGCCTGGCAGCGAACATGAGGTTTTTAGAGCTTCGCGATTCCAAAACTATTTCAAAAGGAGCGTTTACCATGAAAACAAAGATCACCGCCCTCGCCGTGTTCCTCGCCCTGCTGACATTGCTCGGCGCTTGCTCCGCCCCGCGTATGGACAATTTTGTTCAAGACAGTCCCTACAGCCTGCTACCCAACGATTCGTATCTTCAAAGACCGTATAGCGGTGAAGATTACCTGACGATCAACGAGAACAACACCGTGCCGACCGATGTGGAATCCATGCTGACGTTCTCGCTCAAGGTGGATACCGCGTCCTACAGCAATGTGCTGCGGTATCTCGAGAGCGGTAACCTCCCGCCGCACGGCGCGGTGCGCACCGAAGAACTGATCAATTACTTTCGTTACGACGGCGAAATGCCCTTTCCGGGCGGCGCGCCCTTCTCGCTGCGCGCAGAAGTAGCGCCTTCCCCGCTTAGGGAAGACCGGGTTATGGCGTTCATCCGCGTAAAAAGCTTGGATATAGACAAAAGCGAGCTGCCCAGAAGCAACCTGACCTTTTTGATCGATACTTCCGGCTCGATGGATTCCTATGACAAACTGCCGCTGCTGAAAGAGGCGTTCCGTCTGCTGATCGATACGCTGGATGAAGACGACCGGGTTTCGATCGTCACATATGCGGGCAGTTCCGCCGTGATTCTGGACGGCGTTTCCGGCGCGGACAAACAGACGATTCTCGGCGCGATCAATAACCTGAGAGCACAAGGCTCCACCGCCGGCGCGAACGGTATCCTGACGGCGTACGCGCTTGCCGAGAAAAACATGATTGAAGACGGCAACAACCGGGTGATCCTCGCGACCGACGGCGATTTCAACGTCGGGATGTCCAGCACCGGCGACCTCGCGGAGCTGGTCGGCGAAAAGCGCGGAAACGGCGTGTACATGAGCATTCTCGGATTCGGCACCGGCAACATTCGCGACGATATTATGGAGACGCTCTCCAGAGAGGGCAACGGCAACTATTCCTATATCTACGACCTCGCGGGAGCAAAGAAGGTGCTGGTGGAGGAGCTGGCGGCAAACCTGTTTACCGTCGCGGACGACGTTAAAGCGCAGATCGAGTTCAACCCGCAAAACGTCAAAAGCTACCGCCTGATAGGCTATGAAAACCGCGGGCTGAGCAACGAAGATTTTACCGACGATACAAAAGACGCCGGGGAAATCGGCGCGGGTACCGATGTTGTGATGCTGTTTGAGCTGGAGCTGAACAGTTCCGCCGGCGGTAAGAAATATACCTCGCCGGACGGCGCGGAGACGGAGTTTTCCAACGAGCTGTTTGAGGTGCGGCTGCGCTACAAAGAGCCGGGCGAAAGCGAGAGTTTGGAATTGGTACAGCCTGTTTATGTTGAGGATATGACGGAATCCGGCAGCTCGGACTTCCGCTTCGCGTGCTCGGTGGCGGCGTTTGGCGACCTGCTGCGCGGCTCCGAATACGCCGGAGACATCGACGGCGTGATCGCCCTCGCCGAAGGCAGCTTGGGTATTGACGAAGAAGGTTACCGCGAGGATTTCCTGGAGGCGCTGGATCTCTATAAAAGACTTACGGATTGAGGGACTTGGCTTTCTCATACGGCGTGAACGCGAGCGTAACCACGGCGGCGGCGGCCAGCGCTTGCCAGTAGGCGAACGGGTACGGCATTGCGATTACGATCATCAGCGCGTCTAGGCAAAGCGTCCCCGCGCCGAACAGGAACATATCCAGCGGCGCTGCCAGCAAACTGTATACCGGCTTGACCAGCACGTACAGCGCGGCCAGCAGCGCCGCCCAACCCAGCGCCGACACGCCGAATTCAATCCGAAACAGCCAGCATCCCCCGGTCAGCGCAAATGCGCAGCCGGCAAAGCGATTGATATATACGACGATTGTGGTTTTCATTGCGTCCCCCTGTCAAATTCCGCTGCGCCCGCGGGCTCGCTATGCTTGAAACGCCTCCCCCGCGGGCTTGCTGCAACCTTCTACACCATATGTACCTGCACGTTTACGTTTTCGTCCTGATTCCTGACCCTTATGTCTGCGTCAAGACCCTCGTCCTGTATCACGGCGACGGATTTTTGGATCAG
>JAISVY010000011.1 GCA_031271325.1 Oscillospiraceae bacterium
AATCCTTCTTGGATTTCAAGCCGATCGTCCATCGTTAGGTGTTTGCTCTTGTTTTTGTCCGACATGGTAACCTCCTCGTCCGCGGTTCATTTCCCAGACTAAAGGTTACCATATTCCACGTCTCACAGTAAACGCTACCCCATCAGCCACTGTTGCACTTGCTTTGCGAAGTTACTCCGTTTGAGAAAGCCCGCCCGGACGGATTTTGTTCTTGACACCCGGCGATTGCATATGGTATACTTAACCAAACTCAATATTGGACGTACCGGTGCGCGTTTGAAAAAGCGCGAGAATAGGGAATCGGGTGAAAATCCCAGACAGTCCTGCTGCCGTGATGACGCGGCTTATCCACGTGTTTACACAAGCCACTGGGGATACCTCCCCGGGAAGGCGGATAAGCGAATCTGTCTCAGTCGGAAGACCTGCCGGTTCGGTTCCACAACACTCCACAGGATATGGAGGGTGTGGCTTTGCCGGGAAGGCCGTGTTCCGGTGTCGCTTTATACGCCTCAGTCCTGCGGGACTGAGGTTATTTTATACTGAACAGGAGAGTGAAAACATGCAAAAGCAAACAAAAGCCATTATCGCCGTTATCGCCGCGCTGATCATCCTCGCGGGAGCGTTTACGGCCGTCTGGTTTCTGACGCGCCCCGAAACGCAGACCGGAGAGAAAGCGCTCCGCGTAGACATCGTCGCCGACGGGGAAACGGAGACGGTGGAATTCCGTACCGACGCGGAATTCCTCAGGCAGGCGCTGGAAGAGCAGAACCTGATCGAAGGCGAGGAAAGCGCATACGGTCTGATGGTCACATCGGTCAAAGGGAGAGCGGCGGACGACGCCCTAAAGGAATTCTGGCTTCTTAAGAAAAACGGCGCGGACTTAACGGAAGGCGTGGATACCACGCCGGTCGCCGACGGCGACACGTTTGAGCTTGTACTGACAACGTGGGGATAACGCCGTGAAAAACGCCGGGCAGACAACCCGTACGGTAGCGGCGCTCGCGGTCAGCGCCGCGCTGCTGTTCGGGTTTCAGGTGGCAAAGGCCGCTTTTATGCCCTTTTTGCCCAATGTCGAGGTCGTATCCCTGCTGGTGATGCTGTTTACCGTAACATTCCGGCACAAGGTTCTGTTTATCATCTATATCTTTGTGCTGCTGGAAGGCATCTATTACGGCTTCGGGTTGTGGTGGGTTACCTATCTGTATGTATGGACCATTTTAGCGTTGGTCACATGGCTGTGCCGGTCGTTTGACTCCCTGTGGATCATGGCGGCGGTAGCCGGCGTGTTCGGGCTGCTGTTCGGCGCAATGGACGCAATTCCGTATATATTCATCAGCGGGTTCCCCTCCGCGTTAGCCCGGTGGATTTCCGGCATCCCTTTCGACCTTGTTCATTGCGCCGGGAATGTCGTGCTCTGCCTCGCTCTTTGGATCCCTTTGCGCCGGGTTCTGACAAGATGTGTGAAGACTTTGCGCCTGTCGTAGGAGCAAACCCCTTTTCAACCCGAAGCGCCGCAGGCGCGAGTTGTGAAGCATGGTGTTGTTCGGCAATCCTTATCGTAGCGTTAACAGAGCGCTCCGTCCGGCGGACGGAGCGCTCTGTTACTTTCACCTATGGGAACAGATGCTTACACCGGACTTCGGAAATACCAGATGTCGCAATTCGGCAGGGCGGCCGACAACTCTTCTTTTTGTTCGTCGGTCAGTTGGGTGTCGGCACACTCCAGGTGCGTCAAACCGGTCATTTCTTTGAGCACGGAGATGTCGGTGATCGGGTTGCCGCTTAGTTTCAGTTCCATTATATTGGGAAGCTCTCTCAAGACGCCGAGGTCGGTTATGTTGTTGTCGCTGATGTTCAGCTGCGTCAGCTTCGTCAGCTTTCCGAGGTCTTGAATGCTTTCCAGATTGTTTACGCTGACATCTAAATATATCAGGGCGGTTAGGTTTTTCAGCGGGCTTATATTGGTGATTTTATTGCCCTTCAGACCGAGATACTCCAGCGCTTTTGCGTGGCGCAGGTCTTTTATGCCGCTGTCTCCCAAGTCTTTGTCGGGAATATAGATCGACGTTTTGTCAAGCGGATGGGCAATTCCGTCAACAATCAGTTCCGTTGGGGTACAGCCGCCCACTAGGGCGAGCAGAAGAATGAGCGCAAGCGCGGCAGCCAGCTTTTTCACGGTTTGTTGCCCCTTTCTTATGTGTCTAATCCATAGAAGGTCACGATGGCCTGTGCGCGGGAATAGACCTGCATCGGCTCAAACGTTTTCGCTTCGTTGTCGGTACCGGTCATGATGCCCGTATGGGTCACATAATTGACCGCGCCTATCGCCCATTCGGGCATATCGGCGGTGTCGCTGAAATCCGCCGCCGGCGCTCCGGTCACGTCCTTGCCCAGCGCCGCCAAGACGTTGCAGATCAGACGCGCGGACTGTCTGCGGTTGATGGTGCCCAAGGGGTTGTACTTGCCGTCGCTGCCGTCAACTAAGCCAAGGTTGCCTGCCGTGACGATGTCGGCATCGTCGGTATCGCTGAACGTAATATTCCGCGAACCGTATTCCGCAAGCAGGGTTTCCGCGTCTTTGCCGGTGGTTTTCATCAGCCAGTTGAGCGCGAGGCGGGCGTACTCGCCGCGTAAAATGGGCTGCGTGTAATCGCTTTGCAGGTCTTCGGGCACGAACCCCTCTTCCAGCGCCGCGAGGAGGCGTTCCCGCGCCCACTCCGGCATATCGGACGTATCCGGCTCTTCCGGCTCTTCCGGGGTTACGGGTTCTTCGGGTTCTTCCGGCGGGGTTTCGGGCTTGAGCGTTTCGACTAAAACAGCGTCCCGCGTAGCCGGGTCGTTATACAGTCCTTCCAAGAAACCGTCCGGGTCGGCGACGGCGTAAAACGAGGGCTTCGCGTTGAACGAACCGTCGAACAGGAGCGGTTCCCCCTGCCTGCGCCAACTTGCGGTGTCCTCCAAACCCCAGAAGGTGACACGCGCAATGTTTTCGCTGTATTTTTTATAAATTTGGAAGAGCCGCGCGTACAGATCGGCTTGCTGCTTCTCCGTTTCCGCGTTAAGGCTGTGCATCGACATCCAGTTCCCGGCGGGAATATCCAGCTCGGTGACGCTGACCTCACAGCCGGTTTCAACAAAGCGCTCAATGGTCGCCTCTACGTCATCCACATTGAGGTCGTCAATAAAGAAATGCGATTGCATACCAAGCCCTTCGATCAGCAGGCGGCCGGGTTCGGTGTTGCGGGGATCGCTCTCCCACTGCGCGTTCAGTTCCTCGGCCATTAGCGCGATCGCCTCGCGCTTGCCCTGCATCGTCTCGTTAAAATCATTGTAATACAGCACGGCGCTGGGATCCGTCTGCCGGGCGAAGACAAAGGCGTCATATATATAGTCCGCGCCGCTCTCTTGACCGGAGGCACCGTTCGCATAGGCTCTGTACCAAGCCGAATCTTTACGCAGGGCGTCCCGCCAATCGCTCGGAGGGTTCCCTACGCCGTCTGTGAACGCCTCGTTTACGACATCCCAAGAGATCAGTTTGCCGGCAAAATGCCCCGCAACCGCTTTGATATACGCCTCCAGGTTGGCTTTTGCCTGCGACCGGTTCAACCCGACGTTCAGCCACGCGGCGGACTGTGAATGCCACGCGAGCACATGCCCGTGTATCGCGAAATCCGGGATACTCTCCAACAGCCAATCGACAAAGGAAAAATCATAATTGCCCTTTGACTCTGTGAACGCGTTCGGCTTCATCACGTTCTCCGCCGTCAGCGCGTTGAAATGGCGTTCCATTAAGCCGAGACGGCGGTCGGTAACATTGTCCGGCGTAAAGATAGCGCCAAGCAGAAAATCATCTTTGTAAATCTCGCGGAGCGAAGGGAGAGCCAAGCTCGCTTCCATGCCGTCAGCCGCCGCGGCCGTGGGTACGGCCGAGACTAGGAGCGCGAGCGCCAGCGCCAGTGTAAGGAGCTTCTTTTTTTTTACCACG
Source organism: Oscillospiraceae bacterium (assembly GCA_031271325.1). Classification (GTDB taxonomy): domain Bacteria; phylum Bacillota; class Clostridia; order Oscillospirales; family UBA929; genus UBA929. The sequence continues at coordinate 3,986 of JAISVY010000011.1, forward strand.
GTAGTATGTCCTCCTGTTTCGTTTCTTATCAGTATAATATCAGGGATGTCTGCCTGTTTGCGTTAGCGAAGGCGGCGGTTACGGGTATATGTGCCGCCCTTTTGCGTCGGGGATGCCGGTGTGCCGGAAGAAGTATGTATTGATCACGTCCCGCCATTCGCGGGCGTTTTGGAGCTGCCGCCGCAGACGCTCCGCAACCGAGCGGTACGCGCTCTCCGGCAGACGGGGTTTTAGCGCCTCCCATGTTCGGATAAAGCCTTCGACCGCTTCCGCCCCTTCAAAATGCGTGTCGTAGATGTGCTGCAGGATGGTTTTGCCGCTTTTCAGCACAAAATCATACGGCAGACGGTGGAAATACAACAGCATCTCTTCCGGGCAGGTCTTCGGATCGCTGTAGAGTTTGTTCAGATACGGATGGTACTGCGCGGTATAGCCGGTGCCCTTTTCGGTTCTGTCCACGCCGATTTCCGTGCGGCTTGCGCGGTGGTATGTACCCCACTTGGAGAACTCGTACCCTTCGGGACTGGGTCCGTAGTGATGGTGGATGTTGACCATCCAGCACACGCCGAGCGGGGCGTTGTACTTCTCGTATACGCCGCGGGAAGACAGCAGCATGTCCAGCAGCGGTTCTCGCAAAGCGGAAACCGTACCGAACGTCAGCCCGATCCAGTCGTTGAGAACGTCCCGCGCCGCAGCCTTCGGATCCCACGCGAAACGCCCGAAGGCGTAGAGGTTTGCCTGCGCCAGCGTGTGCCCCGTCCAGTTTTGATCGCTGCCCGTGTTCGCCACAGCGGCGACGGCGCTTATCTCCCGCCCGAACAGGTCGCGGGTCAGGCGCGTATCGGAGACCGGAGCGGCAAAAATCTCCTCCCACTGCACCGCCAGCGCATACAGGTCGATTTGCTGCCCGGTGTATTCCTGGGTCACTTGCAATTCGATCGCCTGCGCGGTGTCCTTCATCGCGCCGATCAGCGGGGAGTTTGGCTCACGCACCTGAAAATCGGACGGACCGTGCTTGATTTGCAGAATGACGTTATCGTCAAACGAGCCGTCCAGCGGAAAGAAGTGATCGTACGCCGCTTTGGGGCGGTCGGTCACGGGGTCGCGCCAATCCTGCTCGCAGTTGTAAACGAAGCAGCGCCAGTATGTCTTGCCGCCGTGAGGTTTTAGGGCGCGGGCGATAACATTCGCGCCGTCGGCCTGTGTGCGCCCCAGCGCGGCGGGACCGTCGCGAAACTCGGAATCGGCTTTGACCAAGAAGCCCGCGAGGTCGGGGATCTCTTGATACACTATATCGGCGGCACTTCGCCACCACGCGGCGGCGGCGCCATCCAGCGGGTCGGAGGTAGCAAGCCCTCCCAGCAGAACGGGGCTATTGAAGTCAACCGCGATGATCAGCCGGATGCAAAACTCCCGGAAGATCGCGGCGAGCGCCGCCATCTGCGGCAGCATGGCTTTTGTGATCAGCTTCGCGCTCTGCGGGGTGACGTTCACGTTGTTCAGGCAGACGCGATTGATCCCGACTGATGACAGCAGACGTGCGTAAAACCGGATTCGCTCCGCATCGTAAGAGATGTCTCCGTTATGGAAGAAAAGGGAAGCGCCGCTGTAACCGCGCTCGACGGTACCCGTAACGTTGTCCCAGTGGTTGAGGATGCGTTCCGAAACGGCGGGTGCGCTTGTGAGGGAAAACGCCTCTTCGCCCAGCGCGAGTTTTGAGCACAGGGCGTATGTACCGTACATGCGGCCTGACTCACCGGAACTCGCGACGGTGTA
>JAISVY010000013.1 GCA_031271325.1 Oscillospiraceae bacterium
ACAATCGTGATGGCGCACATTTATGCGCCCAATAGCGCTAGTACAACCAAACACGGTTTACATTATAACCCAAGTTAGTTGCAGTTTGTAACCAGTGATTACGAAACTAAATTGCCCTAACCAACGAGCGATGCGTTTGCGAACACAGCTTTGGCTCGATACCGCAGACCGGAGCGGGCGGTTCTTCGCGTAGCGCGGGCAGCAATCAAAACCCAAAAAATCTCTTTGTGTTCCCGTAACTGACGTCCAGCACGAGCGCACCCAAGGCTTCCATATCATGGGGAAGCTCGCCGTCTTCGACCCACCTGCCCAGCAGGCTGCATAAAATCCGGCGGAAATACTCATGCCTCGTGTAAGACAGAAAGCTGCGCGAATCGGTCAGCATGCCGACAAACCCGCCCAGCAGGCCGCGGCTCGCAAGCCCGGTCAGGTGACGCTCCATACCCTGCTTGGAGTCATTAAACCACCACGCGCTGCCGTGCTGAACCTCCGCAAAGCATCCGCAGACGGTGTCCAGCATCGCGTCGTCACCGGGGTTCAGGCAATACAGGATCGTCTTGGGCAGCTGCCCGGTCTGGTTCAGCGCGTTCAGCAGCGCCGCGATCTTTCTGCCGTTCCCCGCCGTGCCGATCGCGTCGAACCCGGTATCGGCGCCGATTGACGCGGTCATTGCGGCGTTGATGCCGCGCTGCACGCCGTAGTGCAGCTGCATAACCCAACCGCGCTTGGCGTAAGCCCTCCCCAAGAAGAGCAGCAGCGCGGTTTGAAATTTTTCTATTTCCGCAGCGCTGAGCGCCTCGCCGTTCAGCGCTCTTTCGAGGACGGCGGGAGCCTGCCCCTCCGCATCCTCTGCATAGGGAACGGAATCCAGCCCGTGGTCGGAAGCGCGGCATCCCGCCGCCCCGAAGAAGCCGATCCGGGTTTCCAGCGCGGCGAACAGGTCGTCCAGCGTCTTGACGCGGATTCCCGCCGCCGTGCCGAGCGCTGCGAGATACGGCGCAAATTCCGGTTTCTCTATGTGTATCGCTTTATCCGGGCGGAACGTGGGGTAAACCTTCGTCTCAAGCGACGGATCGGCGGCAACCGCTTTATGCCATTCCAAACTGTCGGCGGGGTCGTCTGTCGTGGCGAGAGCTTCGACGCGGGAACGCCGCAGGATGTCCCGCACGGTCAGGTTGTCCAGCCGGGCGTTGCAGCGCCGCCAAATCTCATCCGCCGTAGCGGGCGAGAGCGGGATGTCACAGTCAAAATACCGCTGCAGTTCCAAATGCGTCCAATGGTATACCGGGTTCCCGGCGGCTTTCGGGAGCACGCGGGCAAACGCCGCAAACTTCTCATAGTCCGTACCGCCGCCGGTGACGAACTCCTCCGGCTCGCCGCCCGCGCGGAGCAGCCGCCACTTATAGTGGTCGCCGCCGAGAAAAAGCTGCGCCACGTTTTCATACCGCCGGTTTTGTGCGATCTCGGCGGGGTTGACGTGGCAGTGATAGTCGATCACCGGCGCCGGAGCCGCGAATCCGTGATAGAGTTTCTTCGCGCTCTCCGTCGTTAATAAAAAATCGCCGTCCATAAATGCTTTCATCGCCGTTCCTACCTTTGCACCCGCGCGAGCGCGCCCTTCATCAGCGCTTCGACCTCTTTTTGCGACGCCATCGACGTATCGCCCGGGGTCGTCATCGCGAGCGCGCCGTGGCAGATACCGCAGTTCAACGCGGTCAGCGGGTCTTTTCCGGTCAGCAGACCGTATATCAAGCCGGAAGCGAAACTGTCGCCGCCGCCCACACGGTCGAAAATCTCCAGCCCCTCAAACGACATCCCCTGCATCACTTCTCCTCCGGCGAGGCAGATCGCCGACCAATCGTTGCTGGTCGCCGTCCTGACCGTGCGCAGTGTCGTCGCGATCACGGAGAGATTCGGATACGCCGCCGAGACGGCTTCCACCATCTTCTTATATCCGCCGATGTCCAGACTGCTCAGACTGCCGCCCGTCCCGAAACCGAGACACGCCGAGAAATCCTCCTCATTGCCGAGCATTACATCCACATATTGCGCGATCTCGCGGTTGACTGCCCGCGCTTTCTCCTGACCGCCGAAATCCTTCCAGAGCGAAGGGCGGTAGTTGAGGTCATAGCTGACAACTGTGCCGTGCTTCTTCGCGCACTTCGCGGCTTCCAGCGCGGTCTGCGCCGCCGTCTCCGACAGCGCGGCGAAAATGCCGCCGGTATGGAACCACCGAACGCCAAACCCGCCGAAAATTTGCTCCCAATCTATGTCGCCGGGTTTCAGTTGGGAAACAGCGGTGTTGGCTCTGTCGCTGACGCCGACCGCGCCGCGCACCCCAAAGCCCCGCTCTGTGAAGTTCAACCCGTTCCGCGCGCTCCGTCCGATTCCGTCAAACGGCAGCCAGCGGATAAAGCGCGTATCCACGCCGCCCTGACAGATCAAATCCTCCGCCAAGCGTCCGATATCGTTGTCGGCAAACGCCGTGACCACAGCGGTATTCAGCCCGAAGCATTTGCGCAGCCCCCGCGCTACGTTATACTCGCCGCCGCCTTCCCACACCCGGAACTCCCGCGCCGTGCGAATCCGCCCGCTGCCCGGGTCAAGGCGCAGCATCACCTCGCCGAGTGACAACTGATCAAACAAACAGCCCTCTTTCTTAATGTCCAGCAAACGTATCTCCCCTGTATACAAATATACAGCAAACCCCCAATCTGCCTAGATTGGCACTCTAAAAACCTCCCGCTCCGGCTTGCGATGCCGCGGCACAGCCGCCTGTTCGCAAGCGCTCCGCTCGTTCGCCTAGCGGCGAACATGAGGTTTTTAGAGCTTCTAGATTGAGAGTTTGCTGCTTTTCATGTTTATGCCCGCTCGAAATACGCTTTCGGGTGGGAACAGACGGGGCAAGCGTCCGGGGCTTGGTCGCCGCTCAGGGAAAAGCCGCAGTTGCGGCACTTCCACTTGCCTGCGCCGGTAAACACGCTTCCGTCTTCGAGACTCTTCAGGAGGGAGAGATACCGCTCCTCGTGCGCCTTTTCGATCTTCCCGACTTCCTCAAACAAGTACGCGATACGGTCAAAGCCTTCGGCTTTGGCTTCCGCGGCAAAACGGGGATACATATCGGTCCATTCCGCGTTCTCGCCCGCCGCGGCGTCTTTAAGGTTGGCGTCGGTTCCGGCGATGCCGTCATGGAGCAGCTTAAACCAGATTTTTGCGTGCTCTTTTTCGTTCTCGGCCGTTTCTAAAAACAGCTCCGCGATCTTCTCATACCCGTCTTTCTTCGCGCGCCCCGCGTAGTAGGTGTACTTGTTGCGCGCCATGGATTCCCCGGCGAACGCCGACATCAGGTTTGCCTCGGTTTTGCTGCCCTTGAGTTCCGGCATAACGTGTTTCCCTCCGTTTTTTTGTGTGTGGGCATGTTGAAAATCCGCTCCGGCTTGCGATGCCGCACCAAAGGTGCCTGTTCGCAAGCGCTGCGCTCGTTCGCCTTTCAGGCGAACACGCAATTTTCAACACTTCGTGCGTTTACTCTTTCACGCCGCCCAGGGCGACGCCTGCGATGATATAGCGCGAGAGCAGGAAATAAATCAGGAACAGCGGCAATGTGGTGAGCGTCAGCGCGATATAGACAGAACCGTATTCCACACGGTAAAAGTCGCCGCGAAGCAAAGTCACCATGATCGGCATGGTATATTTGCTCTTGTCCGTCAGCAGCACCATCGGCAGGAAGAGGTTGTTCCAGTTGCCTACAAAAGAAAAGATGGCTTGTGTGGCAATCGCGGGAATCATGATGGGCAGCACAATCCGGTTAAATGTGTGAAATTCGCCCGAACCGTCCACCCGCGCCGAGTTTACGATGTCTAAATGCAGTGTCGCCATCAAATACTGCCGCATGAAGAACACCATCCCCGGCGCGGCAATCGCCGGTATGATCAGCGGCAGGTAGTTGTTCGTCATGTTTAACCCGTACATGAACTGATAGAACCCGATGGCGGATACTTGGGCCGGAATCATCATGACCGCCATGATAAACGAGAAAAACGGCTGCCGCAGTTTCCAATTATAAGCCACCAGACCGTAAGCTGTCAAGGAGGAAAAATAGACCGAAAGAATCGTCGCGCCGGAGGAAATAATCAATGAGTTGATAAGCCCAACGAGCGGATCAAAACTGCCCCGTGTCAAAACATCCAAGTTTCTCCCAATATAAATCGACGGGAGGAACGCGATCGCGTTTGTGCGGATCTCCGGGCTGCTGCGGGTACCGTTCATGATCATAATATAAAACGGGATGATGCTGATGACGGCAAGAAGGATACAGATGAAATACTTGACAACCTTATAGGTTATCGTTCCCGCATTAGAGCTTTTGGGAATGCTTTCTCTTTTCTCGAACCCGGTCATCTGGCTTCACCTCCCGCTTTTTTCCACTCTTTTAGGCGCGCCTTCTCCTGCTTGCGTTCCCGAATCGCGTCCCGGTCACGCAGAATGAAGAAGATGCCGACCGAAAGCACGGCAATCAGGATAAACATCAGAAGGCTGGCCGCCGCCGCCATATTCATGATGTGGGCGGTGCCGAAGGCTTGGTTATAAATGAAAAGGGAGGCTGTCATCGTAGCGCCGTCCGGCTGCCCGTTTTGGAATACCCTCGGAACGTCAAACATCTGCAGCCCGCCGATCAAACTGGTGACAAGGGTGTAGATCATCACGGTACGCAGATTCGGCAGAACGACGTGAAAGAATGTCTGGCGCGGGGAGGCTCCGTCTATATCGGCGGATTCGAAGGTTTCGGGGTTCAAGCCGTTGATGCCGGAGATCAAGATCAGCATTGTATAGCCGTACCATGTCCAGAACTGGATAAACGCCACAATCCCCCGCGATACCCATCCGTTGCTGAGCAGACGCAAAGGGACATCCTTCGGCACGGCGCCAATGCTCTTCAAAAGATAGTCAACGGGACCGTCCTGCCCAAATAAGGCACCGAAGAGAATCGCGATTGATGCCGCCGTGATGATGTTTGGCATATAGAAAAGGATTTTGAAGATGCCCTGCCCTTTTATCTTTGTCCGCTTGTTGGTGAACCAAGCGGCGAGCACAAGAGCCACAAGCATCTGCGGAATAAAGTTCAGCATCCAGATAAGGGCGGTATTGGCCAAAGCTTTTGTAAAGGTCTGGTTGTTTAACACGGAAATGAAGTTATCAAACGGTTTTTCGAGGAAATTCAGTTCTGTTCCGAATCCGCGTAAATCAGAAAAAGACACCATAACGGTGTAGATGATCGGATAGAGAGAAAAAATCAGAAAGATGAGAACAAACGGAATGGAAAAAATATAGCCGTATTTGGCGTAGCTGACGCCCTTTCTTTTTTTTGGCATACGTTCCGCCCCCAAAATGACCGATGGGGCAAGGCGGTTGCCCGCCCCGCCCCGTCGGTGAATAGTTTGCCGTTATTTATGCGGCAGAGATTCCCAGTTCGTCTAAAACGCGTTGTTTGAAATCGGCAATGGCGGTTTCTTTGTCTTTGTTCCCTGCGGTGTACTCACGTACCTGATCGCGCCACAAGCTGTTGATGGTTTCGTCGTACTGCGTCAGGTTTTTGCCGCTGGCTTGCGCGTTGGCGGCGATAAAGGTCGGGAAAATGTTCTGCGAGGCCATCATGTCGAGGGAACCGTCCGCCGTTTCCATAACCACGGCAGAAGCAACGGAATCCTTCTTGATGCTGCTGGCGTCGTAAAGACCCTGCAGGTCGGCGTGCTGAGCGCCGTCATAGAGGTTGCCCGCCGCCCAATAGGACTGAAGACCTGTTGCGGATGAGTCAAGGGTGATCCATTCGATAAGTTCTCCGGCAGACTGCTTTATCTTGCTGCCTTTGTTTCCGAGAACCCATGTGCCGCCCCAGAAGAAGCCGACAGGAGGCTCGGTGACCGCCCAGTCGCCGAAGGTCGGGGCGTCGGTGGGCATGACATAGTTAATGAGCCAAGCCGGACCGAAGAACGCGAAGACTTGCTTCGGACCTTCGCCGCGCATATCGGCTGTCCAGGGTTCTTCCCAGTCAACGGTATCGTTGTGGTAACCGTTGTCTTTGAGTCTCTTGGACATATCGAAGAACTGCTCACGCTTGGGGTCGATGACCAGCTGACCGGCGTCGTTGAGCCAGCCGTAGTCGGAGCCGTTTTCAACCGAGTGCCAGATGTCGCCGTCGCCGGAGACAATCGCGTAACCCTTCGCCTTCAGCTCTTCGGCGGCAACCCAGAACTGATCCCAGCCGGGGCCGACCTTTGCTTTGATTTCTTCGGGATCGTCGGTGCCCCATGTGTCGATCGCGAGCGAGCGGCGATAGATCATCGCGCCGCCGGTGGCCTGATAGCCGAGCGCGACCACTTCGTTGTCAGCGGTACCGATGTCAACGGAATACTGAGCGATACCGGCGGAAGAGATCAGTGCGTCCACATCAATGCCGAGTTCCTTGTATGTAGCGGCATAGCTTTTCATATCGCCTTGTATGTATTTTTTGACGAACGCCGCTTCGGCGCAATAGATGTCCGGCGCGTCCGCGCCGCCGCCGGCCAGCGCCGTGTCAAGGGTTGTCTGGTAACCGCCGCCGTCGGTGGCTACGATGGTGTTGTTGATGGCAAGCTTGAAGTCGGGAAAGAGCTCGGCATAGCGCAGCGCCATGTTGGGAACCTCGTTGGTAAAGCTGTAGAGATTCAGCGTGGTGATGCTGGGATCGTCCGCAGCGTCGCCGACCGGATCACTGGAGCCGCCGGTGTCGCCGGAGCCAGTGTCGCCGGTGTCGCTGGCGGATTGACAGGCAGTGAGCGTGAACGCGAGGATGAGGGTCAGAGCGAGAAGCACTGCGATGAGACGGGATTTGCTGTTCATGTTTGCATTCCTCCTATATTTGGTATGCTTTTGGCGCATTTCGCCCAAGATGAATCCAGTCTACCACAGAGTTTTGTGTTTGTCAACCAAAAATGAACAATTTATTATGAAAATATTAAGCGGTTAAAAATTCCCTCGAGCATCTCTTGACGGCCGCTGTCGGGAATCTGCGGCTCTTTTTGCATCGAATACGCTTCCAGCTCTTTCAGCCCGGCTTTGCCGGAGAGGATGTCCGCGCCGATACCGCTCTTGTAGCTCGCGTAACGCTGCTCGGTGAATTGGGCGAGCCGTCCGTCCGCGATGATCTTCGCCGCGTTGCGCAAGCCCAGCGCGTAGGTATCCATCCCGGTGATGAAGCCGTGGAAGATGTCCTCCGGCGTATGGGACATCCGGCGGGTTTTCGCGTCGAAGTTCAGACCGCCGTTGGTGAAGCCTCCGGCGCTGAGCACTTCGAGCATACAGAAGGTGGCGTCGGTCACGTCGCTTGGGAATTGGTCGGTGTCCCAGCCCAGCAGCAGGTCGCCTTGGTTCGCGTCAATCGAGCCGAATACGCCGTTGACGGCGGCGGTGCGCAGCTCGTGGCGGAAGGTATGCCCGGCCAGCGTCGCGTGGTTGGCCTCGACGTTCATCTTCACGTCGCCGAGCAAGCCGTGCGCGCGCAAGAAGTTGCAGGCGGTCGCCACATCCACGTCGTATTGGTGCTTGCTCGGTTCCTTCGGCTTCGGCTCTATGTAGAAATCGCCTTTGAACCCGATGCTCCGCGCGTACTCCACCGTCATGCGGATCAGGCGGGCAAGGTTCTCCTGCTCAAACTTCACATCGGTGTTCAGCAGCGTTTCGTACCCTTCGCGCCCGCCCCAGAAGACATAGCCCGTGCCGCCGAGCTTCACGGTCAGCTCCACCGCTTTCTTGATCTTGGCGGCGGCGTAGGCAAAGATGTCGGCGCTGGGCGAAGTGCCCGCGCCCGCCATAAAGCGCTTGTGCGAGAAAGCATTGCATGTGCCCCAGAGACACTTGATACCCGTTTCGTCCATCTTTTGCTTAATATAGTCGGTGACCTCGTCGAGGCGTTTGTTGCTCTCGGCAAGCGTGGGAGCTTCCTCCACCAAGTCCGCGTCGTGGAAGCAGAAATAGCCGATCGAGAGCTTCTGCATGATCTCGAAACCGGCGTCAACCTTCGCCTTGGCGTGGGCGATCACGTCGCTTTTGTCGGCTCCGAACGATTTGTCGACCGTGCCGCCGCCGAACATATCGGAACCTTCGGCGCACAGGGTATGCCACCACGCGAGAGCAAATTTCAAGTGCTCCTTCATCGGCTTGCCCAGAATTACCTCGTCGGGGTTGTACCATTGGAAGCTAAAGGTGTCGCCGCCTTTGTAAGCGACCTGCGGGATACCGGGAAATTTCATACGTTTTCCTCCTCGAATAATTTGGTAGGATGATTATGGGCATGTTGAAAATTGCCCGCTCCGGCTTGAAAACGAAGCGTGAACCCGCCTCGCAGGGAGACTTGGAACCCGCAGGCGTAGCGAGCCAGCGAGCGTAGCCGGAGGGTGAAAGGTGACCGCCCGCGAGGCGAGGAAAACGTGACACCGCGCCATAGGCGCCTGTTCGCAAGCGCTGCGCTCGTTCGCCTTTCAGGCGAACACGCAATTTTCAACACTTCGATCAATAGGATGTTGTCCCATATAAATTCCTATTCAAGAGAAAAATTGGGCGGAAAATCACCGGTTGAGCTGTTCAACTTTCTCTATGGTCAAGGGCTTGCACAAAAGCTCGGACAAACCAAAATCCCACCCAATGAAATCCTCTTGAAACCCGCGCTTCTGAAAAAGTAACCGCCTCATCTTTCTCCGCAAGACACGCATTCTAATCCGACCCATACAGGGGGCGCGTTTACTCTGACCGAAAATCAAGATTTCCGTGCCCCTCTGCGTGAGCGCGCCTCTTTTTCCCGCTTATGCCTCAGATGGCGCTGGTTTCTTCCCATTTTACCCTTCTTTCACCCTAATTGCAATCGCTTTTCTTCTGCTCCTCACGGCTCCGCATAACTTGTTGCTCCTTTGCTTGCACTTACTTTGTACAGTCACCAAATATCAAGCGGCTTATCCCGCCCGGAGTTTTAGAACCTGTTCCCATAGGTTAGAAAGCACCACATCGGCGGCGATTTTTTCTCCGTACTGCGTCAATTTTCCTTGGAATACGTCAAGTATTCCTGCGAAAAATTTCCTTGTCCAGCGAAAAAATCGCACGCCGCTCTGATACTTCCACCTATGGGAACAGGTTCTAAGTTTGTGTCGCAGATGATTTATGGGATGCTGTGCAGCCAAAGCTGCCATCTGTCGAAGATTGGTCGGACGCTGGCTGAATCCATCAGCCTAAAGAAGACCATAGACCGCCTTTCTCGAAACATGTCTGAGTTTTGTAGCGGAGTAAGGCTGTTTGAGAACTACATTAAGAAGATTAAGGGTTGCCTAAGCCAAAAATCAATCCTTATTGTAGATGACAGTGACGTGACAAAGCCTTTCAGTGCTAAGATGGAAGGCTTGGGAGTAGTTCGTGACGGCAGCACGGGGGAATATGGCATTGGCTATCATACGGTTGGAGTAACGGCGCTTACGCCGGGGCAAAAAGCTCCTGTCGGCGTGTATTCCCGGATATACTCCGCGCACGA
>JAISVY010000028.1 GCA_031271325.1 Oscillospiraceae bacterium
CGCGCGGGCGTATACACCGGCGCGATCTCGATCCCGACGCGGTATATCCACAACCCGCTGGAGGTTTGCGCCGTTGAAGACGTGGAAGCGTGCTGTAAACTCGTCCGCGCCGCGTGTAACATCGCGCTATGAAAACGTTTTGGCAAAAACACAAAACCATCCTGCTCTATTTAGCCGCCGGTGGGTTTACGACACTCGTTAACTATCTGCTTCTGTTTGTATTTTTGCGCCTGTTCGGGTCTGAGATCAATCTTTGGCAGATGCTGACCGAAGAGAGCGAAAACGAATTTATCTTCAACCTCGCGAACACGTTCGCCGTGGCCGGCGCGGTGGTTTTCGCCTATGTTGTCAATAAGGTGATCGTGTTTCGGAGCAAGACTAAATCCGCGCGGGCGTTTTGGCGCGAACTGATCGCCTTCCTCGCCTCGCGCGGTCTTACGACGCTGTTTGAAATCGCCGCCTGCGCCTTCCTCGTCTCCGTCCTCAACCTGCCGGAACTGCCGTCAAAATTCGGCGTGACGGTCGTTGTGATTCTGCTGAACTATGTTTTATCTGTAAAAATCGTATTTAAGAAGAAAGACGGAACGCCGGAACAGGGTGTCTGAAGAGACGGTGAGCCGCGATTTTATTTTCAGACCGCTATTGACAATCACGTGATTGTATGATAATATCATCCTAGAGGTGGTTCACGGATGGCTTCTGTGTTGCCCGGTACGACCATAGAGTGTTCCCGTTCGGGAGCCGAAGATTTGCTCGGTTCGATTTTTCTGACCGGGGGGTTGGTGCTAAGCCAGGTGTGCCAGTTGACCGGGCTTGACCAGCATATGGTGCAAAATTGGGTGCGCCGCGGGTTTTGCCCGCCGCCTATATCAAAAAAATATACAAAACGGCAGTTTTGCCGCATCGCTTTGATCAATCTCCTCAAAGACTCTTTACGGATAGACCACATCGCCGCGTTAATCGACGCCGTCGGCGGTTCCGTGGATGAATGCCAGCTGTATTTGGCGTTTTTGAAACTGGACACTGCCGCCGAAGACGCGCCGGCGGGCAGTGACGACGTTCTTGTCAAGCTCGCCGCCGGAACGTTACCGAACCTTGAGTTCAAGACGGTTCAAACGCTGGTGGTGATCTATCTCGCGGCGCAGTCGTCGCTGCTGCGAACCCGCGCGGGAGCGCGTCTTGCCGATATTGTTTGATTCGTAGGAGCGACATGCCCATAGGTAAGGGGGAGGGTTTTATGGTTGCGTGGTGGGTTTCGCTTTCGATTCTCGAACAGGCGCTGGCGCTGGTCGCGATTCCGGCGACGGTGATATTGCTGATCCAAACGGTGATGCTGCTGTTTGGGTTCGGATCGGACGGCGGAGATTTTGACCACGGGGGAAGCGCCGGTTTCGACGGCGCGGACGGCATGGATATTGGCGATTCGTTCGACGCTTCGGCGCACGACTATGACGCGGCTGATTTGGCGCACGCCGAGGCGGGCGGCGATCCGGGGCTTGCGGTGTTTACCGTGCGCGGATTCATCGCGTTCTTTACCGTCTTCGGCTGGTGCGGTCTCGCGATGATGCGGAGCGGCGTACATCCGGCGCTGTCGCTGACCGCAGCGGTGCTGGCCGGCGGCGCTTCAATGTTCCTCACGGCATACGCGTTTGTCCTCGCAATGAAGCTGCAGCAGCGCGGGAATACCGACATCCGCAACGCTTTGGGGCGGAGCGGCAGCGTCTACATACGCATACCGGCGCTGCGGCGTTCGGCCGGAAAGATTACGATGGTGCTGCAGGGTAAATTTTCCGAAGTGGACGCGGTGACCGAGGAAACGTCCGACCTGATGCCGGGCGAAGAGGTCACGGTCATCGGCATATCCAACCAAGACACGCTGCTGGTCACGCGGAAGACAGTCTAGGCTTCCGGCGCGAACAGGCGGCTATGCCCCAATGTCGCGTTCCCCCCGCCTCATGGCAACGGACAATTGACAGTTATTAGGATGCGTAGGGCGCGACGACCCCGGCGCGCCGCCGGTTTCAATGTCCTGTGCAGGGCGCGGCATCGTAAAAAACGCCTGCGGCGTAGAGCGAGCTTGCTCGCTTAACAGCCCGGTAAAGCCGGGGCGGGCATTTTTTACATGCCCAGACAATAAAGGAGGGTAAAATATGCCTATTGAATTTCTGATTCTCGTTGTGGTTGCGGTGGTTCTCGCATTTTCCGTGTTGGTGGTCATCCTGTCGCGCTTCCGCAAGTGCCCTTCGGACAAGGTAATGGTCATCTACGGTAAGGTCGGCACCAACAAAGACGGCACTACCCGTTCCGCCATTTGCATTCATGGCGGCGCGGCGTTCGTATGGCCGGTGATACAGGCGTACCAGTATCTTGACCTGACGCCGATGTCGATCTCGGTAGACCTGAAGAACGCGCTGTCGCGCCAGAACATACGCATCGACGTACCGAGCCGGTTCACAGTCGGCATTTCCACCGAGCAGAGCGTGATGGTCAACGCCGCGGAACGTCTGCTGGGGCTTACGCTTTCGGAGATTCAAGAGCTTGCCAAAGACATCATCTTCGGTCAGCTGCGCCTGATTATCGCCACGATGGATATAGAAGAGATCAACACCGACCGCGATAAACTGGTGGAAGCCGTGTCCGGGAATGTCGAGACGGAGCTGAAGAAGATCGGTCTGCGGCTGATCAATGTCAACGTCACCGACATCACCGACGAATCCGGCTATATCATCGCGCTCGGACGCGAAGCCGCCGCAAAGGCGATCAACGACGCGAAAAAGACGGTCGCCGAAAAAGACCGCGACGGTTCGATCGGCGAAGCCAACGCGCGGCGCGACCAGCGCGTCGAGGTGGCCGCCGCCGAATCGAAGGCGATCGAAGGCGAGAACGAAGCGCAGGTGACGATTGCGCAGTCCAACGCCGCTCGGCGCGAGAAGGAGGCGGAGGCGCTGAAGATCGCCACCGCCGCCGAGAAGATACAGGCGGCCAAAGCGCTGGAAGAGGCATATACGGCGGAAAAAGAAGCGGAAATATCCCGCGCCGAGCGCGAACGCGCGACGCTGGAAGCCGACGTCATCGTAAAAGCCGAAATCAACAAACGTCAGATAGAGCTGAAAGCCGAAGCGGAGGCTGAGCAGGTGCGGCGCATCGCGCGGGGTGAAGCCGACGCGATCTTCCTCAAAATGGAGGCCGAAGCCAGAGGTATGCAGGAGATGCTGACCCGCCAGGCATCCGGCTTTACCGATGTGGTGTCCGCCGCCGGCGGCGACGCGCGCGACGCGCTGCGCTTGATGCTGGCCGACAAAATGGAAGAGCTGCTCAGGATCCAAGTGGACGCGATCTCCGGCATCAAGATAGATAAGGTAACCGTATGGGACGGCGCTGGCGGCGACAAAACCTCGACCGCGAACTTTCTTTCCGGTCTGATGAAGTCCCTCCCGCCGATCAACGACCTGCTGGAAATGACCGGCATGAAACTCCCTGAATTTTTAGGGGGACGGGAAGAGCAGACCATAAACAACGAACAAGCGGCAGTTAACAACGGCGAGACGGAGGAAGCATAAAGGGGTGCGCGGGTTAAATCATATACCGACGGCAAAGGAGGAATTGACATGATGTATCCGTTTCTGCAACTTGAAGACGGTACAGAGATCGTCCATTCAGAGATACTGGAGAATGGAGATGTCCGTGTGTATATTGAGAAGCCCATAGAAGGTGGTTTTCAATCCGCTTTTTGCATATTGCCGGAATACCGTTGGGAAGAGATCCATGGTTTTTCGGAAGCGGAGATCGGTGGCTTTCTTGATTTGTTGGAATCTGCGGCGCATTTAATTATCCGTTTCGCACGCGAAGGGGGTTTTGAAGGTGCCGCAAATTTTTAAGATTGGTTCCTACACAGTTTATTTTTGGGCAAACGAAGGGAAACCATTGGAAGCTGTACATGTTCATATTTCGCAAGGAGTTCCGTCGGAACACGCAACAAAAGTATGGATAACCAAAGCGGGAAAGTGTCTTCTTTATGACAATGGTTCCAGAATCCCCCTTAACACATTAAAAAACATGATGGACATTATTGAAGCGAACAGTCAATTCGTAACGCAAAAATGGCGGAAATTCTTTGGCGAGATACGGTATTTTTGTTAGTATAGGAGCTGCTGAACATCTCTTTTTGACCCGAAGCGCCGCAGGCGTTGTTCAGTAAGCCTAGTATAGCTTTGGGGGGAGGTTTTCGGCAATGCGCATGACCGACATCATCGCCCGAAAGAAACGCGGCGAAGCGCTGCCTGAAGAAGAGATCCGCTTCTTTATCGAGGGCTTTACCAGAGGAGAGATTCCCGATTACCAAGCGTCGGCGCTGCTGATGGCGGTCTGCCTGCGGGGGATGAACGGGCATGAGACGGCGGCTTTGACCGGCGCGATGGTTCGTTCCGGCGATGTCGCCGACCTTTCATCCATTCCGGGGATCAAGGTAGATAAACACAGCACCGGCGGCGTGGGCGATAAAACCAGCCTGATCATCGGTCCGATTGCCGCGGCCTGCGGCGTACCGGTGGCCAAGATGAGCGGCCGGGGACTCGGACATACCGGCGGCACGGCCGACAAGCTGGAATCAATTCCGGGGTTGAAAACGGAGTTCTCAACGGACGCTTTTTGCGAAATCGTCCGCTCGGTGGGGTACGCCAATATCGGGCAATCGGGAAATATCGCCCCGGCGGACAAGAAGCTCTATGCCCTGCGCGACGTCACGGCGACGGTGGATTCTATCCCGCTGATCGCCGCGTCGGTGATGAGCAAAAAGCTCGCGTCCGGTTCCGACGCGGTTCTGCTCGACGTGAAAGCGGGCAGTGGCGCGTTTATGAAAACGCCGGAGGAAGCCGCCGAACTGGCGCGAGTGATGGTGGAGATCGGGACGCGCGCCGGCCGGCGTATGATGGCGCTGGTCACCGATATGGATAAACCCCTGGGTTGCGCCGTTGGCAA
>JAISVY010000022.1 GCA_031271325.1 Oscillospiraceae bacterium
GCGAGTTCGCGCTTCAGGACGTTTTCGCTCAACATACTGGTTGTGACTTGATAATACTTTTTAGTATCCTGCCGGACAGCGAGAAAATCCACCTCGGTATCATACCATTTCCCGATGAACACCGAATACCCGCGCCGCAGCAGCTCAAAATAAACTACCGTCTCCAGCATATGCCCTATATCGCCGCCGGTATAGCCCATCAAGGCGTTTCGGATACCGGAATCTGTGACATAGAATTTGGACAGGGTTTTGAGCTGTTCTTTTCCCTTGATGTCAAAGCGTCCAGCCTGATAAACGATATACGCTTTTTGAAGCGTATCAAGGTAGGCCATGACGGTGGAAGACTTTACGTTTTCGCCTTTCTCTTGCGCGCTTAAAAACCCGCTGATTTTGTTGGCGGATAGGATATTCCCGGTATTGCCGATAACATAGCGGATGATCTTTTCCAGCAGGGCAACATCTTTGCTCTTGGTGCGCGCCACAACATCCTTGACGACAACGGTATTGTATATGCCGAGAAGGAAATCGAATACGACAGGGTCTTCTTGCGGGAGTGTTGTTACGGCGGGCAGACAGCCGTATTTGAGATATTGCCGAAACTTGTCCTCTCTGCTCCAGTCCGTTGGAAGATGGTCAAACAGAAGGAATTCCTTGAAAGACAGCGGCAGCATTTTAATCTCCACATAACGCCCGGAGAGCAGGGTTGATATATCCGACGACAGCAGATGCGCGTTGGAACCGGTGATGTAGACGTCCACATCCAAGCCGCTTTCTACACTGAGGCTGTTGACCGCCTTTTCCCAATGCTCCACCTGTTGTATCTCGTCAAGAAGGAGATAGCACTTGCCGGATACCGGGATTTTTTCACGCACCAGCTTGTAGAATTGTCGGTACTCTACGACCTCGTCGTAATCCATCAGCTCAAAGTTGATGTCTATGATATTTTCCGGCTTTACACCCGTCCTCAGTAATTCCCGCTTAAACAATTGCAGCAGCGTAGACTTGCCGCAGCGCCGCAGCCCCGTGATAACCTTGATCAACGGGTTGTCTCTGTAAGCGTTTAGGCGTTCCATGTATTGTGCGCGCGGCACCATCAAAAATCACCTCTCTTCTATTATAGGGGGAAAAAGCAAAAATTACAACAGTTTTTCCCGCGCAGGGGAAAAACTGTTTTGATGGGGAGCTTTTTCGACAGACTGGGGGCGGTTGTCCCCGACCGCACGTAACCCCGGAAAATTCCGCAGTCTCGGGGAACCGAGGACGGTCGCCCTACATGAGGATACCGCTTTTTGTGCATTTTGTCCGTTGATGCGTTTGTCGTGCCGCAGGTTGCATACAAAGCGGAAACCCTCAGATTTCGGGCGGCGGGGAACACCCTGCAATTGAATTTCGGGTCGTAAAGGGCAAACAAGGGACAACGGCAGCTTTCCGGGGGCAAAGAAAACCGCGAACCCATTGCAGCACAACGGATTCACGGTTCTAGAAATGGTCCGAGTGACAGGAGTTGAACCTGCGGCCTCTTGAACCCCATTCAAGCGCGCTACCAAGCTGCGCCACACCCGGAAACGACGGCGGTTGACAATGAGCAACGGTCACAGAATGCGGTGTTTTGTATCGCTGCCCGTCTGCCGCCAGTGTCATTATTATACATGAGATTTCACGCACCGTCAAGAGGAAATTGCGCCGAATCACGACAACCGGTTGTCACTTTCCCGAAAGCCGCGCTCTTATAGATAAGCATGTATTTATTTACAAAAAATTCACACACGATTTGCAGCCTTTTGGCTCCACTGCATCTAGTTTACATAAATCTAAACCACCGCGTATATTGTCGTTGACAATCCCCTAAAATCTTGCTATACTGACAATCGGGGTTTCCGGTATATGGAATGGCGGTCAATCGGTTCCTGCGGCTATACTGTTTGCGAAACCTACAAATATGAATCAGGAGGCAAAATCAATGAAAGGTACATATAAGCGCGTCTGGTCGCGTTTACTCGCGGGGGTGCTTATCTTTGCCATATTGGCGCCCGGATTCGGGCTTTTGCCCGCAGCGCAGGCGTATCCCAGCACCAGTTTGTCCGGCACGGTATATGCGCCCATGTCCTATTCACCTGTTTTGAGCTATTTTGCTTGGGATAGCGGTCTTCCGAGCGATTATTCCGCCTACACAATGTTTTCTCATACAGGTACGCTACCGCCGGGATTGTCGCTAAACGGAACTACCGGTGAAATCAGCGGAACACCCACAGTTACCGGACCTTACTTTGTCACGGTAACAGCAAAGACACCTACCTTCGGCACTCCGACAGGCACAATGGGGATAACCATCACCGTATCGCCCGGTCAGATGACAGTGAACCCCACCACCTATACCGAAACCATCCCGGTCGGCTCCTCAAAATCGGTGGATGCAAGCCTCTTGGTGAGCGGGGGCAGCGGCTCCTATACGTTCATTACCGCAACTAGTAACGCATTAACTGTCACACCCAGCGGTCGATTTGTGACCGTCACGGTCCCTCAAAACACACCGGCTGGCACTTATCCGGTCAACTTCACCGTTACGGATTCAAGCTCTTCTGTTTCAGGGACGTTCAATGTGAACGTAACGACCAGTCTGGGTTCGCTCGGAGGTACGGTAAGTATTACTTATAAGTCTTTGGGCGACAGCGTGGGCAGTACATGGACAGCGACCATTAATCCGACCTTAAACGGGGTTACCGTAACCAATTTGCAGCTTCTCGGAACCATCACCTATACATGGTCATGGCAAAGCCCGGTCCAAATCCTTCAGCAGGGCAATTCGTCTTCCTATACCCTGCAGCAGAACGACATCGGAAAGGTGCTGGTCTTGACAGTCACGGCGTCAGCCGCCACAGGCAGTATAATCCAGCAATTCCCGCTTGGCGCCGCCACCGACCAGCAGCAGGTGGACGCGGTTGCCTCTTGGCTGACGTGGGAACACATCCGCGGCACAAACGGAAACCAGCAAACCTACTACAACGGCAGTTACTATTATCCCGTTAGCGGCAACTTTTATTTGAGCACGTCGATCCCCACGTCATACGTGCTCAACGGAGTCAACGTCCCTATCGCGAGCGCCAGCATCAACATCTCATACAGCTTCACGAACCTGAATCCGCAGTATACCGGGTTTTCCGTTGTCAGCAACGGAACCAACGGAGGAACGGTCACCCTTCCCACTACCGGTGTCACCACGACGGCGACGCTGCAAATCACGATCGGCAAAAGCGGCACTACCGCTTATAACTATTCCAGAACATTCCCCGTAATGTCCGGTACCGGCAGTTCCATTCTCCAAGCCGCCTCAAACCGCCTGCAATTCCAGAGCGGTAGCACCTATGTCAACATCGGCGGCAATAACGCGAACACTTACGATTATCTTTCAGCGCCCGGAACCAACAGCCAGAACTACTACCGGGTTGTCAGCAACCTCAGCCTCCCGCTGGAGATGAGCAGCTCCTCAAACAACAGCGCCGCTGATGTGAATATTTACTGGACGCCCTATATAATATCGGGAACCTCATTATCCCCCGCCAACCTCATCGATACAGGCTCCAACAGCAGCACACGCGGCACGATCTACCCGCTGACGAGCGATGTCCTGATCCGCCTCACGGCGACGCTGTCACAGAAGAACAGCCAAGGCGGAACCCTGACAAAAGACTTCTACCTCAACATCAAAGCGTCCAACAACCAAGAATCGGTGCGCCTGACCAAAGAGTGGCTCACATGGAGCATCATCCGCAACAAGAACACCTATGAAAACGACGTATACTCCAACCTCAACCTGCCAACGGGACACGAAACGCACGGCACCACAATCACTTGGTCTTCAGACAGAACCTCCTCTATTTCCAACGACGGCGAAGTGACTCCTCCCTCGTCGGGAACCATTAACGTGCGCCTGACGGCGACGATCAGCAAGGGTACCGGAAGCAACGCCGCTTCGGATACCGAATACTTCAACCTCACCGTCACCGTTCCCTCCTCCAACCAAGATCAGGCGGAAGCAGCCGCGGCGGCGGCCGCTTGGTGGGATACCATCAAAAACGGGAACCCGGCGCAGGACGAAGTAGCGGGCGACCTCTACTTCCCCTCCGAAGGGTTGTACGAAACGTCCCTTTCCTGGTCTTCAAGCAGAACCTCCACCATCTCCGATAGCGGGTCGGTCACCGCTCCCACGTCGGGTGACGCCGTAGAGGTCACCATTACGGTTACCGCTACAAAGGATTCCGCGCGCGTCACCGCCACCATCACGGTGGAAGTGCTGCCGATCACGAACGACAGAGACGCGGTCACGGCCGCCAAAAACAGCCTGACATGGAATACCATCCGAAACGCGAACACGGAGCAAAACGCGGTATCCACCGACCTCAACCTGCCCACTGCCGGCAAATACAACACGCGCATTACATGGACATCCAGCCGGCCGGAAATCATCTCGGCGACCGGAAAGGTGACCGCCACCCAGAATACCAGCGTGGTGTTGACCGCTTCCTTTGAGAGAGGCTCCGTCCGCGATTCAAAAACGTTTACGCTGGTGGTGACCGCTTCGACGTCGGCAAGCGGCGTCACGGAAACCGCCACCGCCATGACCTCCGTTACGACGCAAACCGATTTCGCGGCGCAGACGCAATACGGCACCGCTGGATTCACCGTCAGCGCGAATATGCTTGACATCGCCTTCGACGCCAAAGCCGTGGGTACCATTTACAGCCAGGCGAACGGCAGCATCGTAATCAACGCGAAAATCGTACCGGCAGCCGAGGTGCCGCAGACCGTCCGTCAACGGATCGGCGACCGCAACGTATACGACCTCACGATCACGGGCGGCACCGGAAACATCGCGAACTTCAACGGCGGCATGGCTACCGTGAGGGTTCCGTATAACCTCAACATCGGCGAGAAGCCCAACGCGCTGGTGGTATATTATCTGGATTCTCAAAACAATCTGAATCTGGTGCGCGGGTTCTACGACTCGGTCAACAGAGAGATTGTGTTCAAAACCAAGCACTTCTCACGCTTCGCCATCGGTTACAACCCGAAGTCATATTCCGACATCGCGGACACCCCCTGGGCAACGGACGCCATCGAGTTTATCGCCGCCCGCGAACTGACCATCGGGATCTATGGCATGAACTATAGACCCGGCGACCCCCTCACCCGCGGCGTATTCACCGCCAACCTGATGAAGGCTTACGGCATCGCGATCGACAGAGGCGCCACCGAAAACTTCGCCGACGTGAACCTTCAGGACGAATACGCGCCGTACCTCGCGACCGGCAAAAAGATGGGCATCATCCAAGGCACCGGCGGCAACAACTTTGAGCCGGAGCGCCAGATCGGACGCGCGGAGATGTTCGCCCTGCTCTACAACGTACTGAAAGCCATCGGTGAAGCGCCCCCGCCCGTCGCGGGAGGCAAGACGCTTTCGTATTTTGCCGATTCCTCCGAGGTCAGCGTGTGGTTCAGAGAGGGCGTGGAAGCGCTGCTGCAAGCGGGCATGATCGACGGCACCGGCGTAGACAGCCTCAACAGACCCCTCCTCAAACCCAAGGACCTGGCCGGTCGCGCCACCATGGCGGGGATGATCCAAAACCTGCTGACCCGGTAACGAACGGGCTGTTTCACCCGCAAAACCTGACATAAATAATAAACCCCGGTCGAAAGACCGGGGTTGTTTTTGTTGTAGCGGCGGGCGGACTGCCATCCGCCGCTACAACGGCGCGTGATATTTCTTCAGAAACCCTTTTGTGACGGTTTTTGCGACAGCGTCTAAAAATTTCGCCTTGTCCGGCACCTGAACCTCGACCATCGTATTCATCCGCGTGTTCCACAAGATACCGCGCTTCAGCCCCAGCGCCACGGCGTAGCAGACGCACTGCAAAACATGCTCGTGCGTCAGCTCGGATACAAATTTCAGCTCATACACGACGCCGTCTTTCACCACATCGGCAACTCCCAGCGCCGAAAACAGGCGATCTCCCTTTTTCGCGGGCGCAAAATGGATGGCGCAGGGAACCTGCACCGTTTCATCGGGCGAAAACAACGAGCCGAGCCGCTCTATGATTCGCTTCCGTTCGCCGCCGCCGACAAAGGGTACCGCGACTTGGTTTCTGTAGCGGTTCTGCGAGGTGTTCAGCGAGGTAAGAATCAGAATCTTTTGGTCAACGGATAGGTCTGTCTCTTTCACGGGTTGCAAAAACGCCTTGTTTTTGTTGATTTCCAGCCAAAAGCGGATCGAGGCGTCGATGTCGTAGCGCTTGAAGAACACGGCTTCCTGATAGATTCCGATGCAGGGCGACAGGTCGATCAGCCCGTCCGCGCCCGCCACACGGATTTCCGAGGTTTCCCCCGGCGCGGGGAGCGTCGTCAGGCGCAGCAGCGCGTAACACGCCTCCACATCCTCTTTGTATTTGAAATCAAACATATCTGAAATGTCTGCGTTTTGAAACGTGCCGTTGGTCACGACTTCGGTAGAAAGCGTCTTTTCGGACAGCGTCCGCTCGCCGCGCGTAACGAAAATGATCCGCTCTTTGCCGCGGCTCGCCGCCACGCAAAAAATGTTGCGCAGAATGATGTATGACTGCTGCGGCTGTGAAATCCGCACCTTCCAATACGCCTCGTCGTAATCAAAGACCACACAGATTTTACGTTCCAACCCCTTGCTGCTGTCAAACGTTGTGAAGATCGCGCTCGTGGGTTTCGGAGCGACGTTCCCGTCTTTATCCGATATGCTCGCATACACCGTGCTCTTGTTAAACGTGCCGGGGTGCTCCCGCTCCAGCAGGTTCAACGTTTTGGACAGGTCGCCGTTCCGGGAACCCAAGCACAGTATATCGCCCGGGTTCTGCTTCGCGAGGAACGCAACGGCGCTGCGGCGGTCCATCTCTTCCACAAGACAGTTTTGATTTACGCCGACGATCTTCTTGCGCCATATCCTGCCGAGCTTCGCCGCAAGCTCCGCCGAGAGCCGGAAGCAGCGCGTGAACTCCAGCTTGATATGAGCGCCCAGAAAACGCTCGATAAACTCCGGGACATACAGCACCGTGCTGTCGTAAATCTTTTGCTCCATATCCCCCACGGCGATCACCTGCATCGCCGGGTTGACGGACTGTATGTTGCAAAGCAGCTCGGAAATCTCCTGACTGATGTCCTGATATTCGTCAATGATCAAAACGTCGTAGGGCGGGAGTTTTGGCTTGACGCGGTTAAATGTTTGAATCTGGTCGGAGGGCGGAATCTTCGCGCCCGTCGCTTTTTGCAGCGCCGCGAACGCGAAGCCGTGATAGTTGGTCACCGTGACGTTCTTGTTCTTGATCTTTTCCCTCGCGTCGATCTTGAGCAGCTTGTTGTACGTCAGATACAGAATACGCTTTCCGGCCGGCAGCGCGTCGCAAAGACGCTGGATTGCCGTCGTCTTCCCGCTGCCGATACAGGCGTCCACGAGAATGTTATGCCCCGCGGCAGCTTTCTCAATGAACAGCCGCTGTTCGGCGGACAAGTCAAAAGGGGCGCCGGGGCTTCTTAAATCGCCGGTCTTTTGCATGTTTTCGCCCCCCTTTCGTCGCGGTAAACCCAATATATCGCAGGGTGACCAAGAAAAATTCGCGCTTGACGCGCGAATACCCGGCGTGGTACAATAACAAGCAGAGGGGCGGCACCTCAACGGTCTTCGCCTCAAGATAATTCAATTACAAAGTAACTGCCTACCTTTGGCTCGGGAGGGCAGTTACTTTGTTTTAATAACGCGGATCAGTGACGCCAAGGCTTGCAGGAGTTTCCTGACCTCGACTATGTACTGCATCGCATCACCTCCTCACGGAGGACAAAGACCGCCGACACACCGCCCATGCAAGCGTATTATAATATTATTTGCCGCTTTCGTCAAGCGGGGGCGATTCGTGAGTCGTCTCCGCTGTCTGCTCCACGGCAAACGCATGAACGGACAAAATGCGCAAAAGCGGCATCCACATGTCGGGGCGGCCGTCCTCAGCCGCCGTGAACATCCCCCGGCGGCATTCGCCGCCACCCCCTTCCGGTGGAAGGGGGCAGCGGGGAATACGGGGGGACGCCCGCCGTTTCGCCTCAAATCAACGCAAAATGCCTGAAAACCTCGGTGTTGGTTCCGTACAGCACGTCGCCGCGACCCGCGACCTGTTTGCAGAAATTTTCAAAGCGATCCCACGATTGGTTGCCGTCCAGCTCATAGCTGTGCCCCCATACGTAAAACAGCCCGTCTCCGTCCGCGAGGAAGCGCTCCGCCAGCTCAAAGAGCCTCTCGTCTTCAACGTGGCATGTTGGGTGAAAACGCATCAGGTCGTGCTGAAGGGCGAAGTCATATGTAGCGTTGACCGTGCGGGCGAAGCGGATGCCGAGGGATTTCAGGCAATCCACGGCTTTGTCGTTATACAGCCCGTAAGCGTACGCCGCCCCGACCATCTTTTCGCCGAACAGCGTCTCCAGCGCTTGAATGTCCAGAGAGAACTCATCTTTCAGCTCTTCGTCGTTAAGCTCGGTGGGGGGCTTGTGGCGGTAACCGTGCACGCAGATTTCGTGCCCTGTGTAAACTCCTTTGTCGAACGGGTTCATCCGGCGAACCGTAAAATCCTTATGCTTCCAAGAACCCAAGTCCGTGAATAAGCCCGCGTTCAGGTTGAAACTGCATTTCAACCCGTAACGGTTCAGAAGCCGCACAAGCGCCCTGTCCGACTCCACCCCGTCGTCAAAACTGAAGGTCAACGCTTTTGTGATTTTCATCCGCTTCCATCCTTTCTTTTGAGGAACTGCTGAACAGCAACTCCTGTTTGACCCGAAGCGCCGCCGCGTCTGTTCGGCAAACCCTATTCACGGCGCGGGTCGTCGCGCCTCATTTTACCAGCAGCACGCGGAACGGTTTATTTGTCCTGATGCAGGTCATAATAACATTCAGTGAGCCGCGGGACTTTCCGTCCCACAGCACAAGCGTAAAATCGGACTCGGCGACGATCTGGCTGTTGCGAATCAGCGGCGCGGCGCGGTCGTACGTCTTGTAGTCGGGGCGGATGACGGTCATCGGGAGGTCTTGCTCTTCGGCGTAACGCTCGGCGAGTTTATCGGCGCCGGAAGCGCCGCCGCTGATGATCTCGCTCACGCCGGGCGGCACGTTCTCCGTTAAAACGCGGTATGCCCGCCCGTCCAGCGAACGCGAGCCCACAACGGCGACACGCAACCCGATCCCCCCTCTCGCCGATGGTTAGGTACTTCTGAATTGAGCATTTGTTCGCAATCGCGAATATTTGTTTGCCGTCAGTATACCACATAACAGGGGTTCAGGCAAGCGTTATTTTGAAATAACACCCTTTGCCGCCGCTTCTTGGCACGAAGGCAAGCGGGCTTCCTCGAAACGGCGCGTTTTCGCCTGACACAATCCCTGTACTGGATGGAACCCCCTGTTTCAAAACGCGCCGTCCGTGGCACAGTATAGTTTAAAGTTTGAACCGCGAGGTGTACAATGCGTAAAATCATTACGATATTCCTTTGCTTTATTTTACTAAGTCCCGTTCCGGCGCAGGCGGCGCGGGATCCGGTCCTCCCCGAAAGCGTAATCCCCGGCGGACATACGCTGGGCGTGAAACTGCAAACCGACGGTCTGATGGTGGTGGGGATGGCTCCCGTCAACACCTATGACGGAAAGGTCAGCCCGGCCGGCGACGCGGGCATTGTCAGCGGTGATATGATCACCCATATCCAGCGGCGCTCGCTCGCCACCGTCGCGGACCTGCTGGCTCTGACCGACAGACTCTCCGGCGAGGCGCTGGAGGTCACCTATATCCGCGACGGCAAGATGTATTATACGACGCTGGTTCCGGCGAAATCCGCCGACGACGGCAGATACCGCCTCGGCGTCTGGGTACGCGACAGCATGGCCGGCATCGGCACGATCACCTTCTATGACCCGGATACCGGACTGTTCGGCGCGCTGGGGCACGGCATCAACGAAGCCGAAACGGGGCGTTTGCTTCCGATGGGTTCCGGGCACGTGCTCTATTCCGAGGTGGAATCGGTGCGGCAGGGGCTGCCGGGTACGCCGGGCGAGCTGAAAGGAAAGTTCCGCGACGACAAAGCTTACGGTCATCTGCTCCGCAACACGGAAAGCGGCCTGTTCGGCACATTGACGACAGGAGAAGCCATGGGGAAAGCGATGGAAAAACCCGTCGCGATCGCGCCCTCCTCCGAGGTACGCGCGGGTAAGGCGGTGATTCTGTCTAACGTCACCGGCGACACGGTAGAACGCTTTGACATCGAGATCATCAAGATTTTCAACGGCGACGACTGCCGCAACTTCATGATCCGCGTTACCGACGAACGCCTGCTGACCCATACCGGCGGCATCGTGCAGGGGATGAGCGGCAGTCCGGTTCTGCAAAACGGCAGGCTGGTAGGCGCGGTGACCCATGTCCTGATCAACGACCCGGAACGCGGTTACGGCATCTTCGCCGAATCAATGCTGCGCGAGGGCATGAGAGCGCTGGACGCTCAAACTTGGCGCGAAGCCGAAGAAGACATGCCGATCGCCGCGTGACGGTACGGTTATATCAAAGTGTTGCCCCATATGTGTCACTCTAAAAACCTCCCGCTCCGGCTTGCGATGCCGCGGCACAGCCGCCTGTTCGCAAGCCCTCCGCTCGTTCGCCTGACGGCGAACATGAGGTTTTTAGAGCCTCTCAATATACAAGGGCGGCTGAACAGCCGCCCTGCGAGGCTGCAGACAAAGCCGTTTTGCTCTGGTTTTCCTCATTTGCCGGGCAAAACGGCGCATGGCTGCGCGGCTATGTCTTCAGCCTGCGGCGCGTCCGGTAAGCCGCGCCCTACATAGGTCTTGCGGAACGTGCCGTTATCGCGCTTCACAGCTTTTTTCAGCCGGCAAATTCGGTATTTATCAACTCGCGCCTGCGGCGCTTCGACCGAAAAAGAGTTGTTTTGCGGCTCCTATTTTACTTGCATTTTTCCAAACCTATGGTAAAATAGGAGATACCATACCAAAACAGGAGGAAATACCATGGCCTATAAAATCAACGACACCTGTATCAGCTGCGGCACCTGCGAGGGCGAGTGC
>JAISVY010000117.1 GCA_031271325.1 Oscillospiraceae bacterium
CATAGCCGCCGATCAGCTTGTCCGGCGCGCCGGGCAGGGAGTAGAAGTCGCAGTAGGAGCATTTGCTCGCGCAAAACGGGATATGGACATATATTCCAAGGTTTGGCATACAATCACCGCCGCTTATCGTAGGGCTTGCCGAACAACGCCGCTGTCACGCTTCACAACTTTTTTCGACCGGCAAAATCAGAATTTTTCGCTTTGTTTTCTTGGCATGTTGATAATTGCCCGCTCCGGCTTGCGATGCCGCGCCATAGGCGCCTGTTCACAAGCGCTGCGCTCGTTCGCCTTTCAGGCGAACACGCAATTTTCAACACTTACTATCCAAATAAATCACCCCGTCACGACAGCTTTCGGTATTTGACCCGGTAAAAAAAAGGGGGGTTCCTCATGAAAAAACGGTTGTTATCCACAGCGCTGGCAGCGGCGCTCATCCTGTTGGCGCTGCCGGTCGTCACGCCCGTGCTGGCGGCGTATTCCGATGTAATATATGAAAACAATGCCGGTACGGTGCGTTTCCACATCACGAACGCGGAGGTACAGTACGGAGACGCCGATGAAATCTACCAGAGAGACGAGGTTTTTCGTAACATCTATCCGCTTTTTCACCATCCCGATTACCCGGATGCCAACATACGGGGATCGTTCTCCTATTACAAAGGCGAGCCGGACGAGTGCGTACTTACCTTCGAAAACCTGGGATACAGTGAACGGATTCCCGTTATTTCCTGCCGAAACGAGTCGACCGTTGAATATGAAGAGGTGGATTACACCCAAACATGGACATATCACAACAACATAGTCGATATTTTTATCATCGCGGACAGCGTGGACGTCGTTGACGGCAAGCAAACGGTCAACGCCGAGATTGTCATCCTCAACGTCGGCAGCAACTTCAAGGGCAGCGGCGAAACGCCGCCGGGCAATCCCGATCCCGATGACCCGGACGACGGTCAATCGCGCGAAATCACGCTCCCGGCGGATACCGTTTCCGTGAACATCGGGTACAGTATGGCGATTCAAGACGACAACACCCTCTGGGCCTGGGGCAATAACGAACACAGTCAGCTCGGCGACGGCACGACAACCGGGCGTACCAGTCCCGTGAAGATCATGGACGACGCGGCGCTCGTGTCTTCCGGCGACAGACACAGCCTCGCCGTGAAGACCGACGGAACCCTTTGGGCTTGGGGCAATAACAGATACAACCAGCTGGGGGACGGCACGACGGTCAACCGCGCCGCTCCCGTGGAAATTATAGACAATGTGGTGCGCGCGGCGGCAGGCGCATATCACAATCTCGCCGTTCGTTCCGACGGCACCCTCTGGATTTGGGGAGACAACGAACACGGTCAGCTGGGGGACGGCACGACGACCAGCCGCAATACGCCGGTGAAACTTATGGAAGACGTGGCCGATGTGGCCGCGGGATACGACACCAGTTACGCGCTGAAAAAAGACGGCTCTCTCTGGGCGTGGGGCTATAACGAATACGGTCAGCTCGGCGACGGCACGACGACCGACCGCAGCACACCGGCGGAAATCATGAGCGACGTGACCGTCATCTCCGCCTTGAACGCTCACAGCCTCGCCGTGAAAACCGACGGAACCCTCTGGGCGTGGGGCATGAACGAAGACGGACGGCTCGGCGACGGCACGACGTCCGACCGCAAATCGCCGGTAAAGATCATGGATTCCGTTGTCTCGGCATCCGCGGGGTTTTTCCACAGCTTTGCCGTGAAGAGCGACGGCAGCCTGTGGAGCTGGGGTTACAACGGATACTACGAATTGGGCGACGGTACGGGCACCGAGCGGCATTCGCCGGTTGAAGTGATGGATTCCGTTTTAACCGCCACAGCCGGGCGGCAGCATTCCTTTGCGATAAAAGAAGACGGTCATCTCTACGCTTGGGGCATGAACAACGACGGTGAGCTGGGCGACGGCTCCACAACCGCCCGCTCCATTCCGATCAGAGTGCTCAACAACGTACTGACAGAATACGCCGTAGACATAACCTCTGCCGGTCCGCCCGACGAACCGGAGGAACCCGACCTGCCCGAAGATCCGGCGGATACGCCGTCTTCTTGGGCGGCCGCCGACGTTACCCGCGCCATCGACGCGGGAATCGTCCCGGCGGAGCTGCGGAGCCAGTATGCCGCCGATATTACCCGCGCCGAGTTCTGCGCGCTGGCGGTGGGAATCTATGAATCGTTCACCGGCGCGGAGATTGCCGAACGCGCAACCCTGACCGATACCGGCGACGTGAACGTACAAAAAATGGCGGGGCTTGGTATCGTCACACCCGCAGACGACGGATCGTTCAACCCGCACACCACCTTCAACCGCCAGATGGCGGCGCGGCTGATCATCAACCTGCTGGACGCGATGGGTATCAGCCTCCCCAAGACGCCGACCACCTTCCCCGACCAGGCGCAGATCGCAAACTGGGCGCTGGAGGCTGTCGGGCAGGTACAGGCGGCGGGGATTATCGGCGGCACGGGCGACGGAACGTTCAACCCGGGCGGAAAGTTTACCCGGCAGTCGGGAATTATCCTGATGCTGAACCTTTGGGATTATCTGGACGCGCACTCGAGCAAACCCTTACCCGAACCCGAACCGCTGCCCTTACCGGAACCGCTGCCGCTTCCCGACCCCGATCCTGATCCCGATCCAGACACTAATCCCGATACGGGAGTAAAAATGTACGACGAATTCCCGGGCGTACCGGACTTCGGCGCGTTGGCGGACATCCGGCCGTTCGAGGAGGATACCGAAGAAGGGATCTACATGTGCGCGTACGCAAACGTTACGCGTACCATGATCGATCAATATGAAGAAGTGCTGACAGAAAACGGATTTAACGAATTAGACCCGATGACGTCAGATGAGGGCATCACCTTTACCGTCTATACAGACGGCGAGTATGTTGTCCTGTTCGCCTTTCAAAACAGAACCCTCGTATTGGGAATCGGCAGGCTGGGCGATTTTCTATAACCGAAGTGATGAAAATTGCTTGTTCGCCTGAAAGGCGAACAAGCGCAGCGCTTGCGAACAGGCGCCTGTGGCGCGGCATCGCAAGCCGGAGCGGGCAATTTTCAACATGCCCCAGATAACAGTTTGGAACGAAAGAAACAGCTTACCTGTCTGACTATTATCTGGACACTGTAAACTGCTAACTGCCGGTGAGGCGAGGGGGAGCGTGTCTTGTAGGGGAGGATGTCATCCCGCCCGCAGGTATCGCGTAGCCCCCTTCCGCCGGAAGGGGGTGGCGGCGCATGCCGCCGGGGGATGTTCACGGCGCGCCGAGGTCGGCGCGCCCTACACAGGGGCGGTACGTATCTGGCGGCGAACATGACGCTTTTAGAGCATCTCTATTCTCCCAGCAGCTCGCTTATAGTGATTCCCAAGGCTTTTGCTAACACCACAACCTCAAAATCTTGTACCAGCCTATATTGTCCCTCCAACCGCGATAGACTTGTTGCGCTCACGTCCATCCCCAGAACCTGCAAACGAGCCAGAAAATCCTTCTGTTTGATTCCTCGCTGCGTTCGGATTGCCACCACCTTTGACCCAACAATATTCTTTGTACCCGGTTCTCCGACCCTTGGCTTCATATACAATCCCCCCTTCTGGAATTTTACTTGAAAAGGGGATTGACTTACTGCGATATTCGCAGTATAATGATTTCATTGCGAATATCGCAGTAAAATCAAGAGACAAGGGAGAGGTCGTAATATGGACATGATAACGGTTATAAATCTGTTGCTAATACCTGCGGTATTTGCGGTATTGATCGGAGGCGTAATTATCGGATCGTTCCGTAAATACGCGGCGGAGAAAAAAGCCAAAAACCAAGCAAAAGAGTTGGAGGCGTCGCTTCCCCAATCCGGCTTTACGGTGAGCCGTAAGGTCAGCGGCGGGTTTGCGTCCGGCGGAATGGGAATAGCGGGTTATACCATTTTTGTAGATGATATTAACAAAAAATGGATGCTTACATCGCCTTTTTTTCCGCAAATAAATAAAACGTTTTCGTTCTCAGACTTTGTTGACTGTGAGTTCTTCGACGAAGAAGGAAGCAATATTAATGGAAAGCTGATTAAAGGAGCGGGTATGCTCGTTGGCGCGATTACGGGAGCTACTGTTGGGATGATGTATGGACATGGGTTCCTGGGTATGTTGGCGGGAGGGTATGGCGGAAACCTGACCTTCAAGACAAAGGGGGAAACTTGTGCTTATGGCTTAAAAATAAAGACAACAGATAGCAGTGTGAACAATCCGTATATCGTATGCGATTTTTGCAACGTGTATCCGGCGTTCAGCAGTCTGCACATGGGAATTTTCATGAGGCTGCTCATCGGCTTATCTAACAAAGCGAAGATGGGAATTCGTCGCAGCTCAATGAAATACAAAAAGGACGCCGTTGCGATAAAAGAATCTCTTGAGGTCTTCGAATATATTCATCAGCAGAACAGACAATCGTAAACCAATATCTGGGCATTACCAGAACGGGGCTGTGCTTGGCACAGCCCCCTTACACATCCCGCCACGTGCGCTCCGGGTGTCTCTTCACGCTGCTCACAAGCCCCAGCGCGGCGAACGACGCCATGATCGACGAGCCGCCGTAGCTGAAGAAGGGCAGCGTGATGCCGATCACCGGCGCGACGCCGAGGCACATCGCGATGTTCAAGAAGGTTTGGAAGATCAGGATCCCCGCGACGCCGCAGCAGACCATCGACCCCATCCCGTTTTTCGCTCTCCGCGCAATCCAGAGGCAGCGCAGGATGATCACCGTGAGCAGCAGGATACAGCCGAGGCAGCCGATAAAACCCAGTTCCTCGCCGAGGGCGGCGAAGATAAAATCGTTGTGCTGCCCGAACATCTGCCCTGTCTGCGTAATCTCGCCGTTGTACAGCCCCTGCCCCGTCAATCCCCCGCCGCCGATCATGCGCATTGAGGTCAAGCCCTGCCACCCCACATCTTCCGGGTCGAGCATCGGGTTAAACACAATGAGAATCCGCGCCTGCAATCGCGGCGACAGCATCCGCCACAACAGCGGCGACGCCGCCGTGACGGCGATGCCGCCCAGCGCGAACCATCGCAGCTTGACCCCGGCGGCAAGCAGCACGAACGAAAAGGCGGGAATGTAGATCAGCGCCACGCCCACATCTTTGGAGAGCACGTAAATCAACCCGAGCATCAGCAGCAAATGCGCGACATAACCGCCCACCGGGAGTATCCCGCTGGGTTTTTCCCGGAATCGGAAAACCTGCGCCGCCAGCAGCAGGGTGAAGGTGACCTTGACGATCTCGGCGGGTTGGATTCCGAACGGGATGCCGGGGAGGTATACCCAGCTCATGTTGCCGCCCTCCTCCGCGCGGAACGGCGTTGCGAGCAGCAGCAGCAGCAGCAGGTTGAACCCCAGAATCCATTTCCAGAACTTCGCCAATAAATCCAAACTGACAGCCGATATGGCGATAAACAGCACGACGCCGATCGCCGCGCCGATGAGCTGCGTCTTCAAAAAAGACGCGACCGCCCGCGTCTGCCCCGCGCGCGCCGCGCTGGAGATAACCACCGAGCCGAACACCACGGCGCAAACGCCCAAAAAGAGCAGCAACAAGTCCGCGCCCTTTAAGAAGGCGCGTACCTCCCGTTTAAGCTCGCCCAAGTTCCCGCTCTCTTTCCGCCTGAGGTTTGCGCAAATAATTGATCTTGTCCGCCTCGGTAAAGTGCCCGTTGAGGTAACACAGCGCCGCGCCGTAACCCGTTACGTACGGGCGGGAAAGAACCCTGTCCCCCTCCCGGGCGCACCGCGCCGCGGCGTCCCCCGCCCATACGCAGGGGGACGGAACGGAGAGCAGCTCTTCTTTGCTGAGCGCGCCGTCTTCGCTGACGCGGGTCAATTGTAAGTGCTTCACGTGAAACAACGCGGTATAGAATTGGTTTCTCCGCGCGTCCATCACGGCGCAGACCGTTCCCTCGCAGTCCAGCGCGCCGTAAGCCGCCGCCATCAGCGATGAAACGCCCCGGCAGGGAATCCCCCGCGCTTCCGCGAACCCCAGCGCCGTAGCCACGCCGATCCGCAATCCGGTGAAGGAGCCGGGACCGTTCGTCACGGCAACCTCCCGGATGTCGCCCGGCTGCGCTCCGGCGGCTTTCAGAACGCTGTCGATCAGCGGCGCGAGCGTCTGGCTGTGGGTCAAACCGTTGTTGATAAAGCCCTCGGCCAGCAGAACGCCGCCGCGTACCAGCGCGGCGGACGCGGTGAGCGAGGAACTGTCTATGGCCAGTAACATAGAGAAATATCCCTTTCATCTTCTCCGGCGACGGTGATCATCACGCAGATCCCCCGAACGCCGTTCCCGGCGCGCTCCGCCCATTCCACGACACGGATGCCGGGCGCGTCTTCGTCAAACCCCGCGCCGTACAGCTCGTCCGGTCCCGACAGGCGGTAAGCGTCGATATGCGTCAGCGCCCCGGCGTACTCGTTCGCGATGGCGTAGGTGGGGCTGGTCACCTGTTCGGTGATACCGAGCCCCCGGGCAAGCCCTCTTGTAAAGGCTGTTTTACCCGCTCCGAGCTCTCCGTATAACCAAACCGTATCGCCCGCCCGAAGCAGACGCGCAAGTTCCGCGCCGAGTCTCTCCGTATCATCCGTGCCGGTGGATTTCATTCACGCACCCCTAAAAACTCTCGCATTTCAATGATTGGAACCTATGGGAACAGGCTCTTACTTATACCTCTTCTTCCCGCGGTAGTGATACGAGCGGCGGCTGCGCCGCCTGCGGACGTTGAGGGCGATCACAAAGACGATATACAGCACGATCAGCCCTATGACGCCGATCACTGCCCATAAAATCCACCGCAGCGAGCCGCTCTCGGGATTCTCCTCTGTCGGGGAGCCGAAGACCTTATCAAAGAAACCGGTCACCGTGTCTTGGGTCGCTTGCAAGTTATCCCGCTCGACGCTCATCGCGGCGACCAGCTGTACCTTGCCGTATTCGTGCCCTTCATACGAAAGGGTCAGCTCGCCCAGATAGTCCCCTTTGCGCACGGGCGCCTGTATGCCGTCCGGGGAATAGACGGTGACGTTCCGGTTGATGTCTTCGGGATTAAGGAAGGCGGGAAGCAGCGCTTCGATGCCGCGCTCCGGAATGAGGTTGACTTCGTCTTGATCCAGCCCCTGCAACACGTTCACGCTTGCGAGGGGGTTGTTTTTATTTAGGATGTTTTTCACGGAAAAATTTTCAAAGCCCCATGTGAACAAGTCGCGCGTCTCGGTAAAGCTGCGAATCAGTCCGGTTTCTTCGTCGATGCCGGCACCCAGCACAACCGAGACCAGCATGATGCCGTCTTTCTCGGCGCAGGAGACCAGACAGTGCCCGGCGGCGGTCGTGCTGCCGGTTTTGATGCCCCGCGCGTAGGGGTATATGTAGTCGTCGGCATAGCGGCGGCGGGTGATGAGGTTGTTGGTGGTGATCAACTGCCGCCCTTCCGGGTTGAGGTTGGTGGGGGCGGTTTCCCAAATCTCCGTGTGCGCCATCTCCATGAAGAGCGCGTTGTCTAAGCATTCGCGCGTCATCAGGTATATATCGTGCGCCGTGGTGTAGTGCTCGGGGTCGGGCAGCCCGTGGGTGTTGATGAAGCTCGTGTTTTCACAGCCGAGCGCCGTGAGGCGGGCATGGAGCTTGTCCATAAACGCTTCGACGGAACCCGCCGTATGGCGGGCGATGGCGTTGCAGGCGGCGTTGTCGCTCGCGACCATCGCGCAGTAGAGCATGTCTTTCAGCGTCATCTGCTCGCCCGCCTTGAGCGGCGGATTGACCGAGCTGCTGCCTTCCACGATGTCAAAGAAGTCGCTTTCCTCCACCGTAACGATTTCTTCAGGAGCGCCGTATTCCACGCCGAGCAGCACCGTCATGATCTTGGTGATGCTGGCCGGCTCCCGCGTCTGATCGATGTTGTGTTTGTAGAGGATTTCGCCGGTTTCGGGATACACCAATATAGCCGAGCGGGACTGGATATCCACTCCGGGCAGGTCGTTATAGGTATTGGCCGACGTGCCGGGCATCAGAAGCAGCACGGTCAGGCTGAATAGAATTATCTTTTTTAGCTTCATGTACTAGGAAACTCCTCTGGTTTGTGATAAACTACAGTATATCACAAACGATAACGGATGTGAACCACTTATGCAAAAGAAGCTGACAATCCTGCTCGCCGCGGCGACGGCGGCGCTGCTGGGCTTCCTGATCGCTTTCACCGCGTTCGGCTCAAACCCGTCCGGCAGCTTTACCGTGTACGGAGAACGCGAAACGGGAGCGCCCGTTTACCCGGACGAAGACCGGGGGATGATTGATATAAACACAGCCACCGCCGACGAGCTGACCGACCTGCCCGGCATCGGACCGGCGCTCGCCGCGAGAATCATCGGGCACCGCGAAGCAAACGGCTTGTTTTCCGGCGCGGAAGGGCTGCTGGAGGTTCGCGGCATCGGGGAAAAGGTATTAGAGGGGCTGAGACCTTACATAACCGTTTCGTCGCCGTAAAACGATTCGGGGGACGGCGCGTTCGCCCTCACGGGGGCGGGGGGATACGGCGGGCTGATTGCCATCGGCCTACACAGATATAAAAAGGAGATTGCCTGATGAAAATTCTGGTGGTAGACGACGAGAAGACGCTCGTCAAGGGGATTAAGTTTAATTTGGAGCATGAAGGCTACGAAGTGGAGACGGCGGAGGACGGCGAGGAA
>JAISVY010000120.1 GCA_031271325.1 Oscillospiraceae bacterium
GTATAATCCAGCGAGATCCAGCCCGCGCCGCTTTTGAGCTTTCCCCATTTGGAAGCGCCCGCGCCGGCTGCCTCTTCGGTGATGGTGTAAACCCCCTTGTCGGAAATTACTCCGGCGATGCCGTAGTTGGTTCCCGGACCTTTGCGGTAATTCAGGGCGTTGGCTGTCACGCGGACGGTATACGGCGCGAATGCCGCCGCGGGGGGAGCGGCGCCGTTCAGATTCAGCGCGGCGATTTTATTGACGACCCTCTCGCGGCGGTCTAAGTAGTTCTGGGTCTGGGCTTTGGTCGCGGCGAACATGGCGGCCGCGTCGCCCGCGCTCTTCAGCGCCACCTCGGCGATGCTCTTCCAAAGCGTCGAGTTCGTGCCGTACTGGTTCACACCGTCCGCGAAATAGATCAGCGCGCCGCAGTCGGTCAGCCCGTAAGACTGCCCTTTCTTCACGTAAGCCGTAACGTCGGTATTGGCCAGATTGTCCTGCGCCGTTTTGCTTTCCGGGGTTTGGAGCAAAGCGGTGATGACGGGCACCTCGGCATCGGTCAGGACGCGGGTTTCCCAAGCGTCGGTCGCGGCGCTCATGATCTCGCTGTAGAACGCGTCGCCGAGGATCTTTTTTGCGTTCGGATTGTTTGCCGAGATGACCGTTTTCAACAGCATCAGCGCGCGGGACGCGTGCCAGCAGAACTCGCCGACCGACAACGCGCCGTTATCGTTCTTGACGCAGGTGCTGTAACTGCCTTCGTTCGCGGCGATGATCGGGACGGCGTATTTCACGGCGAGCGCGAGCGTATCCGCCGCGGACGTATCCGCCGGGGTCCCGAGCTTTTTATTGACATTTGCCGCGATCTGACCGTGCAGATTGAAGAGATAATCCCCCGGGCACGCCTTCGCCGCAAACCAGCGGTGAACGGTCATATTGCCCGGGTTATTCTTGTCCGGCCTCCAAACAAGCTGTTTGATGCCGTTGCGTTTACAAATGTCCGCCACAAGATCGGTCAGCGCCGCGAGCGCTTTGTCGGAGACGTGCCAGTCGGGCGCGCCGCCGTCGTTTGCCACCTCAATGGTGACGGCGCGGTGGTCGTTCGTGCCGGAGGAGGTGCACCAAGACCGGTTCGCCTCATCGACATAGAGCGCGACGCGCCCGTCGGTGCCGACGCCGTAATTGCTGCTTGCCTGGCGCGAAGAAGGCGCAAATAACGCGCCGCAGGATTCCACTGTCAGGTTTCCCGCCATACAATGGATTGTAATGGTATCAATGATATGGTTTCTAGGCGTTGTGCAGTTGGGGCTGAGTTTGGTGTAATTAACCAACGGGCTGTTGCTCATCGTCATCCTCTCCCTTTCCGTCTGAGAATTCGTCCAGCGCCTCGGGCGGAAGGTCGTCACCCTCTATGAGCGCCAAAACGGCTCTTTGCTTTTCATCCACGAGAGTCTCATTCCTTTCGTTGTTGATCGGCTGACAAATCGAGAAGCTCTAAAAAACTCTTCAAGACGAAGCGGGAGGTTTTTAGAGCGGCGCAAACCGCAACATGCCCGCCGTGATAGTTTATGCGGAAAATGTCGAAACGTGTTTAGGGGAGGGAAGCCCTGTGAAAACCGTTATTCTCGCGGGCGGATCCGGGACGCGTGTCTCGGAGGAGTCCTTCCAGCGCCCGAAAACGATGATCGAGATCGGCGGCGCGCCGATGCTGCGGCATATCATGAAATACTACGCGCACTACGGTTTTTGTGATTTCATCGTCTGCTGCGGTTACAAGGGGTATGTGATCAAGGAGTATTTCGCGTCCCTGCACCGCGCCGACATCACCTTTGACTTCGGCGCGGGGGACATGACGGTGACCCGCGGCGGCGGGGCGGAACCGTGGACAGTGACGCTGGTGGACACCGGTTCACAAACCGGCGCTCAGTTCCGGCGCGTCTCAGCCTACGTCGGGGAGGAACCTTTCATGCTCGCCTACGGAGACGGCATCGGCGACGTCGACCTGAACGCCTTGCTGGAGCGGCACAAAGGATTCGGGGCAGCCGCGACGCTGACGGCCGTCCGCCCGGACGGATATAAACCGGATATAAACCACGCGGCATGGTTCCGCGTAAAACCGAAAGACGACATTTGCTGGGTCAACGCGGGCTTTATGGTCATGGAGCCGGAGGTGTTCGGTTACGGCATCTCGCTGGAGGACGGCTTGATGAACCGTTTGGCGCAGGAGGGGAAACTGGGCATATACAAGCACGACGGCTTTTGGCAGTGCATGGATACCCTCCGGGATAAGGCGCTGCTGGATGAACTCTTGCGGAAAAACGAAGCGCCCTGGAAAGTTTGGTAGCAGCCAAACCGTTTCCAGAGCGCGTTGCGAAGTCGGTATCATATGCCGTATCCCTTGTCAAGCATTCGGGAGAATAGGTTCACGGCTGACGCATGAACGGACAAAATGCACAAAAAGAAGCATCCTCATGTAGGGGCGACCGTCCTCGGTCGCCCGTGGCTGCGGCATTTTCCGTGGCTACGGGCGGTCGTTGACGACCGCCCCTGCATATTCGTCTGTACAACATGGACATTCATGCGTTTGCCGGGAGAATAGGTTCCGATAGGCGGGGTTATGAATCCGCCTTCCCCCGCAGGACAGGGCGGAGCCGCACGATCATAAACACACACAGCGCCGTTTTGGCGGCGTCGCCGGGCAGGAATGGCAGGCAGTACGCCGACAGCGACGGCAGCAACCCGGTCTGCGTCTGCCACGCGATCCACGGAACCCCGATGCCGTATGTACAAACCCAGCCCGCTGCCATCGCGATCAACAGCGCCCAAACCTTTGTGCCCAGACGGTCGATCAGCAGCCCGGCAACCAGCGCCGTTACGATGTAGCTGAGGATGAAGCCGCCTCTCGGTCCGGCGAGGATCCCGATCCCTCCGTTAAACCCGGTGAACACCGGCACGCCGGCCGCTCCGACCAGCACGAATACGATCTGGCTCGCCGTGCCGTACCAAGGACC
>JAISVY010000128.1 GCA_031271325.1 Oscillospiraceae bacterium
TCCGCCTGAGACGTTTCCACGCCGCTCAGAATTACGCGGTCGAACCCCGCCTCGAAGGCGGTGTCGATTAAGAGCGTGGCGTCTTCCCCGAACGGAATCACGGCGCTGGCTTCAAATCCGTTTAACAGCGCCAGCGCTTCCGCCAGTTCCGCGTCGCCGATCACGACCCCGCCGGGCGACCGGTATTCGAGCGCGAACGCGCTAAAATCACCCCCGAACGAACCGCCGCTCAGGGATTCGAGGGTGAGGGAAAGACCTTCCAGCGGGATGAAGCGCATACGGATAACGGGCGGCGGAGAAGGGGAGGGCGGCGGCGCGGGAGTGGGGGAGGGTTCCGGCAGGGGCGACGGGAACAGCACGACGACGGTGTCCTCCGGCGAGGGAGACGGGGAGTTCCGGCCTGACGGGTCTGCAAAGAACGGAAGGCTGATTGAAATGCCTTCCTCGCTGAACGTCACATAATCGGGCAGCACAAACACGCATAACACGACCAAACCGCCGAGCAAAAGCGTAAGCAGCAGTACCTTCGGCCAACGGCGTTTTTTTCGCCCGTGGTATGTTCTGTATTTTGCCATGGGGTTTGTTAACCCTCCATCAATCTCGGTCCCCTATCCAGCTTCGCGTCAACGATGAGTTTGCGGGGACATTTTTCCGCGCAGTCGCCGCAGCCGGTGCATTTCTCAAAATCAATCGCGGCGAGGTTGTCCACGATGTGTATCGCGTCATGGATGCACGTCTTTTCACAGATGCGGCAGCCGAGGCAGCCGATGTCGCAGATGCGGCGCAGCGAACCGCCCCTGTCGCGGGACGAGCAGGCGACGTTCACGTCGGCGTAGTACGGCACGGGGATGATGACGTTCTTCGGGCAGGACGCGATGCATGTCTGGCATCCCGTACACCGCTCGTGGTCAACGACGGCAACGCCGTCTACCAAAGAGATGGCGCTGAACGGGCAGGATTTCATGCAGGTGCCCAGTCCGATACAGCCGTAGGGGCATTCTTTGTATCCGCCCGCGATACGCATCGCGGCGTGGCAGTCCTCAATGCCCTGATAGGCAAACTTGTTGCGCGCCCTCGCGCCGCCCGAACAGCGGACCAGCGCCGTGAGCCGCGTGTTCTTGACCAGCTCGATGCCGAGGATTGCGCAGAGCTGCTCGGTGACGGCGGAACCGCCGGCGGTGCAGCCGCCCGCGTCAGCCGTCCCGGCGGCGAGCGCTTCGGCGAAACTCCCGCAGCCCGCGTAACCGCAGCCGCCGCAGTTCGCGCCCGGCAGCGCCTTTTCCAGTTCCTCAACCCTATGATCGGTCTCCACAAAGAAAACCTTCGCCGCGGCCGACAGCAGAAACCCCAAAACCAATCCCATGCCGCCCAGAGCGAGCACCGCGTAGTGTACCATATTTATCCTCTCCAAAAATCCGTGGGTTTAATCGAAAAGCTCTAAAAACCTCATGTTCACTGTTCATGCGGCGGGGTCATCCTGTGTAGGGGAGGCGTTTTGCCTCCCGCGATACCTGCGGTCGGGGACGGCCGTTCTTAGGGAAATATCTCCAGCCCCGAAAAACCCATGAAGCACATCGCGAGCAGCCCGGCGGTCACAAGGGCGATCGGGAAGCCCTCAAACGCGTCGGGGTATTCGGCGAATTCCAGCCGCTGGCGGATCGCCGCGAACAGCAGCAGGGCGAAGGTGAACCCCACGCCGGACAGGAAGGAGAACAATACGCTCTCCAAGAAACCGGATCCGAGATCGGAATTGATGATTGCGACGCCCAGCACGGCGCAGTTGGTGGTGATCAGAGGCAGGTAAATACCCAGCGCTTTGTATAACGCGGGCACCGCCTTCTGCAAAAACATTTCCACGATCTGCACCAGCGCGGCGATCACCAGAATAAACGCCACCGTTTCCATGTATTCGATCCC
Source organism: Oscillospiraceae bacterium (assembly GCA_031271325.1). GTDB lineage: Bacteria > Bacillota > Clostridia > Oscillospirales > UBA929 > UBA929. The sequence continues at coordinate 1,918 of JAISVY010000128.1, forward strand.
GAAGGGTTTGAGCAGATACGCGTCCACCGCCCACGTGGCGGCGGAAGCCGCCGTCATCACGAAGATAACGGCCATTCCCATCCCCATCGCGGTATCCATCTTTTTGGAAACGCCCAAAAACGGGCAGATGCCCAGGAAACGCACCAGCACGAAGTTCTCAATGAGAATCGCGCCGAGGCTCATGGTAATCAGTCCCTGCCAAGTCATGCCGCCGGCCTCGCTTTCCCTCGGTTGCGGATCGCCTGCATCACGGCGATTACGACGCCCAGTACGATAAAGCCGCCCGGCGGCTGCGCCATAATGCCGATTGACGGAAACGCCTCCGGCAGCACGCGGAACCCGAACAGCGAACCGGCGCTCAGCAGTTCGCGGATCGCCGAAACCGTCATCAGCGCCAGCGTGAACCCCATCCCCATCGTCAGTCCGTCCAGCGCGGAGCGCATCACGCCGTTTTTGGAGGCGAACGCCTCCGCCCGCGCCAAGATAATGCAGTTGACGACGATCAGCGGGATAAACATACCGAGCGATTCCGACAGCGCCGGAACGAACGCCTGAAGAAGGTAATCAACCGCCGTGACAAACCCCGCGATGATCACGACGAACGCCGCGATGCGAATCTTTTCGGGAATCAGCTTCCGCAGCGCCGACACGGCGAAGTTGGAACATATCAGCACCGCCGTCGCGGCCAGCCCCATCCCGACGGCGTTGGTCATCGAGGTGGAGGTCGCGAGTGTCGGGCACATACCGAGCAGCAGCACCAGCGTCGGGTTTTGGTCGATCAGGCCGTTTTTGAATTGCCGCATGGTTTGTGTCACGCTAAAACACCCCCCGTTCCGGTTTGCGGAGCCGCGCCAAAGGCGTTTGCCCGCAAGCGCTTCTTTGATGCGTCATGGCGAACCCTCCGTTTCCAGCAGGGCAAAGGCGTTGTTGATGCCCTGCGCCACCGCTTCCGAAGATACCGTCGCTCCCGCGATCGCGTCCACCCCTTCGCCGATGACGAACGGGGCGCTTCGCCCGTTAAACTGCTCTAAGAACGGATCCCGTTTCGCGGCGAGGGAAAAGCCCGTTGTTTCCCGCTGCTTCATGACGCTGACGCGGGTTACCGACTGCGTTCGCACGTCAATGCCCACCATCATCGTAATGGAACCCTTTCCGGCAAACCCGTCGGCCAGTGTTTTTACGCCGAAGCCAACCAATTCGCCTTCGGAGTTCCGCCCCTGATAGATACCGGACCCTTCGGAAGTTTCGGTAAACAGCAGAGCCTGCCCCGGGAAAAGATCGTTCAGCGTTTTGTTGAGCGCAATTTGATCGTTCTCCTCAATGGTAACGCTTGTGACGGCGTAAACCGCGCCCAATCCCGCGGCGGTAACCGAGGTGAGCAGCACCATCACGAGCACGAGATTGGGCATGGAGTCTTTCTTGAAAAACCGCCGCAGCGCTTGTAACACGTTTACCGTAACGCCTAAATATTTCGACAGCTCGCGCTTCTTTTTCGCTTCCGCGGGGGATATGCCCTCGCCGGAGGGCGCCGGTTCGGTTACCCCGTTTTCGATTTCGGCGAAATCGTCACGCATGATCCTTTCCCCCTTTCTCGCCGCGCCGGAAAGCCCTCACGCCGAACCGCCGGGGTCTTCCGACTTTGTCGAGCGTCCAAACCACGGTATTCATCAGCAGGATGGAGTAGCACACGCCTTCCGGCATCGCCGCGAAGTACCGCATAAAGACGGTCAGCGCCCCGCAGCCGATACCGAACAGCCACTGACCGCGCGGCGTGACCGGGCTTGTGGAGTAGTCGGTCGCCATGAAGATCGCGCCGAGCATCAGCCCTCCGGCCAGCAGGTGATACAGCATAAACTCCAGACGCGGCACGCCGCCGCGCGGGAAGGCGAACGTGAGCAGCGCCACCGTCCCGATAAACGCAAACGGGATTATCGGCGTGATAACCCGGCGGATCAGCAGGTACACGCCGCCGAGCAGCAGCAGCGCCGCGCTGACTTCGCCGATGCTTCCGGGGATCTGCCCGAGAAACATATCCTGCCAGGAAAAGAGCGTCACGCCGCTGTAAAGCGCTTCGAGAGACTCTTCGGCGAGCGGGGTCGCCGCCGCGACGGTATCCGCCGCCCCGAGCACGGGGATGCGCGGGTCGAGCAGCGGTTCAACGAACGAAGACAGCGAAGCCACCCCGCCGAGAAACGCCCGTGCCGCGAGAGCCGGGTTGAGGAAGTTCTTCCCGATCCCGCCGTAGAGCTGCTTGACGATCACAATGGCGAAGAACGCGCCCAGCGCCGCCATCCAGTACGGGGTCGCGGGCGGCAGCACGAACGCCAGCAGCGCGCCGGTTACGGCGGCCGACATATCGCCGACCGAAACGGGCTTCTTCAGCAGTTTTCGGTAAGCGTACTCAAACAGTACGCAGCACAGAACGGTAAACGCCGTCAGGGACAGCGTCCGCCACCCGAAGAAGTATACCGCGACGGCCATCGGGAAGAGGAGCGCGATCAGCACATCCAGCATAATGGCGCGGGTATCTTCGTCCGCCCGGATGTGCGGCGAGGAGGATACGGTCAGTTGTTCGTCCATACTCTCACCCCTTCTTGTCGCGCAGCTTTTGTTTGCCCGTGCGTATCGAATGCACCAGATGCAGCCGCCCGGGGCAGACATACGAGCAGGAGCCGCATTCGATGCAGTCGTTCAGACGCAGGTTCTCCAGCTCGTCAAGACGGTCTTTGCGCTCGTTCATATACAAGTATACGGGCAGCAGATTCATCGGGCAGGCGCGTACGCACCGCCCGCAGCGGATGCAGATTTCGTCGCCGCCCGGCGGCACGTCGTCTTTCGCGAACGCAAGCAGGGCGTTGCAGCCCTTGATCAGCGGCGCGGAGAGGTCAAACTGCGCGACCCCCATCATCGGACCGCCGGTCAGCACCTTAACGGGCTTTTCCCGGAAGCCGCCTGTGGCGTTGAACACGTCGATCATCGGCGTACCGAACGGAACCGACAGGTTCTTGGCGTTGGCGACGGCGCTGCCCGCGACGGTGACGGTGCGCCGCGTCAGCGGCATCCCGGTCGTCACGGCGCGGTGCAAAGAAGCCGCCGTTACGGCGTTGAAGACGGCGCACCTAACGTCGGCGGGCAGTTTGCCCGGAGGCACCTCCCGCCCCGTGACGGCTTTAATCAGCTGTTTCTCCGCTCCCTGCGGGTAACGCGTGCGCAGCGTGACCAGCTCGATGTTCGTCTTACCCGGCAGCGTACGGCGCAGCGACTCCAGCGCGTCCCGCTTGTTGCTCTCCACGGCGATCACGGCGCGTCTCGGTTCCAGCAGCTTGATCAGCGCGCGAAAGCCCCCGATCACTTCCTCGGGCGCTTCGAGCATCAGGCGATGGTCGGTCGTGATATACGGCTCGCACTCGGCGGCGTTGAGAATCAGCGTGTCGCACTTACCCCGCGCCGAGGTCACCTTCACATGGGTCGGGAAGGCCGCGCCGCCCAACCCCACCAACCCCGCTTCGCGTACAATCCGCAGCAGCTGGTCGGGCGTGAGCGATTCCACCGAACCCTTCGGAAGCACCGACTCGTGCGGCGTATCCTTACCGTCGTTTTCGATAACGACGCTCTTTACGCGTCCCCCGTTCGGGTGCGGAAACGGGTCGATGGCCAGCACCTTCCCCGATACCGGCGAATGGATCGGCGCGGAAACCGGCGCGTTGCTGTCGGCGATCAGCTGCCCCACAAACACCTCTTGGTCGGGGCGAACCACCGGCTCGCACGGCGCGCCGATATGCATCGACATCGGCAGGATGATCCGGGGCGGCGGCGGAAGGCTTTCCACCTGCTTATGCCGGGTCGCTTCCTTTTTGTCTTCCGGGTGGATACCCCCCCGAAAACGGTGAACCATCGGCTATCATCTCCTGCTATATCTTCGGAAACTGCGGTTTTTGAAGCAACAAATTGACAATCGGGGAACCGCAACCGCCGTCCTAACTGTCAATTGTGTCACTCTAAAAACCTCCCGCTCCGGCTTGCGATGCCGCGGCACAGCCGCCTGTTCGCAAGCGCTGCGCTCGTTCGCCTAACGGCGAACACAAGGTTTTTAGAGCTTCTCAATTGTCCATTGCGCAGAATGGCGTTACTCCCGCCCGCTTAAGTATACTCGCAAAAGCTGTTCCCGTCAACCGGGCGCACGGCTCCGGTAATCCTCGATGGCCGCCTTGATCGCTTCCTCGGCCAGCACGGAACAGTGAATTTTCACCGGCGGCAGACCTTCCAGCGCCTCCACCACCGCGCTGTTGGTCAGCCTGAGCGCCTCCTCCACCGGCTTGCCCATCACCATTTCGGTTGCGATGCTGGAGGTCGCGACGGCGGCGCCGCACCCGAATGTTTTGAACTTCACGTCTTGTATCGTTTCGTCTTCAATCTTCATCGTGATCTGCATAATGTCGCCGCATTTCGCGTTGCCGACCGTTCCTTTGGCGTTATAATTCTCAACCTCGCCCATATTGCGCGGGTTATTAAAGTGATCCATCACACGTTCGCTGTACATCACGCGCCCCCTTATTCATAGAACCGTAAAAACCCTTCTACCGGGCAGCTCTCCGCCGCGTTCCAGAGCGGGCTCATGCTCCGGCAGCGCTCCACGGCGGTTTTGACGGACTGTATCACATGATCCATCTCTTTGTCGGTGTTGGCGTGACTGACCGTCAGGCGCAAACTCCCATGCGCCACTTCGTGCGGCAGCCCGATCGCCAGCAGCACGTGGGACGGATCGAGCGAAGCCGACGCGCAGGCCGAACCGCTCGACCCGGCTACGCCCATCGTATCCAGCTGCAGCACAAGGCTTTCGCCCTCCACGGCAGCGAAGATGAACGAAGCCGTGCCCGGCAGGCGGCGTTCCCGGTGTCCGGTCACCCTGCAGTACGGTACGGCGGCCAGAATCCCGCCGATCAGCTTATCCCGCAGCGCGGCGGCTTTTTCGGCGAACGCCTCGCGGTTGCCTGTCATATACTCCAGCGCGGCGGCCAACCCGGCCGCGCCCGCTACGTTTTCGGTCGAGGAACGCCGCCCGCGTTCGTGCCCGCCGCCGTGAAGCAGCGGCGGCAGTTTTACGCCGGATTTGATATACAGCGCGCCAAACCCTTTCGGACCGCCAAACTTATGCGCCGACAGGGAGAACATATCGACGTCGGGCGTCACATCCAGCGGGATATGCCCGGCCGCCTGCACCGCGTCGGTGTGGAAGAGAATCTCTTTGTCGAATTCTTTAACCGTTCGCGCAAGCTCCGCAATCGGCTGAACCGTGCCGATTTCGTTGTTCGCCGATATGACCGACACGATTGCCGTACCGGGGCGCAAGACGCTTCGCAGCGCGTCCGGTTTGACCGTTCCCGACGCGTTCACCGGCGCTTCCGACAGCGAGTATCCCTTTTTTTGCAGATATTCCGCCGTGTTGACCACGGCATGGTGCTCCACCGCCGAGATCACGATGTGCCGCCGCGCGTCGCCGCCCAGCTCGCAGGCGCCCTTGAGCGCCCAGTTGTCGCTTTCGGTGCCGCCCGAGGTGAAGTACAGCTCCTCCGCGGCGACGCCGAGGCAGTCCGCCGCCGTCCGCCGCGCGTCTTCCAAGGCGCGTTTGGCCTCCCGCGCGAGTTTGTAGATGCTCGACGCGTTGCCGTAACCCGTTTCCAGCCACGGCATCATCGCTTCCAAAGCCTGTTTGCACAGCGGCGTCGTCGCCGCGTTGTCGCAGTATACAAACATGTTTTTTTGCCTCCGGTTATTTCGGTATCGCGCTGACCGCCAAAGCGTCGCAGCGGTTATTGAATGCGTTTTCGGCGTGTCCGCGCACCCAGCGCGGCTCGACGCGGTGCGTTTCGCAGAGAGCCAAGAGCGTCCCCCACAAATCGGGGTTCAGCGCGGGGGATTTATCGTGCTTCACCCAGCCCCGCATTTGCCAGTTTTTCGCCCAGCCTTTGCTCAACGCGTCGGTCACGTACCTGGAGTCGGAATACAGCGTCACGGCGCACGGTTCGCGCAGCGCCTCCAGCCCTTTGATCACGGCGGTCAGCTCCATGCGGTTGTTGGTGGTTTGCGGCTCGCCGCCGCTCATCTCCCGTTCGGTTTCGCCGTAGCGGAGGATGCATCCCCAGCCGCCGGGACCCGGGTTGCCGCTGCACGCGCCGTCGGTATACAGCGTCACGCGCTTCACAGGGGCTCGCCTTCGGCGCTCTCGCCGTCCGCTTCGGGTTCCTCCTCTTTGAAGGTTCGCGCCAGCGTGATCACCCGCGCGTTCTCGCCGGTGCGCATCAAGATCACGCCCTGCGCCGTGCGGGAATAGAGGTTGATGCCCGAAACCGCCATACGGATGATTGTGCCGTCGTCGGAGATCAGCAGAATGTCGTCTTCTTCGTCCACCACGCGGATACCGGCGACTTTGCCCGTCTTCACGTTCAGCGTCTGGTTGCGCAGTCCCTTGCCGCCGCGGTGCTGCACCTCGCCGCCCCGCTTATACTCTTCGATGCCGGTGCGCTTGCCGAACCCGTTTTCGGTGACGGTCAGCAGCGCCGCGCCCTTCCGCGCCCGCGCCGCGCCGATCACATAGTCCCCGGCGCCCATGCGGATGCCGGTTACGCCCCGCGCGGCGCGTCCCATATCGCGCACCTCGCTTTCGGGGAAGCAGATGACCTGCCCCTCGCGGGTCGCGAGCAGAAGATCCTGCTCGCCGTCGGTCTTGCGCACGGCAATCAGTTCGTCGCCGTCCTCAATCGTCAGCGCGATCAAACCCGCTTTGCGCCCGGCGGAGGCGAACTTGTCCATGCTGGCGCGTTTGACGACGCCGTTTTTGGTCGCCATGAACAGGAAGCCCACCTCTTCGTCGTCCCGCACCGGGATGACGGCGGTCACCTTCTCGTCCGGCTGCAGCGGCAGGAGATTCGCGAGGTTCATCCCCTTCGCGCTCCGCCCGGCTTCCGGCACGGTGTAGCCGCGCTTCTTGAAGAGCCGCCCCTTCGTGGTGAAGAAATAGAGGTCGTCGTGGGTCGAGGCGATAAACAGCTCCTCGATATAGTCTTCCTCGCGCACCGTCTGCGCCGTGATACCCTTGCCGCCGCGCCGCTGGCTGCGGTAGGTCGTCTTGGGCGCACGCTTAATGTAACCCACGTGCGTCAGGGTATACACGCAGTCTTCGCGCTCGATCAGGTCTTCGAGGTCGATCTCGTCGTCGTCGTCGATGATTTCGGTGCGCCGCGCGTCGCCGAACTTGTCGGCCAGCGCCGAGAGTTCTTCCCGCAGGATGCTGTTCACGCGCTCCTCGCTTCCGAGAATATCTAAGTAGTCGGTAATCTTGGCCGCCAGCTCGTCGATTTCGGCTTGCAGTTTCTCGATTTCCAAACCTTGCAAACGGCCAAGCCGCATATCCACGATGGCTTGTCCCTGAATGTCGGAGAGGTTGAAGCGCTCCATCAGCCGCGCTTTCGCGTCGTTATAACTGGAACGGATGATGCGGATCACCTCGTCGATGTTATCGACCGCGATCTTCAGCCCTTCCAAGATGTGCATACGCTCCCGCGCCTTTTTCAGGTCATACGCGGTGCGGCGGCGGATGACTTCCTTCTGATGGGCGATATAGTAACCGAGAATCGGGCGCAGCGCGAGCGTCTTCGGCTGCCCGTCCACCAGCGCGATCATGTTGATGGCAAAGGTGGTCTGCATATTCGTTTGGGCGTACAGCTTGTTCAGCGTCACCTGCGCGTTCGCGTCGCGCTTGAGGTCGAGGACGATCTTCATGCCGTTCCGCCCCGACTCGTCGCGCAGGGCGCTTACGCCCTCAATCAGCTTATCGCGCACCAGCGCCCCGATGTGCTCGACCAGACGGGCTTTGTTGACCTGATATGGCAGCTCGGTCACCACAATCCGCGTCTTTCCTTTGTAGTCTTCGATTTCGGCGCGGGCGCGCACGCGCACCCGTCCCCGCCCGGTGGCGTACGCGGCGCGGATCCCGGCGCGTCCGAAGATCTGCCCGCTGGTGGGGAAATCGGGACCGTGCAGATGCTCCATCAGCTCATCCAGCCCCGCGTCGGGGTTGTCCAGTGTATGCAGAATCGCGCCGGCGACCTCGCGGAGGTTGTGCGGCGGTATGTTGGTCGCCATGCCCACGGCGATGCCCGACGAGCCGTTGACCAGCAGATTCGGGAACAGGCTCGGCAGCACGGTCGGCTCTACGCGGAAGTTGTCGTAGTTGGGCTGGAAGTTTACCGTCTCTTTGTCGATGTCGCGCAGCATCTCCATCGCGATTTTGGAGAGCCGCGCTTCGGTGTAACGCATGGCCGCCGCCGGGTCGTCGTCCACCGAGCCGAAGTTGCCGTGGCCGTCGATCAGCATGTGGCGGAGGGAAAACGGCTGCGCCATCCGCACCAGCGTATCGTAAATCGCCTGGTCTCCGTGGGGGTGATACCGCCCCATCACGTCGCCGACGGCGGTGGCGGACTTGCGGAACGCCTTGTCCGGCGTGAGGTTTTCCTCATACATCGTGTAGAGGATCCTGCGGTGTACCGGTTTGAGACCGTCCCGTACGTCGGGCAGCGCGCGCGCGGTGATGACGCTCATCGAATATTCGATAAACGATTTCCGCATCTCGCTCTCCAGTTCCACCGGCAGCAGTTTTTGGTTCTCAAAGCTCACGTTCTCGTGCTCGTTATCCTGTCGCTTACTCAAACCCGCACCCCCTTACACATCTAAGTTGACCGCGCTTTTGGCGTATGTCTCAATAAACTCTCGCCGGGGTTCCACTTTGTCGCCCATCAGGATGGTAAAAATCTCGTCGGCCGCGACGGCGTCTTCGATTGTCACCTGCAGCAGCGTCCGTTTTTCCGGGTGCATCGTGGTTTCCCACAGCTCATCGGCGTCCATCTCGCCGAGACCCTTGTTGCGGGATACGTCGATCCGCCCCCGCGCAACCGGGTCGCCGCCCGACATCTCGTCCAGCGTACGGTCGCGCTCCGTGTCGGAGTAAGCGTAGCGCACCTGTTTGCCCCGCGTCATCTTGTACAGCGGCGGCTGCGCGATATATACGTGCCCTTCGTCGATCAGCGGGCGGAGGAAGCGGAACAGGAAGGTCAGCAGCAGTGTTCGGATATGGCTGCCGTCCACGTCGGCGTCGGCCATCAGAATCAGTTTGTTGTAACGCAGTTTCTCCAGCGAAAACTCCTCGCCGATCCCCGCGCCGATCGCGGTGACCAGCGGCATCAGCTTCTCGTTGGAGAACACTTTATCCAGCCGGGCTTTTTCCACGTTCAGCATCTTGCCCCAGAGCGGCAGGATGGCCTGATAACGGCTGTCCCGCCCGCCTTTGGCGCTGCCCCCGGCGCTGTCGCCTTCGACGACGAACAGCTCGGTCAGGCGCGGGTCGGATTCATGGCAGTCGGCGAGTTTGCCCGGCAGCGCGGCGCTGTCCAGCGCCGTCTTCCGCCGCGTCAGTTCGCGGGCTTTCCGCGCCGCCTCGCGGGCACGGGACGCGAGCACCGACTTTTCCAAAATCGTCTTCCCGATCGCGGGGTTTTCCTCCAGATAATCGCTCAGTTTCTGCCCCAGCAGGTTATCGACCATCGCGCGGATTTCGCTGTTGCCGAGTTTGGTTTTGGTCTGCCCTTCAAACTGCGCGTCGGTCAGCTTGACCGAAATCACCGCCGTCAAGCCCTCGCGCACATCGTCGCCGGTCAGTTTCTCGTCGTCTTTTAGGATTTTGAAGCGGTGCCCGTAGTCGTTGATTACGCGGGTCAGCGCCGTTTTGAAGCCGGTTTCGTGCATACCGCCTTCGGTTGTCGCGATGTTGTTGGCAAACGACAACAGCACTTCGTTATACGATTCGTTGTATTGCAACGCGACTTCCAGCGAAGCCGTGTCTTTCTCGCCGGAAAAATACATCACCTCGTTGTGCAGCGGCGTTTTGTTGCGGTTGATGTGCTCCACGAACGAGCGGATGCCGCCCTCGTAGCGGAATTCCTTCCGCGCCTCGGAGTCCGGGCGCAGGTCGGTGAGGGTAATCAGCAGACCCGCGTTCAGGAACGCCTGCTGCCGCATCCGCGATTCCAGCACCACAAAGTCAAAGTCCGTCTCCTCAAAAATCTGCGGATCGGGCTTGAACGTAACAACGGTGCCGTGCTTTTCGGTCGGTTCGCGTTTTGTCAGGGCGTTTACGATGTCGCCCCGGGAGAACGAGATAAAAAACTCGTGCCCTTCATTGTAGATCGTTGCCTTCAGCCATTCGGACAGCGCGTTGACGACGCTCGCGCCCACGCCGTGCAGACCGCCCGCGACTTTATAGCCCGAACCGCCGAATTTGCCGCCGGCGTGCAGGGTGGTGAATACCAGTTCGGCGGCGCTCCGCCCCGTCGCATGCAGCCCGCACGGAATCCCGTGCCCGTCGTCGGCCACGGTGACGCTGTTGTCGGCGTTGATCGTCACGTCGATGCGGGTACACCGCCCGGCCAGCGCTTCGTCGATCGAGTTGTCCACAATCTCGTAGACAAGATGGTGCAGTCCTTGGCTCGAAGTCGTGCCGATATACATTCCGGGGCGCTTGCGCACCGCCTCCAGACCTTCCAAGACTTGTATGTCCTGCGCTCCGTAGTTCGCGTCCATTCTGTCTCTCCCTCTCTTTCTTACCCCGTCGGAATCGTTAAAACCCCGTATTAAACCGCCGCGCGGGCGGATCCGTTCCGCCGCTTCCTCATTGAAAAGCGCCGGGAAACAGGCGGCTCTTCAGCGTCGCCGTCGTGATCGGCGAAAGGTAGACCCTGTCGTTCGCCGTGAGGACGAAGCTGCGCGGCAGGACGCTCCCGCCGGTTAACTTCCCCTCTTTTTCCCGCCGCGCGAGAAAGTCCCGCGTACCGCGCCCGCGCGTCGTGCCGTCGAGGTCGAACAGGCCGACGATCTCGCGGGCAGGCAGCGTATATTCACCGCCGATGTGCAGATACATAGAGTCACCCCAGCCGTATATTCGCGCCCGACGCGGTTATCATTCCCGCGTCGCAGCAGGTGATAAACGTCTGACCCGCGCCGATGCTGTCCAGCACATACCGCTGGCGGCCGCCGTCCAGCTCGCTCAGCACGTCGTCCAGCAGCAGCAGCGGCGGTTCTCCGAAGGTCTCGCAGAGCAGTTCCCGCGCGGAGAGCTTCATCGCGACGGCGGCGGTACGTGCCTGTCCCTGCGAGGAGAAGTCCTTCAGCGGCTTGCCGTCCAGCAGCGCTTCAACGTCGTCGCGGTGCGCCCCCGCAAGGCATTGCCGCCGCGCGATTTCCGCTTCCCGGCGCTCCGTCATACGAAACAGCGTTTCCTCCGGGTCCAGCGCGCGGGTTTTATACGTGAGCGTCAGCGCCTCCCGGCCGCCCGAAATGGCGGCGTGGTGCGCGGCGGCGGCGCTTGCCAGTTTTTCGGCAAAATCGCTGCGGTACCGCGCGAGCAGCGCCCCGGTATCGGCGAGCGAGCGGTTATACTCGGGCAGCGCGTCCAAATACGCGGGCTGCGCGGCGCATAAACCCAGCAGCTTTGTCTTGGATTCCAGTAGTTTGCGGTAACGGCGCAGCGCTTCGAGGTAACGCGGCTTCATCTGGCAGAGCGCGGTATCCATAAACGCGCGCCGCCCCGCCGCGCCGCCCTGAAGGAGCGACAAATCGCCCGGCTCAAAGAATACGGCGGGCAGCAGCCCCATCAGGTCCCGCGGGGCAAGCGGCGCACCGTTTTGGCAGAATACGCGCCTCGCGCCGCGCTGCAAACGCGCCGACACCGTCTGTTCGCGCCCGCCGGAGAGCAGTGAGGCGTGTATCTCCGCTTCGGCCGCGCCGAAGCGGAGCATATCGGCGCTCCGCGCCGCGCGGACGCTTTTGGTGGTCGCGAGGAAGTATATCGCTTCCAGCAGGTTGGTCTTCCCCGTTCCGTTCGCGCCCGATATGACATTGACGCCGCCGGAAAACGAGAAGGACGCCCCGGTATAGCTTCGGAAATCCTTTAAGGTGACGGAGAGAAGGGTCACAGCGCCGCCGACAGCCGCACCGGAAGCACCATAAACAGCGTGTCTTCGTCCGACTCCGGTTTGAGAAGGCAGGGGGATACCGCCCCGCCCGTTTCAAAGCGGAACCGTTCGCCCGCCATGTGCCGCAGCGCGTCCAGCAGATAGCGGTGGTTGAAGCCGATCTCCAGCTCGCCCTCGCATTCGCAGGGAATGTCGTCTTGGGCGCGGCCTAGCGCCGTTTGGCAGTTTACCGTCAGCTTGCCTTCGGAAAACAGAAGCCGCACCGGGTTTTTCAGCTTTTCGGTAATCAGCAGACCCACCCGTTCCAGCGTCTGGATCACAGGGCGGATCTCCAGTACGGCGGAGAAGCTGTTCTCCTGCGGGATCCCGGTCTTATATTTGAAGAATTCGCCTTCCATCACGCGGGTGACCAGCGTCAAACCGTTGAGGTCGGTCAATATATGCCTCGCGCCGATCTGCATCACGGCGTTCGCTTCCTCGTCGCCTTCCAGCATCCGCTCCAGTTCCCGCAGGCCCGACGCGGGCAGAACCGCCGAAAACGCCTCCTCGCCGTTCCGCGCGGCGCGGCTCAGCGCCAAACGGTGACCGTCCAGCGCCACCAGCGTAAGCGTCTCCGGTTCCGCGTCAAACAGCACGCCGGTGTGGATATGCTTCGTCTCCGCGTCGGACACCGAAAACAGCGTCATGTTCAGCAGTTTCTTCAGGTCTGCCTGCGCCAGCGTCAGCGAACGCAGCCCGGTCACTTCGGGCAGCACGGGGTAGTTCTCGGCGGGCAGCGCCGTCACGTCGAAAACGCTCGCCCCGCATTCGATATGCGCCATATAACGGTCGCTGACCGACAGCGTGATGTCGCCGCCGGGGGCGCGGCGTACGATCTCGCAGATCATCCGCGCGTCCAGCACCGCCGAGCCCGGCGTCAGCACCTCGGCCGGCACGACAGCCACGATACCCATTTCCAGATCGTTGCCGGTGACGGTCAGCGAACCATCTTTACACTCCAGCAGGATGCCCTTGAGCATCTCCGCGGTGGCGCGGGACGAGACAGCCCGCGCCGCGTGCCCCAGCGCGGTATTCAGCAGCGTTTGCTCGCATACGCAATGTAATAACATATCTGTAACCTTAACCCCCGTAAATCAATCGCCGGATAGGCGGAGCTGCCCCAATTTTTCGGGGAAGCTACACGCCCCGTATGTTTTCGATGATCGTCTTGATTTCGTTGTCGTACGCCGGGTCTTCCCTGCGGCGTTCATCCACCCGCTGGATCGAATGCATCACGGTGGTGTGGTCGCGCGAGAAGTGGCGTTCGCCGATCTGCTCAAGCGAGAGGTTGGTCATGTCGCGGAATAAGTACATCGCGGTCTGCCGCGCCGTGACCAGGTTCGCCTGCCGCCCTTTGCCGGTGATCTGCCGCTCGTCCAGGCGGTAGAAGTCGCAGATGGCGCGGAGGATCAGCTGCGGCGTGGGGTTCAGCCCCGGATTCTCGCGGATCATATCGGCCACGGCGTCCTGCGCCGCCTTGAGGTCGATGTTGATGCGCATCATGTCGCGGGAAGCCATCAGTTTCTTGACGGCACCCTCCAGCTGGCGCACGTTGCTGGTGATCGTCTCGGCGAGATACACCGCCACGTCGCCCGGCAGAATCAAACCCAGCGAGAGCGCCTTGCTCCGCACGATCGCCATCCGCGTTTCGAAGTCCGGCGGGTTGATATCGATCAGCAGTCCGCCCTCAAAACGGGTGCGCAGACGTTCCTCCAGCTTTTGCAGGTCTCTCGGGGGGCGGTCGGAGGTCAGGACGATCTGCTTGTTGTCGTCGAACAGCGCGTTGAAGGTATGAAAAAATTCTTCTTGCGAAAAGTCGCGCCCCGCGATAAACTGAATGTCGTCTACGAGCAGCAGGTCGGCGCTGCGGTAGCGGTCGCGGAACCCGATCATCTGCTTGCTTTGCAGCGCGATGACGAGGTCGTTGGTAAACTGTTCGGCAGAAAAGACAAGAATGCGGAAATCCGGGCGGTTCTTGCGGATCTGGTTATGAATCGCGAGCAGCAAATGGGTCTTGCCCAAACCCGACCCGCCGTAAAGAAAGAGGGGGTTATGCGTCGCCGAGCCGGGCGATTCGGCGACCGCCAGCGACGCCGAATAGGCGTATTTGTTGCTTTCGCCCACGATAAAGTTATCGAAGGCAAAGTCGCGCCGTCCCCGCCACTCGTTTTCGCTCTGCTCGGGCGCGGGCGGTTCCGGTTCGGGCGCGGGTTTCTCGCTTTCGCCCACCAACAGCACTTCGTAGGGCTGCCCCGTGACAGCGGCCGCGGCGTCGGAGAGCAGGCGCAGATAGCGCCCCCGGATCATCTCCCGCTTGTACTCCATCGGGGAACACATGGTCAGAACCTGCCCGTCCGCCGACACCACCGTGACGTCGGAAAACCATGTAGACACCATGGCGCGGGGCATGTCACGGCAAAGTTCTTCCCTGATGCTCTCCATTAAATCTGTACCCATTTCCCAAATTCCACCCATCTTAACCGGCAGCCCGAAAACCCCGCTGCGCTCGCGCAGAATTTTTCGGGTGCCTTTATAGTCCGTCTATTCAGTATAACATAAAGTTCTCCGCCGGACAAGTTTTTTTTCCGCCGGTTTCAACGTCCTGCGTAGGGCGCGACGACCCCGGCGCGCCGCAGACATCCCCCGGCGGCATTCGCCGCCACCCCCTTCCGGCGGAAGGGGGCGACGCGGGAATATGGGGGCGGGGTCATCCTGTGTAGGGGAGGCGTTTTGCCTCCCGTGATACCTGCGGGCGGGATAACCCCGCCCCCAC
>JAISVY010000173.1 GCA_031271325.1 Oscillospiraceae bacterium
GGTATTATAGCACGATCCACTCCGTTTCACAACAGGGATTATATTGATCTACACATCAAATTCATGAAAGTGCATCGCAAGGAGTCGTCAGGACGCTTCCCGGTTTCTCCAAAACCCGCTCGGTTTCGCGTGGCGGCTTTGCCGGGGCGGCGCATTCGCGTGGGCAGCCGGGGTTTTCGCCATCGGCGCGGTATATGGTTCGGTCGTCGGGGAGTTGGACAGCTTTGTCACCGGCAACGAGCTGATGTCACAGATGCTGGGCGGCGTGGGTTCCCTTACGGACGCGTTTATCGCCCTGTTGAACTGCATCATGGCGCTGATCATTTCGGTGCCGCTGATCGGCTGCGTCAACCGGCTGCGCGGAGAAGAGAAACGCGGAAGGATTGAGCCGGTCTTGGCGGCGGCGGTGCCGAGGGTGTCTCTGTTCGGCGGCTTTGTCTTCATCGCGGCGCTGGAAGCCGTTGTATTCACCCTGTTGGGAGCCGCCGGACTGTATGCCGCGGGCGCTTCCACGGGGCTTGTCAGTTTGCCGGCGCTTTTGAGCGCTGCGGTTGTGTATATTCCCGCGCTGCTGGTCATGGTAGGATTGGCCGCGTTTTTGGTGGGCTGCGCGCCGAAATTGACCGCGCTTATTTGGGCGGTTTTCGGCTACGCCTTCCTGATGTTCTATTTCGGACGAATTTTCAATACGCCCGAATGGGCGTTGAAACTGTCGCCCTTCGGCAGTGTTCCGCAAGTCCCGCTGGAGGATGTGTCGGCGGTTCCGCTGACTATTCTGTTTATCCTCGCCGTCGCGTTGTGCGCGGCGGGATTCGCGGGTTACGGAAGGCGTGATGTGGGACAGTGAGGAAACCCATACAAACAATCACATCCTCATCTCCATGCCGCCCTGTTCTTGCCAGTCCGCGTCCACCGGCTCGACATACTCCATAATTATGGCGAGGGCTTTGTCATAGCCGCCGCTCTCCATAACGCGGCCGCGCATTTCCTTCGCCTGCTCCGCCAGACCGTTTTCCTTCAGCGTCCGGGCGGCGATGCCTATGAGATTGAATACATTGACGTCCGCGCCGATGATGGGGCATTCGAGTTTCCGTTGCTCCGTGGGGACGGTTGTTTATGCTAAACTAAAAACCCGCCCCAAAGCAGGCCGCATTCTAATTGAAAACCCCGCCACGATAAAACTTTTCCCGGTATTTGTCCGGTTGTCAATGATGAGTGAAAGAAGTCAAGCATATGGAGCGCGATGGTTTGAACCGGCGAGCGAAAGCCTAAGCAAGATTTAATGCGGGTATTGCTCCAAGCGTTGTAAGCGGCTACCTTTTGCATTGCGTCTTCTAAGGATGAGAACCTTAGTCGCTTGTAAAACCGAAGCATATCCAGCCCGTGTTGCCGTTCAACGCGACCATTATGCTTCGGAGTGCCGACACGGATTCGCCGATATGCCATACCAAAATCCGTAAGTGCCAACTCAAAGCGCGTGAGTTTTTCCCGCTTTTGCCCAGTCAGAGCATTCGTGAACTCGAACCCGTTGTCAGTCTGCGCCATACGGATTTTGAACGGAGCGGCTCTAATTGCGTTGCGCAGGAACAGGTTGGATGCATAATCGTTATGTTCGGCGTAAATCTCCCGATAGCACCAACGGGAATATTCGTCTGTCAATGTGTACTGATACAGGCTCGCTTTCGGCACATACTTTACATTGATCTGAACCCGTTCGCCCGGATACTTTCCACCGTCGTACGCCTCAGGTTTTTTCGGACGAACGAGCGGAGCCGTAGGCGAAGCGAAGTGCTTCCGAAAAAAACGCTTCATGCCCCCATAACTGCGGCGGTAAACGCGTTCACACAGCTCTTGACACATCAGCAATGGCGGCAAAAATCCACATTCTCGCGTCACGGTAATCATCAATTGTATCTCTGTCTCAGTATGCGCCCTCGGATGCCCGTGGGGGCGATGTGATTTGACCACTAGACTTTGCCAACCGCCATCCCATTTGTACTGCCAGTCATACGCCGTTTTCACAGCCACCAGGTAATACCCGCTGATTCGTGATACCGCGTGGTTGTCTCCTTGTTGCCGCGCTCTTTCGATCCGCTCCAAAAACCTTTGACACCACCGCGCTTTCTGTGTTACGCTTACCATGACAGGTCGCTCCTCTCGGTCTGGTTCTGGGTTGCTCTTCTCTTACCAGCTTACCATCCCTCGAGCCGCTTGTCTTTCACTTATCTATTGTACTCCGACAAGTCCGTATTCATCAGGAATACGAGTTGGGGCGGCGGTTGGAGTACGATTTTGGAGAGGTGCGCTTAGAATGCGGGGAAGGGATGAAACCCTGCCATATGGCAGTCTTCCGCCCGCCAGCGGATTTCGGCGGACGTATCCGTACGCGAGCCAAAAGAAGGACGTGTTTCAGGACAGCCGCGTGCGCTTCCTCGAGATGATGGGCGGCGCGTACTGGGAAGTCGTATACGACAACATGAAAAACGTCGTTCGCAAAGCATCGGCTCCACCGCGCCAACATCGGGATGTAGTGCCTTAAATCGGCGTTTACGCCTTCGACTGTGAACGTATCGCTCTTATTGCGGCAATTGCGCACATGCCTGCTAGGTAAATCTCTATCATGCGACCGTAAATGACGATAAAGACGCAAAGGGATATGGCTTTCATGGCGAGGGAGAGTATCGCGGACTCAAGGTACAGCCCGATTAGTTCTCCCGTGCCCATCGCTTCAAGCTGCGTTTGCAGTTCCGCCATCGCCAAGTCCATGTTCAACCGGCTTCCGATGATGCCCGCGCTGCCGTTTACGACTTGCTGCGCCATACCGAACACGCCCATCACGATGTCAAAGGTGTGGGTGAGGATGAACACCGCGATGAACGTCTTGAATATCCACTTGAAGACGTTCATCGTATCGAACTCCGCCATGTTGTTCTTCTCTATCACCATCGTGATAAGCTCATAGCAGAGGACGAAGGTCAGTATCATTCCCGCGAT
>JAISVY010000181.1 GCA_031271325.1 Oscillospiraceae bacterium
CGGGCTTCGTCAAATCACGCAAAAGATTGCGGATATTTCAAAAAAATTTATGAATAAAGTATAAAGAAACTATTGCGTATTCCTGAATTATCTGCTATACTGAGACAAATAGACGCCCCTCGCGAAATGGTCTTGAAGTTTGGAAGGTGTTTTCATGGCATCAGCGGCACCGGCGCAGCTAAGGCTCGGAGAGGTTCTGCTTGACGCGGGTTACATCACGGAAGAGCAATTAAACCAAGCGCTCAGCCTGCAAAAATCCTCGCCGGACAAAAAGCGCTTGGGCGAGGTGCTCGTCGAAAACAACATCATCACCGAAGGCCGCCTCAACACGGCTTTGTCCAAACGCCTCAACATCAGGTATGTCTCGATGAGCGACGCGCCGGTCGATATGGCGGCGGTGGCGAAGATTCCGAAGTCGGTCGCCAACAAACACTGCCTCATCGCCATCAGCATGGACAGTTCCGTTTTGCGCGTCAATATTAACGACCCGCTCAACTATTATGCTATTGAAGACGTAAAGCTGATCACCCATATGCAGATCGAGGTGCAGGTGTGCAACCGGTCCGAGATCGTAAAAGCCATCAGCGAGTATTACTCCGAAATCGAAACGCAGAAGTCGGCGCTGGCCGCCAACGAGTCGGCGTCACAGACCAACGCGTTTACATATGTGGACATTTCCGAAACGGCCGACGACACCCCGGTTGTCGCCCTGATCAACTCCACCCTCTACAAAGCCCACAGCGCGGGCGCGAGCGACATTCACATCGAGCCGTTCGACGACAACACCTACGTGCGCATCCGCGTAGACGGTCAGATCGTAGACTACCTCACCCTTTCGGCTTCGCTTCACGCTTCGATCGTCGCGCGTATCAAAATCCTGTCGGGGCTGGACATCGCCGAGAAGCGCGCCCCGCAGGACGGTCACTTCCGCGCAAAGCTGCAAGACATCGAGATCAACGTCCGTGTGTCGAGCCTGCCCACCATCTACGGCGAGAAGATCGTCATGCGTTTCATGAGCCAGTCCGGCGTCCTCGACCACGCCGGGACCTTCGGAATGGAACAGGACGACTACCAAAAAATGATGAGCATCCTCCAGTCGCCGCACGGCATCGTCTATATCACCGGTCCCACCGGCAGCGGCAAAACCACCACGCTCTACATGGTCATGGAGATGCTCTCCAAGCGTTTCGTCAACATCGCGACGATTGAAGACCCGGTCGAGAAGGCGCTGAAGAAGGTCAACCAGTCGCAGATCAACCCGCTTGCCGGTCTCACCTTCGAATCCGGTTTGCGCTCGATCCTCCGCCAGGACCCGGACATCGTCATGATCGGCGAAACGCGCGACGCCGAAACGGCCAGCATCTCCGTCCGCGCCGCGCTGACCGGTCACTTGGTGCTCTCCTCGCTGCACACCAACGATTCCGTCTCCGCAATCGTGCGTCTGCTGGACATGGGCATCGAAGACTACCTGCTTGCCAACTCGCTGGTCGGCGTCGTGGCGCAGCGCCTCGCGAAAAAGGTCTGCCCTTACTGCCGCGAAGAATACATCCCGAAAGAAAACGAAGTGCGCGTCTTGGGCGTACGGCCGGAGAAACTCGCGCGGGGGCGCGGCTGCCACAACTGCAACAACACCGGCTACAAAGGCCGCATCGCGGTCCACGAAATCCTCACGATCGACAACACAATCCGCGGCATGATCACGCACGGCAGCTCAACCGAGGAAATCTACCGCTACGTCCGCGACAACAACAAGCTCAAAGACCTGAAGACCAGCATGGCGAAGCTGGTGGCGGACGGCGTAACGTCGTTTGAAGAATTGTTGAAATTAACCTATTTTGTGGAGTAATTTTGAATATACTGGTATAGGGTGCATACAATGACGATTCAAGAACTGATCCGGGCGGCGCGTTCCCGGCGCGCCAGCGACATCCACCTCACCTACACGCGCAACCCGGTGTTCCGTGTGGACGGCACCCTCTATGAAACCGACTTCGCCCTTACGCCGCAGGAGAAATACGGTCTGATTGTCTCGATGCTGGACGACACCCAGCGCGCCGCGATGGAGCGCGGCGAGGACGTAGACCTTTGTTTCACGATGGATTCAAACCTCCGCCACCGCGTCAACGTTTACCGTCAGCAGCGGCGGCTCGCCTCCACCATCCGCATCATCAACGACGCCACGCCGACCTTCGAGGAGCTGAACCTGCCGCCCGTCCTTCGCACTCTGGCGGACGAGCCGCGCGGCATGATCCTCGTTACCGGGCCCACCGGCAGCGGAAAATCCACGACGCTCGCGGCGATGGTCGATTACATCAACCAGACCCGCCCCTGCCATATCCTCACGATCGAAGACCCGGTGGAGTATGTCTACAACCAGAAGAAGGCGCTGATTCACCAGCGCGATGTCGGCACCGACGTAGGTTCGTTCGCGGGAGCGCTGCGGAGCGCGATGCGCGAAGACCCGGATGTCATTTTGGTGGGCGAGATGCGCGACCACGAGACGATCGCCGCCGCCGTCACCGCCGCAGAAACGGGGCACTTGGTGCTCTCCACCCTGCACACCACGGGCGCGGCCATGACAGTCGACCGTATCATCGACGTATTCCCCCCCCACGGTCAGCAGCAGATACGCACCCAGCTCGCCTCCGTCCTGAAGGGTATCATCACCCAGACGCTGCTGCCGAGGGCAAGCGGCACGGGGCGCGTCGCGGCCTTCGAGGTCATGCTCGGCATCGACGCCGTGCTGAACCTGATCCGCGAGAACAAAGCCCACCAGCTCAATTCCACCATCCAGACGGGTGCGAAACAGGGAATGATCCTGCTCGACACCTACCTTGCGAACCTCGTAAAGCAGGGTGTCATCAAAATCGAGGCGGCGCTGGAGAAGGCGAACAACAAAGCGGAGTTCCTCTCGTCGGTCGGAGCGCGGTGAAGACATACACCCTCATCGCGGGGGTCAACGGCACCGGGAAGTCGAGCATGTCCGGCGTCTTGCAGACACAGCGCGGCGATTTGGGTTTGATTGTCGATGTGGACAAGATTGCCGTTGAACATAACTGCGGCGCGTACGCGGCGGGGAAGCTGGCTGTCAGCCGGATGCGGGAGGCGCTGGCGCGGGGAGAATCGTTCACGCAGGAAACCACCTTATCCGGCGAGAGGACGAAACGCTTCGCCCGCGAAGCGAAAGAGAAAGGGTACTTCATCCGCCTGTTCTATATCGGGCTGAACAGCGCGGAGGAAAGCGTCAAGCGCATAGAGAACCGCGTAGCCAAAGGCGGGCACGGCATCGACCGCATAGACGTCAGCCGCAGGTTTGCCAAACGGTTTGAAGACTTGCTCAAAGTCCTGCCATACTGCGACGAAGCGGAATTCTATAACAACGAAAACGGCTTCGAGATCGCGGGCGAGTACCGGGAGGGCAAAATTATCCGCAGAAACGGCAGCGCCCCGGAATGGCTGACCGCGCTGGAAAAAGCACTGACCGCCCCGCCGCAACCCCCCGCCCCTGTAGGGCGTGACGACCCCGGCACGCCGCCGTAAAGCCCCCGCCCGCGATAATTGATAAACTCATTGGGATATGATATACTAAGGGGAACTCCGAGGTTGTATACGATTGCATTTTATAGGAACCGGGATGGGAAAGAGCCCATAACCGATTATCTTAGAGAATTGAGAAATAAAGCTCAAACAAACAAAGACCAACGCATTCGTTTCAAAAAGATCATTGAATATTTTAATATACTTTCTCAAAATGGTACTCGTGCCGGTGCTCAATATGTGAAGCATATCGTGGAAGACATCTGGGAATTAAGACCAACAAATAATCGAATATTTTTCTTTTATTGGAAAGACAATACATTCCTAATGCTTCATCATTTTGTTAAGAAAACACAAAAAACACCGTCCAGAGAGATTGAACAGGCAAAACGCAATCTCAAAGATTTCCTTGAAAGGAATGATCATCATGGATAACCTCACCACATGGGATGAGCTTGAAAAAGAATTTGCGGCTTCGCTTACGAAAGAAGAATGGGACGCCATTGATCTCAAGGTGCGCCTTGCCGGTGAAATCATAGATGCTTGTGATAAAAACCCTTCAAATAAAGCGTCAATGAGAGCGATGGAACAGTTTGAAAATGGCGGAACAGACGAGCAATTAACAACTCTGCTGAAAGTACTTCGTCCCCTTGGTAAGACATTGGCGATTGTCGATGCAGCACCTGAATCAATGGCAGGCGCGTAACCCCCCCCCGCAACCCCCCGCCCCGTAGGGCGTGACGACCCCGGCACGCCGCCGTAATCCTCGTCCGCGGTAAACGCATGAATATCCATGTTGCACAGACGAAATGTAGGGGCGGTCGTCCCCGACCGCCCGTAACCCCGGAAAATCCCGCAGCCGCGGGCGACCGAGGACGGTCGCCCCTACATGAGGATTCCTCTTCTTCTGCATTTTGTCCGTTCATACCCCCCCCGCAACCCCCTGCCCCCGTAGGGCGTGACGACCCCGGCACGCCGCCGCAACCCCCGTTCGCCGCAACCCCTATCCCCAATAACTGACAGCGGCAACATTCGGTGCGAAACCGGAAACGGTTTTACATAATACAAATTTTAGGGAGGCACACCGCTATGAAAGCATTACCAGCGCTCCGCAAGAACAAGAAAAAGGGCTTCACCCTCGTTGAGATCATCGTCGTGCTTGTCATCATCGCCATTTTGATGGCTTCCCTCGCGCCGGTCGTTATCGGCTGGATTCGCGAAGCTCAGGATACCGCGCTGATCGCGGAAGCAACTAGTTTATACACAGCTGCATCTACTATTTATGTCGACTATGTTGGCAGAGGTCCAAACAATGCTCTTATGGCGCAAGGTTCTGTTGATCCTTGGCCCCATGCGTCAATGTCGGGATCAAACATCTGGAACCTGCTTGGTAGCACAGCGGCTCCCGGTTCCCTAGCTACAACCCCTGCCCCTATTGGTTCAGCCAGAGCTCGAGAGGTTGGTATCACTGGTCAGACAATCACTTTGGTGCTATACCAAAAAACTGATAATGGTCGTGTTGCAGTTTGGAGCATTGCTGCTGTTGCTGCTGCCGGTCCTACCCCTGCTTTGACCTCAGGTTGGCAAGTTCTTACCGAGGCACAAGCAGCACCTCTTTCAGCAGGAATAGGAGGAGCAATTACATAATAGGTTTGGATCGCTTTGCAAAACCGGGAGCACTTCTCCCGGTCTTGCCGGAAACATCTAAACACGCAATTGAGGTGACAGCAGCGGATGAAGCCATTGCGGAAGCATAAAGGAATTTCCCTTATTGAAACGCTGATTGTCCTCCTTATCTTAGCACTTGTCATGACCTTAATTTCTGTGGCGGTTATCAAATACATCGGTGACGCGCAGAAAACAGCGGCAACAGCAAACGCCCGAACGGTATATGTCACGGCACAGGGGGTACTGGCGATGTA
>JAISVY010000075.1 GCA_031271325.1 Oscillospiraceae bacterium
ACGCGGCAGCAGCCGCACATACCGGTGCCGTCCACCATCAGCGGATTCATGCTGACCGTGGTTTTCACGCCGAACGGCTTTGTGGCCGCCGCGACAAACTTCATCATAACCAGCGGTCCAATGGCGAACACCTCGTCATACGCTTCGTTCTCAAGAAGCCCGCGCAGCGCGTCGGTGACAAGCCCTTTCTGCCCGTAGGAGCCGTCGTCGGTGCAGAGGTGCAGGGCGGCGCTGTCCCGCGCCAGTTCTTCTTCCAAGATCACGAGGTCTTTGCTGCGGAAACCCGCCACCATATCCACATGCGCGCCGTTCTCTTTCAGCGCCCGCGCCACCGGCCACGCGATGGCGCACCCGAGACCGCCGCCGACCACTGCGGCGCGGCTGATATGCGCAATCTCGGTGGGTCTGCCGAGCGGTCCCGCGAGCGTCACGACCGCGCCGCCGACGGGGATCGCGTCCAGCTCTTTGGTGCTGTGCCCCACTTTTTGATAAATCAGTGTAACCGTTCCGTCGCCGTTGGCGGAAGCGACCGTCAGCGGAAACCGTTCGCCCATCTCGTGTGTGCGAAGGATGACAAACTGACCGGCTTTCGCTTTCGCCGCCACGTCGGGCGCGGCTATGTCCAGCCGGCCGGTCTGGTCGTTCAGCGCTTGCTTTCGTATAATCTCAAACATAAGTTGGCGATCTCCTTTGGGTCACAGTGTAGCATAAAAACGCGGCGTTGGCAAGCGATGAAACATGCGCGTCCCGGTTGCCTCTCTTGCCGCGATGTGGTATAATCATCTTTGATATACGAAGTGTTGAAAATTGCGTGTTCGCCTGAAAGGCGAACGAGCGGAGCGCTTGCGAACAGGCAGCTGTGCTGCGGCATCGCAAGCCGGAGCGGGCAATTTTCAACATGCCCTAATATTCAAACACAAACAGAAAGCGTTGATTCCATGTATCAATACGAAACCCATATGCACACGTCGCCGGTCAGCTACTGCGCGTCTGTGTCGCCGGAGGAACAGGTTCGCGCGTATAAAGACAGGGGGTACGCGGGGATTATCGTCACCGATCATTTTTTCAACGGCAACTCCGCTTGCCCGAAAGGGTTATCTTGGGAAGACGCGGCGGCGTTTTTTCTCTCGGGTTATGAGCGCGCAAAAACGGAGGGTGACAAAATCGGGCTGGATGTCTTTTTCGGCATGGAATACGCCGTTTTCGGCACGGAGTTTTTGACCTACGGTCTGACGCCGGAGTTTGTGCGGACGAACCCCGCCATGGACAAACTGTCGCCGCGGGAGTTCAGCGCCCTCGTGCGGGCAAACGGCGCTTACCTCGCACAGGCGCACCCATACAGAACCGGATCGTGGATCCAAAACCCCTACCCCGTGGATCCCGCTCTGATTGACGGCGTAGAAATCTATAACGTCTGCAGCGGCAACGAAACGACCAACGGGATGGCGCGTCAGTTCGCGCGCCGGCACAAACTCCCGGCGCAGGCGGGAACCGATTCCCACAGCGCCGAGCTGCCGTTCACAAGCGGCATCGCGCTGCGGGAAAAAGCGCGTAACATATTTGACATCATAGAGGCGATAAAAACAGGGCGGGCAGAACTGATGATTCCGGAGGACACGCATGGGTCTATACGGTAAATACCTCCCGAAATATAAAAAGCGCTTCATAGCAGGGGTGCTGTGCGTGGCTTGCGAAGCGTTCTGCGATCTGCTCGGGCCTACCCTGATGTCGCGGGTGATCAACGACGGCGTGGAACCGGGCAGTTTGAACGGGGTGCTGGTTTGGGGCGGTTGGATGCTTCTGGTCACCGCGTTCGGCGCGGGATTCGCCGTCACGCGGAATATATTGGCCTCCCGGGTATCGCAGCGGATCGGGGCGGAACTGCGAAGCGACCTCTTTGTGAAAATCATGAATTTCTCCGAAGCCGACGCGGACAAAATCGAGAGCGGTTCGCTGATTACGCGGATGACCAACGATACGGCGCAGGTCACGCAGTTTATCAACGGCGTTATGCGCGTATTTCTCAAAGCCCCGATCAACTGCATCGGCAGTATTGTCTTGGCTTCGGCGCTGAACCTGCGGCTGAGTTTGATCATCTACGGCGTAGCCGCCGTGGTGGGGACGCTGATCGTGATCAGCATGAAACTCTCTTACCCGCGCTTCGCGGCGCTCCAGAAAGCGACCGACCGGCTGAACACGGCGGTGCAGGAGCACCTGATCGGTGTGCGTCTGGTCAAGGCGTTCGGCACGGTGGAGCAGGAAACGGCGCGGTTTTGGGAGGCGAACGACACGTTGCGGCAGCGGGGCGTCGCGTCGCAGAAGATCATCACGCTGACTTCGCCGGTGATGACGCTGGCGGTGGGGTTGGGTTCGGCGCTCGCGATCTTTTGGGGCAGCCGCCTGTTCGAGGCGGAGCTTGCGCGCCCGGGCGACATTTCGGCGTTTATCATCTACATGGCGCAGATTTTAACGTCACTGCTGATGATCACCAACATTTTCAACACATTCGTCCGCACCCGGGCGTCCGCCGCCCGTATCGGCGAGGTGTTCGCCTGCGGCGATGATTTTCAATCCCTTTCTCTCTCCAAAGAAAAAGGGAGCCAGACGACAATCGACCCCCTCTCCGCCGACGGCGAACGGGCGGGGCGGAAAACGGGCAGTTTGGTTTTTGAGGACGTGACGTTTTGCTATCCCGGCTCGTCTGTGCCCGCCGTAAAAAACCTCAGCTTCTCGGTCGCGCCGGGCGAGAGCCTCGCGATCATCGGACCGACCGGGAGCGGGAAATCCACCGTCTGCTGGCTTTCACTGCGGTTTTACGACGTAAACAGCGGCCGGATTCTTTTGGACGGAACGGATATACGGGAACTTCCGGCGGAAGCGGTGCGCAGTCAGATCGCCATCGCGCCGCAAAAGGCGGCGCTCTTCTCCGGCAGCGTCTCCGACAATCTCCGCTGGGGCGACGCGGACGCGACGGAGGAACAGATGCGCGAGGCGGCGGCGCGGGCGCAGGCCGGTTTTATCGAAGAGATGAGCGCGGGATACGGCAGTCCGTTGGGCGCGGGCGGCGTCAACCTCTCCGGCGGGCAGAAACAGCGGGTGTCGATCGCGCGGGCGCTGCTGAAACGCGCTCCGGTCCTGATACTGGACGACGCCACCGGCGCGCTGGACGCGATCACCGAAGCCAAGGTGCGCAAAGAGCTGCTCGCCGTGAAGCAAACGCTGGTTACGGTAACCCAGCGCTGCACCACCGCGATGTTCGCGGATAAAATCCTCGTACTGGAAAACGGCGAAACCGCCGGCTTCGGTACCCACACCGAGCTGATGGAGACTTGCGAGATATACCGCCAGATTTATCAGTCACAGGTGGACAAGGAGGGATAGGGCTTGCAGCAAAACAGCAAACAACCCACAATGGGGCGTTTCGGCGCGGGCGGCGGTCCCGGGCGCTTCGCGCCCACGGCAAAGCCCTCCGACGCCAAAGGGACATTCCGGCGGGTGATCGGGGTGTATCTGCGCTGGAAAAAACCGGTGCTGGCTGCGGGCGCCCTGACGCTGGTGTCTTCCGGGGTTGCGGTCGCGGCGCCGTACCTTTCGGGGCTGTGCTTCGACGCGATGAACGTCAAAACCCTGACGACGGATACCAAGACGCTCTACATACTGCTGACGGCTTTGGTGGTTTTGCATCTCGCCGGATGGCTGGTGTCTACCGTCAGCGGGGTGCTGCTGCTGAACGTATCGCAGCGGCTGGTCTTCACCCTTCGCTCCGAGTTTTTCGAGAAACTGCAGCGTCTGCCGCTGCGGTTTTTCGACACCCGTTCCCACGGCGACACGATGAGCCGCCTGACCAACGACGCGGACAACATCAGCTCCACAATCGCCCAAACGACCACGCAGCTCGTCTCTTCAGCCCTTACCCTGATAGGGTCGCTTTCTGTCATGCTCTACCTCAGCGTACCGCTGACTCTGACCATTTTGGTCAGCGTTCCCCTGGTCGCGGCGCTGACGCGGGTGATCACCAAAAAAAGCCGCGCCCATTTTCTGGCGCAGGCGGGGCAGCTGGGAGCGCTGAACGGCATCATCGAAGAGAGCGTGCTGGGGTTGAAAATGGTCAAAGCCTTCGGACGCAAGCAAGCGGTGCGAGAACAGTTCTCCGGCGTCAACGAGCAGCTGTACCAGTCGAGCGTCAAGGCGCAGATCTGGTCGGGCGGGATGATGCCGCTGGTCAACGTGATCAACAACCTGATCTTTACGCTGGTGGCGGTCGTGGGCGGCCTGCTCTCGGTGCGGTCGGGGCTTCTGGTGGGAACGCTGGTCAGTTTCCTGAGCTATTCCAAACAGTTCGGGCACCCTCTGAACGCGATCGCCAGCATGTTCAACACCATCCAAAGCGCGCTGGCCGGCGCGGAGCGTATCTTTGAGGTGATGGACCAAGCCGAGGAACCGCCCGATCAGCCCGGCGCGGTTGAACTGCCCGACCCGAAGGGCGCGGTGACGTTTGACAACGTCAGCTTTGCCTACGAGGCGGGACGTCCGGTGCTGAGCGGCGTGAGTTTTTCCGTGAACGCGGGCGAAACGGTCGCGCTGGTGGGCGAGACGGGCGCGGGGAAGACTACCGTCGTCAATCTGCTGACCCGTTTTTACGATCCGACGGAGGGCACGATCACCATAGACGGCGTGCCGATAGACACAGTCGCCCGCGACAGCCTGCGGCAGTGCTTTTCGGCGGTTCTGCAGGAGACGTGCCTCTTCTCCGGCACGGTGATGGACAATATCCGCTACGGCGCGCCCGGCGCGACAGACGGGCAGGTCGTCGCGGCGGCGAAACTCGCGAGCGCCCACGCGTTTATCGAGCGCCTGCCCGACGGGTATGACACATGGGTGTCGGGCAGCGCCGACAGCCTGAGCGAGGGGCAGCGCCAGCTTCTGGCGATCGCCCGCGCCGTACTGCGCGAAGCGCCCATCCTGATTCTCGACGAGGCGACGTCCTCGGTGGACACCAAAACGGAGAAAGACATCCAGCGGGCGCTGGTGCGGCTCACCCGCAACCGCACCAGCTTCCTGATCGCCCACCGGCTCTCCACCATCCGCGACGCCGACCGGATCATGGTGATCGGCGGCGGCCGAATCCTCGAAAGCGGCGGCCACGCGTCCCTGATGGCGGCGAAAGGCGCGTATTACACGATGGTGGCGTACCAGATGGGAAACGAAACCTGAAGAGGTGGATCATATGACAGAAATTTTACCGCCGGACATATCCGCCTTTCTTGACGGCAGCAGCTGTGAACAGAACCGTGTTGGCTGCTCCTCTTCCAAGGTGTACCGAATCCTGCTGGACGAGCTGTTTTAATCCGGTCTCTCGAAAAACATGGATTTTTTAGGGCGGCGCGCCGCCGCCCGCAGCCGAAAGGAGCAAGCCCCCATGCTGAACATCACAACCCTTGCGGTAGGCGCGGTATCCACCAACTGCTACATCGTGAGCGATCCGCAGACCCGAGAGGCGGCGGTCGTCGACCCCGGCGACAGCGCCAAGCTCATTTTAGGACGCATTCAGGCGGACAACCTGTCCGTGCGGACGATCTTCCTGACGCACGGGCATTTTGACCACATCCTCGCGCTGGATGAGGTGCGCCGCGCGACCGGCGCAAAGGCGGTCATCCACGAAGCCGACGCGGCGTATCTGCGGGAACGCGCCCTTTCCGGTCCGTTCCGGGGCGTTTCGCCGCCGGTGACCGAAGCCGATGTCCTGACCCGCGAAGGGGAGACGTTCCCGCTGGGCGCGTTCACTTTCGAGGTGCTGCACACGCCGGGGCATACGCCGGGCAGCATCTGCCTGCGCGTCGCGGCGCCCGGCGGCGGGAAGAACGGCGTTCTGTTTACCGGCGACACCCTGTTTGAAGACGACTGCGGGCGGTGCGACCTGCCCGGCGGCGACTATGGCGCGATGCTGGCGTCACTGCGCCGCCTCGCCGCGCTGGACGGGGACTATGTTGTCTTCCCCGGTCACGACGTATCCACAACCCTCTCCCGCGAACGCGAGAAAAACGTCAACATGAAAGAAGCGGCAGGTTTTTAGTGTGACACAAACTGTTATTTGACAAGCGCCGCCCATGTGGCGGGACCGACAATGCCGTCTTGGGTCAACCCCAGCGCGCGCTGCGCCGCCAAGACCGCGGCGTGGGTCGCGGCGCTGAACACGCCGTCTACGGCGACCTTCGGAACGGCGGAGTTCTTGCCGGCCAATTTGTTGATATAGATTTGCACGGTGCGTACGCTCTCGCCGTAGGAACCCTGCTGAACTACAGCGCCGGGGTAAGCGGGGACGGGCGTGACCGCGCCTCCGACGACCGCGTCCCACGTGAGGGGTCCGACAAGCCCGTCATCGTCCAGCCCGAGCGCTTTCTGCGCCGCCAAAACCGCCGCCTGAGTCGCGGGGCCGAAGATGCCGTCCGCCGTGACCTTGGGAATGGACGAAAACCGGTTTGACAGCTGAATCAGGGCGTTCTGCAAAACGCGAACGCTTTCGCCGACGGAACCCTGCTGCAGCACAACGCCGGGATAAGGCGGCGCGCTTGCGGGAGGGGGTGCGGCGCTGCCCGTATCGCCGTAAAAATACGCGTTCATGATCGCGTTCCATGTGGCGGGACCGACGACGCCGTCCGGCGTCAGCCCGAACAGGCGCTGGAACGCCGTCACCTGCGCCTGCGTGGTGGCGCCGAAGATCCCGTCCCGGATAACGCGGGGGATAGAAGGATGGTCGTCGGCAAGCGCGTTGAGCAGCGACTGGATGAGATCGACGTTGCCGCCTCTGGAACCTGTCTTCAGAGGCGCGCCGGGATAAACGGGGATGTCACCGCCGCCGCTGTCCAGATTCAGGCTCTTGTACACCTCGTACAGTTTTTTCCATGTGGCGGGTCCCGCGATGCCGTCCTGCGTCAGCCCGAACTGCTTCTGGAACGCTTTGACCGCGCTGGCCGTGGCGGGTCCGTACGCGCCGTCTTCCAGCAGAACAGGGATGCCGTTGTAATACGCGGCGATGGCGTTGATCAGGAATTGCAGCTGCACGACGTTCCCGCCCGCGGAACCCTGACTGATCGTCGCGGTGGGCGGGTTCGCGCCGATTCCCACGCGCTGCCCCTCGCTGCCCAGTTCCGCGAGCTTTGTTACAGACAGATAATAGAAATTAATCTTGTTCCATGCGGCGCGGTCGATCACGCCCGTTTGCGGCAGACCGCTGAGCTTTTGAAACTCTCTGACCGCGGCGGCGGTATTGGCACCGTAACGCCCGTCCGGCGTGACCTTAGGCAGGGCGGGGAAATTGCCGGCAATGCGGTTGAGGTAGCTTTGCATCACCGCGACCGACGCGTTCATCGAGCCTTGCGAAAGTGTGTATCCGGGATATGAGGTCAGCACGTCGCTGATTCTGTCTGTTTGCGCAAGCTCGATGTTGTTCCCGTAATAGTATTTTAAAATATTCATGGCGGAGTACCCGGAGTTCGCCAAGCTGACTGTCCCCCATTGCGACATCCCCGGGCAGGCAGCGGTGACGCCGTCGCAGTAGGAGGAAAACAGCGGCTCTTTGTATCCGGTCCGCCGGATATACTGTTGAAAGATCCGGTCGACGATCTGCGAGATGTTATCGGGGATCGTCTGCCCCTCTTTATAATATTGATCGTAGCGCGTGTCGTTGGTGATGTCGAAATTATAGCCCTGCGTTCTGTA
Organism: Oscillospiraceae bacterium; assembly: GCA_031271325.1. Classification (GTDB taxonomy): domain Bacteria; phylum Bacillota; class Clostridia; order Oscillospirales; family UBA929; genus UBA929. The sequence continues at coordinate 7,720 of JAISVY010000075.1, forward strand.
CCACTCGGTGTAGACGCGGTTCAACGCCAGAGAGATAATCGCCTGAATGTTGGCTTCCAGCGACGCCTGCGGCCATGTGGCGTATATCTCGCTCGCCGCCGCGTTTTTTACATAGTTCGGGAAACTGACGGAGATGTTTTTCGCGGACGTGCTGCTCGGAGCTCCCATATGTACCGTAATCCGTGACGGAATCACAACGTCGGCGAGCGTAAACGGCACAAAGGGCGACGGCGTCGGTTTGGGCTGCTGCCCCGCGGGCGGGTCATGCTTGAGGGAACTGTCGGGGACGACGACGGTTTCCGATTCTTCGCCGCTCTCGTAACGCGGATACAGATAGACGGGCTGTGTTTGATAAATTCCGTCCAACACCTCCGCGCCCACGATGTTTTCACCGATATAGCCGTCTTTTGTCACGGTTACGTTATAAGCCGCGTACGCTTCCCCTCCGGGTTGCATGGTGGTGGCGCTGTCCGGCGCGGATAGGGAGACGGAGTCGGTTTGACCGTCCGCGTTGGTCGTCAGAGTGTACAGCTGCTGCCCGCCCTTATCGGAAATGATGACCTGCGCGCCCTCGACGGGCAGCGCTCCGTTCGCCGTCCGCACCTCTGCTTTCAGGGTTCCCTGTCCCATAGCAATAAACCTCCTATGATAAATCTAACCGTATTTTATGCGAATCGCCCGGGAAACGTGTAAACGGTGAAGAGATTCGGGATTTTTTTGATTTTCGTTGACAGCCTGCCGGCTGGGTGCTATACTGTTGCAAACTTTTATGACGGCTGTAAAGGGATAAAAAACGGTGCCGGGAGGACGCAGCAGATGACGCTCACAGGCGCGCAAATCATCACCGAGGTTCTGACCGAGCAGGGTGTGGATACCGTCTTCGCGTATCCCGGCGCGTCGGTGCTCGGGGTCTTTGACGCGCTGGGCGACAAAGCGGACGCGCTGCGGGTGATCCTCCCGGCGCACGAGCAGGGCGGGTGCCACGCGGCGGACGCGTATGCCCGCGTGAGCGGGAAATGCGGCGTGATGATCGCAACCTCCGGTCCGGGCGCGACGAATCTGGTCACGGGAATCGCGAACGCCTACATGGATTCCGTCCCGCTGGTCGCGATTACCGGAAACGTCCCGCGTTCGCTGATGGGGCGCGACTCGTTTCAGGAAGTGGACATCTGCGGCGTGACGATGCCGGTTACGAAGCACGGCTTTTTGGTGCAGGACATCGACTCTTTGGCGACGACCCTGAGGGAAGCGTTTGTGATCGCCATGTCCGGCAGACCGGGACCGGTGCTGGTGGATATTCCTAAGGACATAACCGAAGAGCGAACCGGCTATATCCCGGTCGGACATTACCGGGTGCGGGCAGCCGCGCCGCCGGACGAAGGCGCGATCCGCGCCGCCTCGGAGCTGATTGCGCGCTCAAAACGCCCGCTGTTGTTCTGCGGCGGCGGCGCGGTGAACGCGTCGGCCGCGCTGCGCTCGTTCGCGGAGCGGTGTTCGGTGCCGGTGGCGGTATCGCTGATGGGGCTGACGGCGCTGCCTTCAACGCATCCCCTGATGCTCGGGATGATCGGGATGCACGGCACTCCCGCGTCACATATCGCGGGTGAACGGTGCGACCTGTTAATATCCGCCGGTTCGCGCTTTTCGGACCGTGTGGCCGGGAACAGGAGGCGTTTCGCGCCCGGCGCGAAGCTGATCCACATCGACATAGACCCTTCGGAGTTTGACAAAAATGTCGTGAGCGATATTCATATACAGGGCGACGCCGGCGCCGTGCTGACGCGTTTGACCGAGCTTGTGCCGCCCAACGCCGCGAGCGGCTGGGCGGACGAACTGGCGGAACTCGCGCGTTCCGCGCCCGAAAAGCCGGACAGCCCCCAATACGCCTCTCCTCGCGGCATCCTCCGGGCGGTTTCGGAAGCGGCGGCGGACGCGATCATCGTCACCGACGTAGGACAGCACCAGATGTGGACGGCGCAGCATTATCCCTTCAGCATGCCGCGCAGCTTCGTGACGAGCGGGGGGCTGGGCGCGATGGGGTTCGGTATGGGCGCGGCCGTCGGAGCGAAAGCCGCCGCTCCGCACCGCCCGGTGGTTCTGATCACGGGCGACGGGAGCTTGCATATGGATATGGCGGAGATGGCCGCCGCCGTGACGGAAAACCTGCCGGTAATCGTGGCGGTGATGAACAACAACGCGCTGGGGATGGCGCGGCAATGGCAGCGGATGTACTTTGACGCCCGCCTCCGCTACACAAGCCCCGCCCGGCAGACCGATTTCGTTAAGCTCGCCGAAGCGTTCGGAGCGGCCGGTTACCGCGCGCACACCACGGAGGAGTTTTCGCGGGCGTTCCGCGCCGCTCTGGACGCGGGGCGAACCGCCCTGATCGATTGCCGCATCGACCCCGACGAAAGGGTATAGACCGGAGGAAAATATGAAACCGTTTATCATCGCGCTGCTTGTCAACAACCATTTCGGCGTTCTGACCCGTGTGACGGGGTTGTTCAGCAGGCGCGGCTACAACATCGCCTCTCTGTCCGTCGGCGAGACGGCGGATCCGGCGACCTCGCGCATCACGATCGAAACACGCGCCGATGAGCCGTCCGTCCGGCAGATCGTGCGCCAGCTGGAAAAGCTGGAAGACGTAAAGACCGTGTCGCTGCTGCCCGGCGCGGAGACGGTGGCGCGGGAACTGCTGCTGATCAAGCTGGTGGTTCCGCCCGCGCGGCACTCGGCGCTCTTTGAGGCGCTCGAAGGATTCGACTGCCGCGTGCCGTACGATGTGGAAGGGCGGCTGATTCTGGAGTTTTCGGGGTCGCCCGCGCGCTGCCGCGAACTTCTCGCAGCCGTGTCGGACTACACCGTCCTGGAATTGTGCCGCACCGGCACCACCGCGGTTTCGACGCTCGGGGAGCTGACCTTATAGAAACGGCCGTCTCCGGGCGGGGGTCATTCCCCCGCCCGGCCGTGTTTTACGTATTTCCGCTTCCCGAATCCGCATATACTTAACCACCGGCGGATTGGGGGAGTTTTGCTTGCAGGAAGTCATTGTGAAATACAACGGAGACATTTCCGTGTTGGGCTATCCGACCGAAATCCTGAGTGAGACATACGCCATTCTGAATGTCCCGGAAAGGGATATAGCCTCGCTGAACGGGTTCGCGGAAGTGGAATACTTTGAGCTGCCAAAACGCCTCTCGCTCTCGCAATTCATGGATGAAACCTGCGTTTCCGCCGTTCAGAGCGCGCGGGGGGTTCACCTCGGCGGCGACGGCGTGCTTGTCGCCGTGCTCGACTCCGGTATAGACTACCGCCTTGAGGATTTCAGGAACGCGGACGGCACTTCGCGTATTCTGGCCATATGGGACCAAACGCAGTCCGGGCTGCCGCCGCCGGGGTTTTTATACGGCACGGAGTATACAAACGCGCAGATCAACGAAGCGCTGAAGAGCCCCGACCCGCTTTCCGCTGTGCCGCATCAGGATTTCGTCGGTCACGGAACGGCTGTCGCGGGAATCGCCGCCGGCAACGGCCGCGCTTCGGGCGGCGCGGACACGGGCGTCGCGCCCGGCGCGTCGATCGCCGCCGTCAAGCTGGGCGAACGGGATAACGCGCGGTTCGCCCGCGCCACCGAGATTATGCGCGGGATAAAATACGTCTACGATTTGGCGCGCGCGCGGAATATGCCGCTCGCGGTCAACATCAGCTACGGCACTAACGACGGTTCCCACGACGGGAAGTCGCTGTTCGAGACATACATCGACGACATGGCGGAAAAGTGGAAAAGCGTGATCGTCGTTCCGACCGGCAACGAAGGCGACGCGGGGCATCACTGTCAATACACCCTCAGTCAGGGGGAAACCGCGGACATCATCTTCACGGTCGGCGCGAGCCTTAGCGATCTGACCGTGAACCTGTGGAAGAACTTTGCCGATATTTTTAACTTCGAGATCATCGCGCCCAACGGCACGACGACCGGTACGATGCGGTATATCGGGCTGCCTCCGGTCATCCACCTCGACGGCGCGCTTCTGCGCATCGGCTATAAACAGCCGAACCATTACAACCAGGACAACGCCGTGGTGCTGCGCCTGGAACCGGACAAAAACAGGGGCGAAATCCCGAAGGGTTTGTGGACGCTCCGCTTGGGCGGGGAGTATATTGTCGAGGGGAAACTGGACGTATGGCTTCCCACCGCCGAAGAGGTATCCGCGGGGACCGTTTTTTTAGCGCCGTCGGCGGCTACGACGCTCACGCTGCCGTCCTGTGCGGATAAGGTTATTTCGGTCGGCGGGTACGACGCGGAGGTCGGTACGTTCGCGCCGTTTTCGGGAAGAGGGCTGACCCGGGATTTACGGGTGAAGCCCGATATAACCGCGCCCGCTGTGAATGTGCGGAGCTGCCGCCCCGGCGGCGGTTACGGCCGGTTTACCGGAACCAGCGTGGCGGCGCCGTTCGTCACGGGCAGCGCGGCGCTGATGATGCAGTGGGGTATTGTGATGGGCAACGATCCGTTTCTGTACGGTCAGCGTATAAAAGCGTTTTTGCGAAAAGGCGCGAAGCGGGACAAAAAAACAGCGTACCCCGATGAAAAGTGGGGGTACGGAACGCTCTGCCTGAAAGCCGCAATGGACTTTTTGACCGACTATGTATTCAAATAGGAGGCTGACCAATGGTTTCGCTGATCGTACGGGATGATTCTACCGTTCAGAACCTTGTCCGTGAACGGCCGTCCGTTCGCGAGGGGAAGCTGCTTTCGGGCAGTTACCGGATCCTGAGCGTGCCGGACGACGAAGTGCTGCCGGTGATGCAGCAGTTGGGCAATACAAAGATAGACGCGTATTCGATCGTGGTGGGCTTGCTGGGGAAGGAAGCCCTTGACGCGGCCGGGATTACCCCCGTTCAGCAGCAGCCGTTTTTGGATTTGAAAGGGCGCGGCGTCCTTTTGGGGTTTGTGGATACCGGAATCGACTATACCCAAGACGCATTCCGCTATGAGAACAACACCAGCAAGATTCAATATATCTGGGACCAGACGGCCGAGGGGGACAGTCCCGCCGAGTACGGGTTCGGCGCGGAATACGCCAACAGCGAGATCAACCGGGCGCTGCGTTCTCCGAATCCGTTTGAGATTGTGCCGCATAGGGACACGGTGGGGCATGGGACGTTTTTAGCGTCCGTCGCGGGCAGCAGGAAGGCTGGGGAGGGCGCCGCCCCCGAAGCCGAGATCGTCGCGGTGAAACTGCGCAAGGCAAGCCCGTTTTACCTGAATACCTTTTCGGTTCCCCCCGGGCAAGAAAACGTTTTTGATTCGGCGGATGTCATACAGGGGATAGAGTATATTTTAGACAGGGCGTTTGAGCTTGGCCGCCCCGTCGCGGTGTGCGTATCCGTCGGCACAAACCTCGGAGGGCACGACGGGTTTACCGTATTTGAGGAGTACCTTTCCCGCGTATCGCACCGCACAGGTGTAACCCTATGCGCCGCCGCGGGCAACGAGGCGGATACCGAGCATCATACCTCGGGCGTGATCAAAAAAGAGGGGGAAGTAGAGGAAATCGAAATCAATGTCGGGCAGAACGCGGGCGACGTGTATATGCATATCGTAAACAACGCGGCAAACCGCCTTTCGGTGGCGGTATCGTCTCCGACCGGGGAGATGGTAGGCCGTGTCCCCGCGAAAAACGGTTCGGTCACCACCGAACGGCTGATTTTTGAGAAATCCAGTATAGAAATATTCTACTTTTTCCCGATTGAAGGCAGCGGCGCTCAACTCACGGTGATCAAGATTCTCGACGCCACTCCGGGTATCTGGACAATTCTGGCACACGGGGACATCATCATCGACGGCAAATATCACGCATGGCTCCCGCTCACCGGGTTGGGCAACCCCGGCGCGCAGTTTTTGGCGCCGATCCCCGAAAGCACCGTCGTCGTACCCGCCAGCGCCGTGGGCGTGATCACCTGCGGCGCGTTCAGCAGCTTGGACAAGAGCTTATACCCCGATTCCAGCTGGGGGCCGACGCGTCTTCCCTCGCCTGCGCCGGATTTGGCGGCTCCGGGTTCGCAGGTGAGCGGAACCTTCCCTACAGGGACCGGCGAAATGTCGGGCACCAGCGTAGCCGCCGCGATCACGACAGGCGCGTGCGCGCTGCTGCTGCAATGGGGGATTGTCGACCGAAACGAAATCTATGTGGATACATATCTTGCCCGCGCGTATCTGATCCGCGGCTGCGACCGCGACCCCGCGCTGAATTACCCCAACAGCCAATGGGGTTACGGGCGCTTGAACCTGCAAAACACATTCAACCTGCTCCGCCGGACATGAGGTTTTTCGAGTGACACAGCTCGCGCCTGCGGCGCTTCTGGTCGAAAAGAAGTTGTTCGGCAGCTCCTAAATATATTAGGGGGCACCGTTTTTCGGTGCCCCCTTGTTTGAACGGGTTCTTAACCCCCGGTTGCCTCTGTTTCGGACAAATCCACCGTAAACCGGATTTCGTTGCTCTTTCGTTCCTGCCCGCCCACGGTCACCGTGCCGCCGGTGTAGACGACATCGCGCAGGATGTCCGCCGGGGGCCAATAGTCGCTGTTGACAATCAGGTTTACCCGGCTCACGCCGCCGGGTACCCAGACGAAGAAATTCACGGCGGCGCTTTTCCCCGCTTGCAGACGCGACGGCAGCGGCATATCAACGCCCACATACCCCGGCGGCGTTCTGGACGCTTCCAGCGGAACCGTCCCGCCGTCATCGGTTATTCCGGTAAACGACACGTTGGTCGGGCTGTCTTTGAAAGGGGTTCCGGCGCGCAGGCGTATATCCGAACCGTTGCCGTTGCGGATGTCCATCAAAACCTGATAGCAGACGCCGCGGGCGTCGCTTCCCGCCTGCGCGGCGCTGTTCAGCGTAAAATCGCAGCCGTCAAGCGTGACCGTGTCGCCGATGCCGAACCGCCCGGTCAGGAAAGACAGCGCAGTGGCAGGATATGGGGTATACGGGTGTTTCGCGTTGTACCCTCGGATGCTCAAAACCGTCATCAGCGAAGCGAGGAAAAAGAGCAGCGCGCAGACGCACATCGGGCGGAGCAAGCCGCGTTCGCGCCGAAGCCCCGGCAGGTCGCGCAGGTCGGCGTAATCGTCCCCGCGCATGGCGGGATGGATAAAAACGCCGCTCCGCTTCTCGATCTCCCGCACAATCTGTTCCGCCTGATCGTAAAACATCGTGATTTCCAGCGTCGTGTCGCCCGGCGCGTACGCCGAGATTAAACGCAGTGTTTTTGTCGCGCGGTCATAGTCCAGCCCGACAATCCGGCTGTAGAGAAACTCACGCCGCACGGTGGGGGAGTATTTTCCGCGGAACACCATTCTACGCCGCATTTCCAAGATCACGCGGTCGGCTCCCAGCGTCAGGGTGGGGCTGTGATACTTATGCAATTTGGACGCAAGCCCGAAAGCCTGCCGGATGTACAGCGCCGCGAGCACCGGCACAGCCAGCAAAAGCGAAAGGAAAAACCATGTGCGCAGCACCAGCGTGGCGTTGCGGAACCCCGCGCCCCAAACCAACAAACTGAGCGCCGCGAGGGCGCAGAACAATCCCATCCCGATTTTGCACAGCCGGTCGGGCAGCGCGTTTGCCGGGTTGCGCTCCCGCGCCAGCCGCAGGAAGCGGCTCACGCGGTCGGGCGTGGGAGCGAAGCGCACGCCGTCGTGCGCCGGAAGCTCAATCTCCCGCGTGATCTGCCTTGTGCGCCGGAACCCAAAATCCATTTCTTCACCACGGTTTCAACCGAATCCGGTTATTATGGTAACCCCCAAAGAACCCGTACCTGCTTGTCTGTGCGAAGTGTTGAAAATTGCGTGTTCGCCGGAAAGGCGAACGGGCGCAACGCTTGCAAACATGCCCCTATGGCAGGGCAAAGCTTTTTCGGGCGGCTGTATCGACATTATGCCACGATATAGAGTATATAACCGTTTATTTGGGAAGTCAACCCATTTTCGGCAAATTCCCCACAAATTTTATGTTAACCGGCAAACCCCGCGCATGAAAAACGCACCGAGGCGCGATACCCCGGTGCGTTTGGCATCATTAGGCTCTGCAGGCGCGATCGTCCCGACCGCCCGCGAGGCAAGGGAAACGTGACACTGCGGCACAGCCGCCTGTTCGCAGCAACCCGCTCCGCTCGTTTGCCTGCCGGCAAACATGAGAATTTAGCGCTTCTTAATTGCCCGTCAGTCTCTGTTCCAGCGCCGCAAGCTGTTCGGACAGCACCTTCGGCAGTTTTTCGCCGTACTTCGCGTAATGCTCTTTAATCGACTGCACTTCGGCGAGCCAGGATTCTTTATCCACCTTCAGAAGTTCCGCCATGTCGGATTCACTCACGTTCAGCCCCGCGACATCAATGTCGCCAAGCGCCGGCATGTTGCCGATCGGGGTCTTGACCGCGTCCGCAGCGCCGGAGACGCGCTCCACGATCCATTTGAGCACACGGCTGTTTTCGCCGTATCCCGGCCACAGCCATTTGCCGTCCGCGTTTTTGCGGAACCAGTTGACATAGTATATGCGCGGCAGTTTCGTCTCGTCCGACTTCTCGCCGATGTCCAGCCAATGCTGCAAATAGTCGCACACATGGTAGCCCATGAAGGGGAGCATCGCGTACGGGTCGCGGCGTACCTGCCCGATCTTGTCGGAAATGGCGGCGGCGGTGATCTCCGAGCCCATGATCGAGCCGAGGAACACGCCGTGCTTCCAGTCAAAGCTCTCGTTGACCAGCGGGATGGTGTTGGGGCGGCGCCCGCCGATCAGAATCGCCGAGATGGGCACACCGGCCGGGTCTTCCCATTCGGGCGCGATCACCGGGCATTGGCTCGCGGGCGCTGTGAAGCGCGCGTTGGGATGCGCCGCTTTTTTATCCGAATCCGGCGTCCAGTCGTTGCCCTGCCAGTCGATCAGATGCGCGGGCGGCTCGGTTCCGATGCCTTCCCACCACACATCGCCGTCGTCGGTCAGACCGACGTTGGTAAAGATGGTGTTGGTGGCAATCGAGCGCATGGCATTGGGGTTGGAATCCATCGAGGTGCCGGGCGCGACGCCGAAGAAGCCCGCTTCGGGGTTGATGGCGTACAGCCGCCCGTCCGCGCCGAACTTCATCCAGGCAATGTCGTCTCCGATTGTCTCGACCTTCCAGCCGGGGATGGTGGGGACGAGCATCGCGAGGTTGGTTTTGCCGCAGGCGCTGGGGAAAGCGCCGCAGACGTAATGGGATTTCCCTTCGGGGTTTGTGAGTTTCAGGATGAGCATATGTTCGGCCATCCAGCCTTCGTCGCGGGCCTGCACCGAAGCGATGCGCAGCGCGAAGCACTTCTTTCCGAGCAGCGCGTTCCCGCCGTAGCCGGAACCGTATGACCAGATCATCCGCTCTTCGGGGAAATGGCTGATATATTTCTGCTCAATCGGGGCGCATGGCCACGCCACGTCTTCCTGTCCCGGTTCCAGCGGCGCGCCGACCGAATGCAGGCAACGCACGAACTCCCCGTCGCCGAGGGTTTCAAGTACTTTTGTGCCGATCCGGGTCATGATGCGCATGTTGACCACGACATACGGGCTGTCGGTAATCTCCACGCCGATTTTGGAAATCGGCGAACCGATCGGACCCATTGAATAGGGGATGATATACATCGTCCGCCCCTTCATCGAGCCGTCGAAAAGCCCGGTCATCGTGGCTTTCAGCTCGTCCGGGTCAATCCAGTTGTTGGTAGGGCCCGCGTCTTCCTGCTTCTTAGACGCGATGAAGGTTCTGTCCTCCACCCGCGCGACGTCGGACGGGTGGCTCCTGAACAGGTAGCAGCCGGGGCGCTTTTTCAGCGGGGTAGCCATCCCCGAATCGACCATCTCCCGGATCAGCCGGTCGTATTCCTGCTGGGTGCCGTCGCATAAATAGACGCTGTCGGGTTTGCAAAGACCGGCGATTTCTTTTATCCACGCGTTTAAGGCTTTGTTTGCGGTAGAAACCATTTGGCGTAACCCCTTTCTTCGGCAAATATGCCGCTATCGGATATTGTATCGTATCCAATTTACCGTGTCAAGATATTGGGAAATCATTTTACGTTTATCGATGCCGAACACAACCCGCGCCTGGGCGCTTCGGGCTGAAAAAGCGTTGTCCGGCAGCTCCTGCCTTACAAAAATTTCTTCGCCGCACGGGAACCCGCCTGATGCGTGATCGTCAGCAGACTGCGCACCAGCTGGGGGTACTCTTCGGTCAGGGTGTCGTTGGAGATGCCGGGCAGATTGGGCGGGTTGTTTTTTTGGTGCAGCACGGCGAGCAGCCGCGCCTCGCTCTCGGCCATATCCGCGTCGGAAGCGGGACCGTAGGCGCAGTCCGGGGCGGGGAATAGCCCCGAAACGCCCGATTGCGTGCAAAAATGGCGGAACATCTTATATACCGCGCCGCCGAAATAGTTGGTCAGTTCGGCGGCCAGCGCCGTGCTGCCAGAACGCCCCGCGAGGTCAAACAGGACGCATATGGCGTTGACGACCATCTTGCGCCCCAGCAGCGAAGAGACGGAAGATCGCCCCAGACGGTTCTGCTTATCTTCCTGCGCGTCGTATAACTCGTCGGCGTTCAGCGCCGCGCCGTCGCGCACCAGCGTCCGCCCCAGCAGATAGTCGGCGGATACGCCGTAGAAGTCGCAGGCGCGCACGAGGAACGGCAGACCCGGTTCCCTCGCGCCCGTTTCATAGTGGCTCAGAAGCGCCTGCGATATCCCCAGCGCCTCGGCCGCGCCGCGCTGGCTGAGTCCGCGTTCCTTCCGTAAAAACGCCAACACGCGGGAAAAGTCCATACCCGTGCCCTCCTACTGTGTGTCACCTTATGGGCATGTTGAAAATTGCCCGCTCCGGCTTGCAATGCCGCGCCAAAGGCGCCTGTTCGCAAGCGCTGCGCTCGTTCGCCTTTCAGGCGAACACGCAATTTTCAACACTTCACTTAAAACAGTAGGTATAGTATACGCGGCAAATTACGGATTGTAAAGAAGATTTTGAAAAAAACGCCGAATTTTGGGGGATTTACAAAAATAACCGGGACTACCGGCATCCGCCCCCGGCGCGGGGACGGGTGTAACAAGAATATAGTTGCATGTTTGGGGGCTTTATGCTAAAATAGACCTATAAAACCCAAGTTAATTATTACGAGGTGGATGCGATGCCAGACTATCCTGCTTCCGGCGGCGGCCGGAGTGTGCTGATCGAGGGTTCAGCCCGCCATGTCCATTTGAAACGCGAAGACTTGGATGCGTTGTTCGGCAGCGGTTACACGCTGCGCAAGAAGCGCGATTTGCTTCAGCCGGGAGAGTTTCTGACCGAAGAAAAGGTCACCCTGACCGGACCCCGCGGGTCGGTGGAACGGGTTTCCGTGCTGGGACCCCTGCGGAGCGCCACGCAGGCGGAGATCTCGATCACGGACGCGCGCGCGCTGGGGGTTTCGGCTCCGGTACGCCTGAGCGGCGACATCGCCGGTTCCGCGCCGATACGCCTGACCGGTCCGGCAGGCAGCGTCGAGCTGGCCGAGGGCTGCATCGTCGCCAAGCGCCATCTGCACGTCACCCCCGCCGACGCCGAAACGCTCGGTATCACCGGGCGGAACACGGTTCGGGTGAAGGTGGGCGGCGAACGCGCGGTGACCTTTGACGAGGTGACGGTGCGCGTTTCCGAAAACTTCTATACCGAAGTACACCTCGACTACGACGAGATGAACGCCGCCGGGCTGTCCGGCGAAGTTTACGGCGAAATACTATAAAAAGAGAGTAGGATGCGTATGTCCGGGTTAACAAAGGGAACCGACGTGAAGAACCATTTGTATCTGTTCCACGAGGGCAGCGACTGCCGGGCGTATGAGTTTATGGGCGCGCATTTCGAAACGCGGGGCGGCGAAGACGGCGTGGTGTTCCGGGTGTGGGCGCCCGACGCCAAGAGCGTTTCGGTGATCGGCGAATTCAACGGCTGGGCGCACGGGCAATGCCCGATGGAGCGCGTCTCGGTCGGCGTATGGGAACGCTTTGTGCCGGGACTTGCCGAATTCGACTCGTATAAGTACGCCGTGGAGGGCAAAGACGGCGAGACGCGCGAAAAAAGCGACCCTTACGCTTTTCATGCCGAAGTGCGCCCCAAGACGGCTTCGAAGGTCTACGAGATAGACGGCTACGGGTGGGGCGACGGCGATTGGATCGCCGCCCGGAGCACTCCCTACGATAAGCCGCTGAACATCTACGAAGTACATATGGGCTCTTGGCGGCGCGGCAAGGACGGAGAGCTGCTCTCCTATACCGAGATTGCCCGGCAGCTCGTGCCGTATGTAAAGGAAATGGGCTATACACACATAGAGCTGATGCCGGTGATGGAGCATCCGTTCGACGGCTCGTGGGGGTATCAGGTGACAGGCTATTTCGCCGCCACCAGCCGCTACGGTACGCCCAAAGACCTGATGCGGCTGATCGACCTGTGCCATCAGGCGGGCGTGGGCGTGATTCTCGACTGGGTTCCCGCGCACTTTCCGAAAGACGGGCACGGGCTGATCGACTTCGACGGCGGCTGCTGCTACGAATACTCCGACCCCGAGCGCCGGGAGCACCCCGACTGGGGTACGCGCGTCTTCGACTACGGGCGCAACGAAACGCGCTCCTTCCTGATGTCCTCGGCGATCTTCTGGCTCGATCTGTTCCACGCCGACGGGCTGCGGGTAGACGCCGTGGCCAGTATGCTCTACCTCGATTACGGCAAGCGCGGCGGCGGCCCCCGCAACATCTACGGCGGCCGCGAGAACCTAGAAGCGCTGGCGTTTCTGCGCAAGACCAACGAGCAGGTCTTCGCGGCGTTCCCCCACGCGCTGATGATCGCCGAAGAATCCACCGCCTGGCCGATGGTGACCAAGCCCGTGTATATGGGCGGTCTCGGTTTCAACTTCAAGTGGAGCATGGGGTGGATGAACGACACCCTGTCGTATATCAAGCTCGATCCGGTCTTCCGGCAGTATAACCACAACAAAATGACCTTCTCGATGATGTACGCGTTTACCGAAAACTATGTGCTGCCGCTCTCGCACGACGAAGTCGTGCACGGCAAATGCTCGCTGGTGGAGAAAATGCCGGGCTATTATGTGGATAAGTTTGCGGGGCTGCGCGTATACCTCTCTTATATGATCGCGCATCCGGGCAAGAAGCTGACCTTTATGGGCGCGGACTTCGCGCAGTTTGTCGAGTGGAACAGCGAGCAAAGCTTGGACTGGCATCTGCTGGACTACGATATGCACAGGATGCACCGCGAATTTGTCAAAGAGCTGAACCATTTCTACTTACGTAACCCGGGTCTGTGGGAAATCGAAGACTCGTGGGACGGCTTTACATGGATTACACCCGGCGACTATCAGGGCAATACCCTCGCGTTTATCCGCACGGCGAAGCGGGAGAGCGGCGGGCAATCCTTAATCTGTCTGTTCAACTTCTCCCCGGTAAACCGGGAGGGGTACCGCTTGGCGCTGCCGGATTCGGGGGTTTATCAAGAGGTGCTGAACAGCAACGAAGAGCGGTTCGGCGGGTTCGGACAGGTCAACGGAACCGTCACCGCCGTAAACATACCCTGCGGTCAGATGCAATGGTCGGCGCAGCTCACCCTGTCGCCCTACGGCGCGGTGTTCTTGACAAAACTGTAGCAATCATTCCGCCGGTTCCCCGCTTGCGCGCGGGCGCATACGGTGTGCGCCTGTCCACGGCGCGTCAAGGATGCCGCGCCCTACGCGGTTCCCCCGCTTGCGTGCGGGCGCATACGGTGTGCGCCTGTTCACGGCGCGTCAAGGATGCCGCGCCCTACGCGGTTCCCCGCTTGCGCGCGGGCGCATACAATGTGCGCCCATGAAAACTGCGTTTCTGTAATTATTTTCTCTATATGGAGGCGCTGCCAATGAAAAAAGACTGTATCGCCATGCTGCTGGCCGGCGGGCAAGGGAGCCGTTTGTATGTGCTCACCGCCCACGTGGCGAAACCCGCGGTGCCGTTCGGGGGGAAATACCGCCTGATCGACTTCCCCCTCTCCAACTGCATCAATTCCGGCATCGACACGGTCGGCGTGCTGACGCAGTATCAGCCGCACGAGCTGAACGCGTACATAGGCACGGGACAGCCGTGGGATCTCGACCGCTTGGACGGCGGCGCGCACGTTCTGCCGCCTTATATGACCAGCAAGGGCAGCGAATGGTACAAAGGCTCGGCCAACGCCGTTTACCAAAACATCGGGTTTATCGAGCAGTATGACCCCGAATACGTGCTGGTGCTGGGCGGCGACCACATCTACAAGATGGACTACTCCAAAATGCTGGAACACCATAAAGCCACCGGCGCCGACTGCACGATTTCGGTCATCGGCGTGAGTTACGAGGAAGCGAAGTCGTTCGGGATCATGAACGTCAACCCCGACGGCACGATCTACGAGTTTGAGGAAAAACCCGCGAAGCCCAAGTCTACGCTGGCGTCGATGGGCATCTATATATTTACCTGGGAGAAGCTCAGGAAACACCTGATTGACGACGAAGCCGACCCTCGCAGCGTCAACGATTTCGGCAAAAACATCATCACGAATATGCTCAACGCCGGAGAAAAGATGGTTGCCTACCGCTTTTCCGGCTACTGGAAAGACGTGGGCACGATCGACAGCCTGTGGGAAGCCAACATGGATATGCTTTCGGGCAACGAGATCGATCTGCTCAGCCCGACGTGGCGCATATATTCCCGCAACTCCGCCTCGCCCCCGCATTCCGTGGGCGAAAACGCGATTATATCGCACAGCTTGGCGGCCGAAGGCTGCGACATAAACGGTCTGGTTTACAATTCGGTGCTGTTCACCGACGTTACGGTGGAGCAGGGCGCGTATGTGGAATACTCAATCATCATGCCGGGCGCGGTGATCAAGAGCGGCGCGGCGGTGAAGTACGCGATTGTCGCCGAAGGCGCTGTAATCGAAGGCGGCGCGAAGGTCGGCGCTTCGCCCGACGAATGTAACGGTTCCGGCGATTGGGGCGTGGCCGTCGTCGCCTCCGGCGTCACCGTCGGTGCGGGGAAAACGGTCAAAGCGCGGGACATGATCGACGCGGACATACGATAGGGGGGACACGAAATGAATGATATGCACGGCATCCTTTTCGCGTATTCTTCCGACCATCGGCTCAAACCGCTGACCGCGCACCGTACCGCCTGTTCGCTTCCGTTCGGGGCGCGTTACCGCGTCATCGACTTCATGCTGTCCAACATGGTGAATTCCGGGATTCCCGACGTGGGCGTGATTATGCGGGAGGACTATCAGTCGCTGCTCGACCATCTCGGCGCGGGGCGCGACTGGGATCTCGCGCGGAAGCGCGGCGGGCTGCGGATTTTGCCGCCGTTCGCCTATGCGGGCGGATCGCGGGAAGCCGGCACCTACCGAGGCAAAATCGATGCGCTGAACGCCATACAAAGCTATATCTCGTTCATCCGGCAGGAATATATCGTACTGGCCGACGGCGACCTGATCGTCAACCTGCCGCTGGAAGAAATCTTCGAGCGTCACGTAAAATCCGGCGCGGACATGACCTGCGTATGCACATCGCGCAAAGACAACGGGTATGCCGCCGACGCGGCCTTCGTGCGGCTCGGCGCGGGGGAGCAGGTGACCGAGGTGCTGCTGTCCGCGCTGGGGGAAGACGTATATCCCTGCATCGGCGTGTACATCCTATCCAAAGACCTGCTGGTGAATCTGATGAACAGATGCAACGCGGAAAATTCCGTGGACTTCACCAAAGACGTGCTGCAGCGGTACTATAAAGAAATGCGCATCAAAGCGTTTGTATACGACGGGTTCGCCGCGCGTCTGCACACCGTCGCCGATTATTTTGAGCAATCGATGAACCTGTTGAAACCCGAGGTGCGGGACGACCTGTTTTCGCGCAGCCGCCCGATCAAAACCAAAATACGCGACGACGCCCCCACCTACTATTCGCCCGAAAGCAAAGTGAAATGTTCCGTCGTAGCCGACGGATGCTCGATCCGGGGCAATCTGGAAAACTGCATCGTCTTTCGCGGCGTGCAGATCGAAGAGGGCGCGGTGCTCAAGAATTGCATCTTTATGCAGGATTCCCATATCGGTAAAAACACGAATCTTTCTATATATATCACCGACAAGGAGGTCACCATTGAAGAAGGTTGTTCCGCGAAAGGACACCGGACGTTCCCGCTGACGATTCCCAAGGGGTCGGTCGTGGAGTTGTCCGACATGAAAGGTCTCTTCGATAAGCGCAGCAACGAAAAGCAGTAAGAAAGGAGCATGACCATGAAAATCCTTTATGTCACCAGCGAAGCCGCGCCTTTCGCGAAAACCGGAGGTCTGGGAGACGTCGCGGGCGCTTTGCCCGCCGCAATCTCCGGGAAAGAAGACGAGGTGCGCGTCATCATGCCGCTCTACGCCTCTGTCTCCGACGATTGGCGTTCGCAGATGCGGTTTGTAAAGCAGCTCTATATCCCGCTCGCTTGGCGGAATCTTTACTGCGGTCTGTTTGAGCTGAAAACCGGCGGCGGCACGGTCTATTTTGTGGACAACGAATATTACTTCAAACGCGGCGATATACACGGTCACTATGACGACGGCGAGCGCTTCGGCTTTTTCTCCCGCGCCGTCGCCGCCCTGCTGACCGAGCTTGACGGCTGGGTTCCCGAGGTTGTGCACTGCAACGATTGGCATACCGCCCTTGTTCCGGTTTATATGCGCCATACATACGGCGGTGTTGCCGCTGTGGACGCGATGAAGACGGTCTTCACGATCCATAACGTCGAGTATCAGGGGCGCTTTGCCCGGGATACGCTGGAGAATGTGTTCGGCTTGCCGCATACCCTCTTTGACGGCGGCACGCTGGAGTTTATGGGCGGCATTAACCTCATGAAGGGCGCGATCGAAATGTCCGACCGCGTGACCACCGTCAGCCCCACCTACGCGCAGGAACTCAAAGAAGCCTTTTACGCCCACGGGCTGGACGGCGTGATTTCGGCGAACGAAGCCAAGCTTTCCGGCATCCTGAACGGAATCGATACCAAGCTCTATAACCCCGAAAAAGACGAGTGCCTGACCAAAAACTATTCCCTGAAAAACCTTGCCGGCAAAGCCGTCTGCAAAGCGGAACTGCAAAAGATACTGGGGCTCGCGCAAAACCCCTCCGTACCGCTGATCGTATCGGTGGGCAGGCTGGTCAGCCACAAGGGCATTGATTTGATCGCGGACGGGCTGGACGAAATGATGGATATAAGGGGGGAAATTCAGTTCGCGCTGCTGGGGCGCGGCGACTGGCACTTCGAGCAGACCCTCTCCGCCATACAGCACCGTTTCGAGGGGCGTGTTTCGGTATCCATCACCTACAACGCGGCGCTCTCAAACGCGTTTTACGCCGGAGGCGACATCTTCCTGATGCCGAGCCAGTCGGAACCGTGCGGGCTGAGCCAAATGATCGCGATGCGTTACGGCACGGTGCCGGTCGTGCGCGAAACGGGCGGCTTGCGCGACACGGTGGAGCCGTATAACCCCGACACCGGCGAAGGGCTTGGATTCACGTTCGCAAACTATGACAAGTACGATATGCTGTTCGCCGTGCGCCGCGCCGTGGATTTGTATTACAGCGACAAAGAGCGTTGGGGCGCGATTCAAAAACGCGGCATGTCCCGCAATTTCACATGGGCGGATTCCGCGAAGGCGTACAAGGCGCTGTATCAAGGACTGTTTGCGTAGCTCTGTTGGGGGGTGGCCGTCTCTGACCGTCCGCCGCCCCTGCGGGGACGGTATCGTAAAACAGAGAGCGTATAAGATGGGTAAAGGAGAACGCGTATATGGGTTATACGCCAAAGCAGCTGGCAGACAAAGTAGAAGGACATTTGAAGAAAAACTTTGGCAGAACGTTGAAAACGGCCTCCAAAGAGCTGGTATTCCGCTCTTTCGCACTGGCGCTGCTGGGATTGATGGAAGACAGCACCGTGCCTTCCACGGTTAAGCAGCAAAAAAAAGAGGTGCATTACCTGTCCCTGGAGTTCTTGCTGGGGCGCAGCCTGATGAAGAACGCCTTTAATTTGGGCTGCCTCGACGCGCTCAAAGAAGCGGCGGAACGCTTGGACATCAACCTAAGCGACCTGACCGAGCAGGAACCCGACCCGAGCCTCGGCAACGGAGGCTTGGGACGGCTTGCCGCCTGCTACCTCGAGGCGATGACTTCGCTCGGGATTTGCGCCACCGGGTACTCCGTGTTTTATGAATACGGGATGTTCTTGCAGGGTATTCTGAACGGTGAGCAGGCGGAGATGTCCGACCCGTGGTTTGAAAAAGGGGGCGTTTGGTGGACGAAACGCCCCGACGACGAATACGTCGTGTCGTTCGAGGGACGTGTCGTGCAGACAGAAGAGAACGGGCGCTTATGCTTCAAAACGGAAGAGGATACCAAAGTGCTCGCGATTCCGGTCGATATGACGATCACCGGTTACGGCAAAAGCGAGACCAACCGGCTCCGCGTGTGGCAGGCGGAAACCCCCCCGAAGAAGATCGACATCCGCCGGTATACCGAAGACGCCTGGGACACGCGCCTGACGGAAGCCGACCTGGTCGCAGAAGACATCAATAAGGTGCTTTATCCGAACGACAAGAATCTGTCGGGGAAGATGCTGCGCCTGCGGCAGCAGTATTTTCTCGTTTCCGCGACCGCGCAGAACATTGTGAAGCGGTATAAACGCAAATACAAAAAGCTGCAGGATTTCCATAAGTGGAACGTAATCCAGATCAACGACACGCACCCAACCCTCGTAATCCCCGAACTGATGCGCATCTTCATGGACGAAGAGGGTATGGAATGGGACGAAGCGTGGAGCATCGTCACCAAGTCGGTCGCCTATACCAACCACACTGTGATGGCGGAAGCGTTGGAGTGCTGGCCGCAGCATCTGATCGAGCGTCTGATGCCGCGCATCTGGATGATTCTGTGCGAGATCAACCGCCGGTATCTGTCCCTTCTGTGGGTGGCGCTGGGCGACGAGGAACGCGTGTCGGGCGCGGCGATTATATGGAACGGGCAGGTGCGGATGGCGAACCTTTGCGTACACGCCTGTTTTGCCGTCAACGGCGTGAGCGCCCTGCATTCCCGCATCCTGCGCGAGGAGCTGTTCAGAAGCCAGGTGACGCTGTACTCGAGCAAGTTCCGCAACGTCACCAACGGGATCGACCACCGCCGGTGGCTCGCGCAGATCAATCCCCGCCTCCACAGCCTCGTCTGCGACCTGTGCGGTTCCGACCGCTATCTGCAAAAACCCGAAGAGCTGGAGAAACTGACGGCGTATACGGAAAACCGTTCGGCGCTGGAACGTCTCGCCGAAGTCAAGCGTCAGAACAAGCGCGACTTTGCGCGTTACCTCGAGCGCACCGGCGGGATTTCCGTCGATCCCGAGAGCATCTTCGACGTGCAGGTTAAGCGCCTGCACGAGTATAAACGCCAGCTGATGAACGTTCTGCACGTTCTCTACCTCTACAACAAACTCAAAGACGACCCGGGCGCGGATATAGCGCCCCACACCTTCTTCTTCGGCGCGAAGGCCGCGCCGAGCTACAAAATGGCGAAGCGCATCATCGAGCTGATTCACAGCCTGATCGGTCACATCGAGGCAGACCCGGCGATGAAAGGCCGTCTG
Organism: Oscillospiraceae bacterium; assembly: GCA_031271325.1. Lineage (GTDB taxonomy): Bacteria > Bacillota > Clostridia > Oscillospirales > UBA929 > UBA929. Next base: position 27,445 of record JAISVY010000075.1, read on the forward strand.
TCGGCGGTGTTCCTGCAAAACTACCGTGTGTCGCTCGCGGAGCAGGTCATGCCGGCCAGCGAAATCAGCGAGCAAATCTCCACCGCCGGCAAAGAGGCGTCGGGCACCGGCAACATGAAGTTTATGCTGAACGGCGCGCTGACGGTCGGTACGCTGGACGGCGCGAATGTGGAGATCGCGGAGCTGGTGGGGCGCGAGAACATCTTCCTGTTCGGGCTGGACGCGCCGGAGGTGAAGCGCCTTCAGAACGAAGGCTATTCCCCCCTCTCCTATATTTCGCGCAACGCCGCGCTGCGGCGGGTGCTGGACCAAATCACCGACGGCTTATACGACGGAAAGTCCTACGCCGACATCGCGAACAGCTTGCAAATCGGCGCGTTTGAGAGCGCCGACCGCTACCTGCTGATGGCCGATTTCGAGAGCTACTGCGCCGTTCACCGGGAAGCGGACGCCGCCTACCGCGACGCGGAGGGATGGAACCGGCGCTCACTGATCAATATCGCGAAGGCCGGCTTCTTCTCCGCCGACCGCGCGGTCGCCGACTACGCGCGCAACATCTGGAACGTTCAGGGGAAGCGGTAATCAGCGTCCCCCAATATACAGAGAGCAGGGTTTTGGAATATGGGCAAATACTATGTCACCACCGCGATTCCCTACGCTTCAAAGAAACCGCATATCGGCAACACGCACGACGCGCTGCTGACCGACGCCGTGGCGCGTTACCGGAAACTGCGCGGCGACGACGTGTATTTTCTGACCGGCGCGGACGAACACGGAATCAAGGTTCAGCGCGAAGCGGAAAAAGCCGGGGTTACGCCGCAGCAGTACGTCGACGGGGTGACCGCCGAGATGCGCTCAATTTGGGATTTGTGCATGGTGGGGTATGACGACTTCATCCGCACCACCGAAGAGCGTCATAAAAGCATCGTAAAAAAAATGTTCAAAAAGCTCTATGATCAGGGAGACATCTACAAGGGCGCGTATGAGGGCTGGTACTGCGTACCCGACGAGGCGTTCTACACCGATTCGCAGGTGGTCAAAACCGAGACGGGAAACGTATGCCCCGACTGCGGCCGCCCGGTGGAGCGGCTGAAAGAGGAAACCTATTTCTTCCGCCTGTCGGCTTACGCGGACAGGCTCGCGGCGCATATCGAGGCACACCCGGAGTTTATCCAGCCGGAGAGCCGCCGGAACGAAATCGTCAACGGCTACATCAAGCCGGGGCTGCAGGATTTCTCCGTGTCACGCACGACGTTTACGTGGGGGATCCCGGTGGAGTTTGATCCGGAGCACGTGATGTATGTCTGGGTGGACGCGCTCTCCAACTACATCACGGCGCTGGGTTACGACCCGGACGGGAACCACGGCGGGCTGTTCCAAAAATATTGGCCCTGCGACGTACACTTCATCGGCAAGGACGTGCTGCGCTTCCACACGCTGTATTGGCCGGGGATGCTGATGGCGCTGGGGGTGCCGCTGCCGCGTTCGGTTTACGCGCATCCTTGGTGGATGATGGGCGGCGGACGCCTGAGCAAGACGTCCGGCAATGTGCTCTACGCCAGCGATTTGGTGGAAAAATACGGCATCGACTGCGTACGCTACTACTGCCTGCGCGAGATGCCGGTATCCCGCGACGGCAACATCACCCCTGAGCTGCTGGTGTCCCGCTGCAACACCGACTTAGCCAACGACCTCGGCAACCTCGCCTCCCGCAGCATCACGATGGCGGAGAAGTATTTTCAAGGGGAGGTTTTTCCGGCGGAAAAACCGGAGAACGAAGTATTGACGCTCTGTGAGAATTCCAAAGAGCGTTACGCGGTCGCGATGGACACGCTCTCGCTGCAGCAGGCGCTGACCGAGGCGATGGGTCCGGTGGCGCGGGCGAACCGCTTCATCGACGAAACCGCGCCGTGGATTTTAGCCAAAGAGCCTGAAAAGGCGGAGGCGCTGAAACATGTCCTGTACACCCTGCTGGAAACGCTGCGGTGCGCTTCGGTGACGCTGTATCCCGTGATGCCCCGCGCGATGGGCAAACTGCGCCTTCAGCTGGGACTTCCCGGCGTTCCGGTGTGGGAAGAAGCGCCGCCGCAAGGGTTTTCGGTGCGGCGGGGTGATAATTTATTCCCGAGAATTACCGAAGAGTTATGATTTACGCTTCAAGAAGCGCGCTTCACAAAACCCCGTTCGGCGCGGTTCGCGCCGGGGAAGCCGTTACCTTTACCCTGACGCCGCTCCGCGCTTTGGCTTGGAGCGGGGTAACTTTGTGCGTCAGCGACGAATTCGGGGGGAAATATACCGAATATCCGCTCCGCTGGCGCGGATTGCGCCGGGACTGCGACCTCTATGAGGTGACGCTGGATACGGCGGAACTGCTGGGCCCCGTGTGGTACTGGTTTCGCTTTGCCCTTGCGGGCGGCGGGAGCGGCATATACGACAACCCCGGAACCAAAGACGACGGCGAGGGCGAGGTCTCTTCGGGCGGGGAGGCGCGGGCATGGCAGCAGACGGTGACGCTGGCCGGCGCGGAGGAGCCGCCCGATTGGTTTGGGCGGGGCGTGACCTACCACATCTTCCCCGACCGGTTTCGCAAGGGAGGCGCCAATACGCCGCCGCTCGCGTCGATGCCCGGCGAACGGGTGCTGCACAAAAACTGGGGCGACTGCCCGGATTTTCTGCCCGACGCCAACGGCGAGGTGCGCAACCGCGACTTTTACGGCGGCAATATCGCCGGGGTTTTGGAAAAGCTGCCGTATCTGCGCTCGCTCGGCGTGAACACGGTCTATTTCAGCCCGGTGTTTGAAGCGGCTTCCAACCACCGCTACGACACCGCGTGTTATACAAGAATTGACCCGCTGTTCGGCACGGAAGAAGAGTTTTCGCTGTTATGCGCCAAAGCCCGCGAGCTTGGCATACGGATCATTCTGGACGGCGTATTCAACCATACCGGTTATAACAGCGAGTATTTTAACGGCGCGGGATTCTACGGAACCGTAGGGGCAAAGCAGTCTAAAGCGTCGCCGTATTACCGTTGGTATAACTTTTCGCATTGGCCGGACGAATACGAAGCCTGGTGGGGCGTGTACACGCTGCCGCAGGTCAACGAAGCGGACCCGGAATACATAGACTTTATCGTACGGGGCAAGGATTCGGTGGTGCGGCGCTGGCTGCGCGCGGGCGCGGGCGGCTGGCGGCTGGACGTGGCCGATGAACTGCCCGATTCGTTTATCGCCGCCCTTCGGGACGCGTCGCGGGAGGAAAAGCCCGACGCGGTGATTATCGGCGAGGTGTGGGAAGACGCGTCCAACAAGGTCGCCTACGGGGTACGGCGGCAGTATCTGCTGGGGCGCGAACTGGACGGCGTGATGAATTATCCGCTGCGCAACTGCCTGATCGGCTATATACTGGGCGGCGACGCGGCGCACTTCAAACGGGATATGGAGACGCTGCGGGAGCATTACCCGCGCGGCGCTTACCAGAGTTTGATGAACGCCCTGGGCACCCATGACACCCCGCGTATCCTGACCGTACTGGGCGCAACACCCGAGGAATGGTCGCAAACGAAGGAGGAGCGCGCGGAAACCTTCCTGCCGCCGGAACGGCGCGAACTGGCGATCCGCCGCCTCATGGTGGCGTCGGCGCTGCTGTATACCTTTCCGGGGTCGCCCTGCGTGCTGTACGGCGACGAGGCGGGGTTGGAGGGGTTTGAAGATCCGTTTAACCGGCGCGGGTATCCGTGGGGCAGCGAAGAAAAGCGCTTGCTGCGCTGGTACGCGGCGCTCGGCGCTTTGCGCGGCGCGTCCGAAGCGCTGCAGGCGGGAGAAATTCAGTATATAACCGCCGATCGCGGCATATTGGCTTATGAGCGCATTTATAAAAACGAAAGGGTTTTGATCTGCGCGAACCGCGGTGACAATCCCGGCGAGGCGGCGGTGCGCGAAAGCGGGCGTGTGGTTCTGGATAAACTGAGCGGTCAGGTGTTCCGCTCAAAGAGCGGAACACTGACGGTTCCGCTGGAGCCGCTCAGTGTGAGGATTCTTATGTAGAGGTGTTTTCCCGCATGAAGATTGTAATCCGTGAGGATATCCTTACGCCCGATACGTTCGCGGGTCTGCGCGCCGCCTGCGGGATGCCGGAACTGGAACCCGCGCTGGTCGAACGCGCCATCCGCACGTCGCTCACGGCCTTTTCGGCGCTCAGCGGCACGCGGACGGTGGGGATGGCACGGCTGGTGGGCGACGGCGCGTTTGTATTTTTGCTGTGTGACCTGCTGGTGGTGCCGCAGTGGCGGCGGCAGGGCATCGGCAGCCTGCTGGTGAAGACCGTCGTCAACCGCGCGAAGTCATTTCTGCCGCAGGGGCGGGCTGCCGTGGTCTCGCTGTTTTCCGCCGAGGGGCGCGAGGGGTTTTATACGCGGCTGGGTTTCACCGAGCTTCCCGCGGCCGGGCTCGGCGCGGGGATGCAGATTTTTCGGCTGTAAAATCCCCCCATTGATTCCCTCCGCGTTTTTGTGTATAATGTAATATCAGCAAAGAGGAGGTGCTTGCCGGTGAAAATTAAAATGGAGAAGGGGCTTCTCTATATATCCGCCGAGGTTTTTACCGCGATCAGCGGGTATGTGACCACCAAGTGCTTCGGCGTTAAGGGAATGGCTTCGCGCAGCGTGCAGGACGGCATCGTTCGGCTGCTGAAACGCGAATACCTCTCCAAGGGCGTGAAGGTGGTCTGTCCGCCGGACGGGAATACCGTTGACATCGATTTGCATATTGTGGTTGAGCATGGGATCAACATCCCCGAGATTTGCCGCTCTATCATGAATGCGGTGCGCTACAATATTGAAAAGCTGACCGGCGTGACGGTCAACTCGGTCAATATCTGCATCGACTCGATTGTTATAGGCTAGGAGGCATACCGTTGGTTCAGCATATCGACGGCAACCAGTTTGCCGGAATGTTTTTATCCGCCGCCGCGGCTATAGAAGGGTCACGGCAGCCGATCAATGAATTGAATGTATTCCCCGTGCCGGACGGCGATACGGGGACGAATATGTCCCTGACGATGGCCGCCGCCGCCGCGGAACTGCAAAAGAACCCCACCGCGCATATCGGCACGGCGGCGGATATCGCCGCGCAGGGGCTTTTACGCGGGGCTAGGGGGAATTCCGGCGTTATCCTCTCGCTTTTGTTCCGCGGATTCGCAAAGAACGTGCGGGAAAGCGCAACCCTTTCGGGCACGGGGCTTGCCGCCGCGCTCCGCGAAGGCGTTGACGCGGCGTACCGCGCCGTTATGAAGCCCACCGAGGGCACCATCCTCACCGTATCCACCCAAGCCGCGAAGCGGGCGCAAGCCGCCGCCGCCGAAGACACGGCGTTTGAGTTCGTGCTGAGCGAGGCGCTGATTGCCGCCGAGCTGGCGCTGGAAGAAACGGTGCGCCAAAACCCGGTTTTGGCGAAAGCCGGCGTGATCGACGCGGGCGGAAAAGGTTACTGCGTGATTCTGGACGGGATGCTCTGCGCTCTGCGGGGCAAGCCGTTTACCGCGGCGACCGCCGGGGAGAGCGTACGGCGTGAACAGGCCAACTTCGCCGAATATACCGGAGAGGACATCCGCTTCTGTTATTGCACGGAGTTTATCATCCTGCGCGAGAGCGCCCGCGACGCGATGACGCTGAACGCGTATCTCGGTTCGATCGGCGACAGCCTTGTGCTTGTGGATGACGAACGCATAATCAAAGTGCATGTGCATACAAACAACCCCGGCGCGGCGCTGGAGGAAGCGCTGGCATACGGTCAGCTCACCGCCGTGAAGATCGAAAACATGCGGGAGCAGCATTCGCAGAAGGTCATTGACGTTTTGCCGGAAAATGAGACAGGCCGCGTCGTAGCGGAGCCGAAACGCCGCTTCGGATTCGTCACCGTGTGCGCGGGGGAAGGCATTTCGGGGGTTTTCCTCGATTTGGGCGCGGACGGCGTGATCTCAGGCGGGCAGACGATGAATCCATCCACCGAAGACATCCTGAAGGCGATCGACGCGACGCCGAGCGAGATCGTGTTTGTACTGCCGAATAATAAAAACATCATCATGGCGGCCGAGCAGTGCGCCCCCCTCTCCGAAAAGGAGGTCATCGTGCTGCCCACCCGCTCCGCGCCGCAGGGGATGTCTGCGATGCTCGCGTTCGATCCGTCGCTGGACGCGGAGCAGAACCGTGAGGCGATGCTCACGGCGCTGACCGGCGTCACGACCGGAACGGTCACGTACGCCGCTCGGGAATCGGTTTTCGACGGGCAGACGATCCACGAGGGCGACTACATGGCGCTGCTCAACGACCGCCTGCTGTTTACCCATCGCGAAGCCGGCGCGGTATATACGCGCCTGGTGGATGAAATCGCCTCCGGTTCCCCCTCGTTTGTCACCGTCTTCTACGGAGAAGCCGTGAGCGGGGAAGACGCGAACGTCATGCTGGACTTGGTGCGCCGGCACTGCTCCGGTGCGGAAGTCAACCTGATCAACGGCGGCCAGCCGGTGTATTCGTATTTGATTTCGGCGGAGTAAAGGGGTTATTCAAAATGGACAAGTCACAAATGGACGAGCTTCTTGAAGTCATGAGGGAGATACTATCCGAACTGCAGGAGATCAACGTCAAGCTGGACGACTACACCGGCGACGTACATTCCTCGCTCGACGAGATTACCTCCAAGCTCGAAAACATCGAAACGGAAGTAAGCGACATCTCAACGAACGTGTCC
>JAISVY010000003.1 GCA_031271325.1 Oscillospiraceae bacterium
CACATCAAGGCATCCTTTGTCACTGTAGCTGACATCTGAATCCCTCCTTTCTGTGGTAAAATATTGATATGGGGGAACGCTAACGGAGCGGGGTTCGCTCTCCGGGGCGCGGCAGTCGCACTTTTCGCCGGGGTCGAGCGCCGCGCCGCAATAGGCGCAGGTTCGGCATCTTCGCATCTCTGTCACCCCGCGCTGTTCTTCAGCAACTCAAAGGGCATGGTTGGCACTAACGCCAAAACAAGCCTTTTACCCCTTCGGCTCAGCACATGATACTCCCGCCCCTCCAGCGTTATATACTTCCCGTCCGAAATGCCCTGCAGGATGGCGGTTTCCTCTTCCTTCCGGGCGAGGTAGTCAGCAAAGAGAGCTTTGCGGATCCGCATCGAGCCGCCGTTCCCGCTTTGGATATGCGGCAGGGCGTGGATGATTTGGTATGCCGCCGCCGCTTTCACGCCGAGGATTGCCATGATGTCCTTGTAGTCGAGGTAGACCTTGCTCTCATACCCAGGCAGGGGGACTTGATGCGCCGCGGGCGCTTTCTTGTATCCCGCCATGCCTATGCCCCCTTTCGCCGGTACAGCTGGTCGTACACCGCCAGAGAGGCGGCTACCAATTCCGGGTCTTGCTCGCGCATATAGTCCATGACCGTTTGCCGGAGAGCCGGGAAGCCTCGTTCGCTGCGGCGGGCTTCAAGAAATGATGCTTTTTTGATCACGACGCCCGTTGCCTTCGTTACGGCATCGCCCAAGCCGACATACGTCATGATGTGATGCGAAATGAAGTCCTTTGCTACGTGACCGAGTTCCGTGAGAGGGTACTTGATTGTCTCTGCCATCTCTTAAACATTCCTTTCTTTGTCAATTTACCTTGCAATCAAGGCGCGATTGTGATACAATCTGTGGGATACTGGGGGTTTGTCGAAGTTTGCCTGATTGTTATTTGGGTTCGCGCTCCGTGGTGGGTTGCCTTGTTTGGTAGGTGGGTTTAGTATACTCCGTAAAAATACGGATGTCAATAATATATTTCGTATTTTTACGGAATCTATGAATTGCACAAAAAATACACCTCGCATTTGTGCAAGGTGTACAAAGAAGGGTTGTGTTTCACGTTTGATCCCAAAAAGCTATGAGGACTTAGACGACGCCGGAAAAATCCAGTATCATGCGTTAAAAGAAGCTTTAATGGGCGCGGGCAGCAATCTCATTGAAGGGTTGAAAACACGCGACCAAAAAGAGGCGCTCGATACCGTAGACGATTTGGAAGGAATGAGCGATCTGGAGTTTGACGCGCTTGTCGAACAGCGCTGCCAAGGGCTTAACGATTTCATGTTTTCTGAGGTGAAGCGGATAATAAGCAGAAGGAAACTTACACACAGCGCCCATGACCCGCTTTCGCTTCGGGCAACCATATTATTGGATATTGCGGCAATGACCCGCTCACGATAAACCTATCTCTTCATATTTGAGGAAGCCAAGAGGTGGTCATATTTATGGATATAAAACTTGGAGCTAATCGGATACGTCAATTGGTTGACGCGAAGAAAGAAAGCGTTAAGGGTCTATCTGTAAATAAGATGCTGCATGAGTTATCCTTAAGTCCCGACATCGTCGATAATATGAGAAAGGGTCATGTTCCTTCCGCTGATAAAATACAAGCCATTGCCGCTTACCTGAATGTTTCGGTTCCTTATATCCTAGGGAACTCTGACGAAAAGGAGCCAGCATCTCCCGAAGAGGGGAAACCGCTTAGTGCGGAGGACATGGAGATGGCGCGGGAGATTTCAAAACTTCCGCCGGAGGATCGGAAGCGGATGGCGGATTACCTGGGGCTTTTAAGGCGGCAAGATAAATCTTAGCTTTGGCAAGGCTCTCTGGTGATAGTTCGGAAATTAGCTTCGCCAGAGCCTTGATCTCCGCTTCGGAGGCTTTGGGTTGCGGTTTTGCTTTTTTCATATGTACCCTTCTTTCTATGTGTTGACCCGCGCCGGGAACGGCGCTTACTTCAAGGAGGAAATGACATATGGATTCAATCATGAGTTTGCAGGGGCAAAAAGTGCGGCTGGATTTATACGAGGATCATATTGACCTTGTTGGCACAGTCGTAATGAGCCTGCTTGGAAAAGGCGGTGTAAACACCATTCCGCTGTCGCAGATTTCAAGCGTTCAATTTGTAAAGGCGACAGCTTTATCGGGAGGATGGCTTCATTTTTCTGTTCCCGGAAGCGGTGATATGGTGCAAAATATCTATGGCGCCGCAAGAAACCGGAACGCGGTAGTTTTCTCAAAAAAAGAGAACGACGGAGCCGAGAGGATAAGGAAAGAAATCGAGGAACGTATGAAGGGGGCAACCGCCCAAAATCCGAACCCCCAAACGATTCCGGCAGAAGAATTGATTAAGCTGAAGCAGCTCCTTGACAGCGGCATCATAACGCAGGATGACTTTGAAAAGAAAAAGGCGATGCTCTTAGGTATTTAACATGAACACCCTCACCCCCTTCGATCAGCTCGACACCCCTCTCGACCGGTTGAACACCCTCCGTGCCCTGCTCTCCTACCCGCTGATCAACTGGGTGTCTCAATTTTTCTCGCGCACCCGCGACGGGCAGACCGAGCTTTATTTCGTACAATACTGCCGCGCGATCATCGAGGAGAACGAAGGCGAACTCGGCGAAGAGGAGCTTGAATTTTTCGACAAGGTTTTGATCGGGTATCAGCTGGGCGCTTATGACCGGCTGAACTGGTGGCAGGAGTATGTTGATTTCTTCAACCTTGCCCGCAGAAGCAAACGGTACACAAAAGCATTCGCAAAGCGGGCGGATCATCCGGGGATGGACGAGTATCTTCTGTGGGAGGACGGGAACTATAAGCATGTGCATTTCCTCTTTTTCGTCCGTCACCGGTACGAAGTCATCCAGCGGAAACTGGAGCGGCTGATTTCGGGAAAGTCGACAAAGCACCTTGAGCGACACCAGATCGAAGACCTGACCGAAGAGCAAGTAAAGTCCCGGCATGAGGAAATGGCGCGGCTTTTTGAATTCATAAAACAGCAATAAACCAAGTATAGACCACCTTGATAGAAATTTCTGTGTTTTGTGATTTTATAACGTATCTTGTTAGATAATCACGGAATCTGTGATTTTACCCCCGCACCTGCGCCGGGTGTGGGGGTGGTTTATAGGAGGAGGCGATATGGAGGAAAAGTCTAAACCCGGCCGCCACAAGAAATACCAGAGGCAAACCGGCTCCAAGCTTTTTCAAAAGGTGCTTGAACTGCCCCGGAACAAAGACGGATCCCGTAACCGAAAATTTTTTTATGGCGCGACGAATGCCGAGGCAGAGGAACGAAGGGACGCATACAAGAAAAAGCTGAAGGGCGGCATCGTGCTTGACGAACAAGACATGACCGTGCAGCAGTGGGGGGAGACTTGGTTCGCGACGTATAAATCCGGTCTTGCGTATAACACGCGGCAGATTTATATGAATGTGCTGGAAAACAAGATTTACCCCCAAATCGGCATCATGAGGATGAAAGATGTCCGTCATGCCCACCTGCAGGGACTTCTCGGCAACTATGCGGGAACCTCGAAATCCGCCATCGGAAAACTGCACAACACGATCGGGCAGATGTTCAGTCTCGCGGTTACAAACAGGATTATAGAGAACAATCCCGCCGAGGGATTGACAAACCCGGACGGGACGGCCGGAACGCACCGCGCCCTCGAAAAATGGGAAATAAACCTGATTGCTGAAAACTGGCACCGTCACCGCGCCGGCATCTGGATCATGCTTATGCTGTTTGCCGGGCTTCGGCGCGGGGAGATGATCGCGCTCAAATGGAGCAATGTCGACCTCGCGTCGGAAAAGCTGACAGTGGCGGAAGCCGCGCACATCGAAAGCAACAGGGCGGTGGACGGCGGCACAAAAACAGCCGCGGGTATGCGGGTGATCCCGATCGTACCGCCGCTGATGACCGCGCTACGTTCCGAAAAAGAAAAAAGTCCCCACGGAGAACTCGTGTGTACGATGTCCAATCTTGAGCAATTAACGCTCACCGGGCTTCGGCGCGGCTTGGACGGATTTATCCTTGTCTTGAACAAGATGCACCATGGGCTGCCGCCGGAGCTTACCCCCGGAAAAGCGCCGGTGCGTCTCACGAAAGAAGAGCGCGAGGGCAAAACAAAAGAGGAGCTAACAGCGCTCCTCAAAGAAAAGAGAAAAGAATGGGACAAGGTGCACTTCACCCCGCACGACCTCCGGCACACATTTTCCACCATGCTTTACGATGCCGGTGTCGATATGAAGTCGGCGCAGTATCTGCTTGGGCACAGGGACATCCGGATGACACTGCAGCTGTACACGCACTTGAGTGACGAAAAGAAGAATGAAGCATCCGAAACCATGAAAAATTTCTTTGTCCAATGGAGCGGGGGAAGCGAAGAGGAGGAACCCGCGACGTGAATTGTTTTTGCGAATGGATGTACAATGGATGTACGAAGACCCGTTTTGCAGCTTTGCTTGATATTCGATGGAAAAGAAAAACCCACTGTAATCATTGCGATCACAGCGGGTTCGGAATTTCAACAATGTTTAAGGCACTTCCTAGGGGCTTTTGCGTGTGGAGCATGTGCTCTACCAGCTGAGCTATGCCTCCGGGTCGGGCGGACAGGCGCATGCCAGCCCCTGAGCGTTATTATACCGCCAAACCGCGCCGCCGTCAAGAAGAAATTACAAAACCGTCATGCTGCCGACCGCGAGGTAGTAGTATACTTCCCCCAGCTCTTCATACTGCCCGAACACGCCGGTTACTTCCACGTTTGTGTTGTCGGGCGGGAAGCTGTCCGGGTAGGCGTGACCGTCCCAGATAAACTCCAACCCCTGCTGGCAGCAGGCGGCCGCGTCTTCGATCAGAACGAAGTGGTAAACCTGCCCCGTTTCCTCATAAAACGACGCGTAATACGGTCCCCTCGCCTTCACGGTTTTCCCCATGTAGTCTTCCGGGTTTGTCATCATGTTGTAAACCTCGCCGTAAACCATCGTGGCGTTCATCACCGTCAGGTCAACGTCAGGCGCGCCGGGTTCCTTCGGCGCTGCCGGGGGAACCGCGCAGGCGGACAGGACGCAGCACAGCAGCGCCGCCAAGAGCATCGTCTTTTTCATGCTTTGACCCTCCTTAATACGATCCCGGCGGCACTGAACAGGAAAAACCCCGCGATGTCCACCGAGACGATTGTCGCGCCGACCGGCGTCCCGCAAACGATTGACAGCACGATGCCGAGCGCGGCGCAGGTGACCGACAGGATAACGGAGCAAACCGTCACGTCCCGGAAACTCTTGAACACCCGCATGGCCGACAACGCGGGGAAGATGACCAGCGCGGAGATCAGCAGCGAACCCACCAGATTCATCGCGACGACGATCACGACGGCGATGGTCACGGCGAGGATCAGGTTGTACACCTTTGCCCGGTTTCCGGTCGCGGCGGCGAAGTCCTCGTCAAAGGTTACGGCGAAAATTTTATGGTAGAACAGCAAAAACACCGCCACGACCAAAACCGACAGAACGGCGCACAGCCAAACCTCGGTATCGGTCAGCGTCAGGATCGAAAACGAGCCGAACAGTGTGGCGCATACGTCGCCCGACAGATTCGCGGACTTCGCGAACAGGTTCATGATTAAATAACCGACCGCGAGCGTACCGACCGAGATCATCGCAATCGCGGCGTCGCCCTTGATCTTCGCGTTCTGCCCGGTGCGCAGCAGCAGTACGGCGCACACCACCGTCACCGGCAGCACCACTAAAAAATCGCTCGTGATTTTTAGCGCGGCGGCAATCGCTATCGCGCCGAACGCCACATGCGACAGCCCGTCCCCGATAAACGAGAAGCGCTTCAACACCAGCGTCACGCCCAGCAGCGCCGAGCAGAGCGCGATCAGAATCCCGACCACGGTGGCGTTGATCACATAGTCTTTTTGGAAATACTCCAGCAATGTCATTCTGCCGTCCCTCCCTCGCCGCCGCTTAACCGCGCCGCGTATTCCGAAACTGTGCCGAAAACCAGCGGCGAGCCGATGTGCAGGATGTGGGAGGCATATGCCAGCGCGGACGGGATGTCGTGGGAGATCATCATAACGGTGACCCCTCCGGCATTTAACGCCTGAATGATCTTATACATATCCGCGGTCGACGCCGGGTCAAGCCCCGCCGCCGGTTCGTCCAGCAGCAGAATCTTCCCGGCGGCGCACAGCGCCCGCGCCAGCAGCACCCGCTGCTGCTGACCGCCGGAGAGTTCGCGGTAACAGCGTCTGGAAAGCCCCAATATGCCGAGCCGCTCCATCTGCATCTCCGCCCGGCGCTTTTCCGCGCGGTTGTAATACGGCCGCCAGCCGCGCCGGTTCAGACAGCCGGACAGCACAACCTCCCGCACCGATGCGGGGAAATCTTTCTGCGCCGCCGTCTGCTGCGGAAGATACCCGATGTCGTTCGGTTTCAAGCCGTCTCCCATGACAATCTTACCGGAGATCGGCGTTTTTAAGCGAAGCAGCGTCTTCATCAGCGTGGTTTTGCCGGAACCGTTTTCCCCGACGATGCATAAGTAATCCCCGGCGCTGACAGTGAAAGAAAGGCCGGACACAACCGGTTTCCCCTCATACCCGAGGGTTAGGTCTTGGCAGGTCAGCTGCGGCATGTTACTTCAGCGCCTCTTTCAGTATATTGAGATTGCTTTCCATGATCGACAGATAGGTCGCTCCCCCGTCTATATCCGCGGCGGTCACCGACTGCATCGCGTCCAGAACCAGGATCTGCTGGTTTTGCGCCGCCGAATTGCGGATGATTGTCTCGGCGATGGATTTGTCGGAGCTTTCGGTCACCATCAGGCACTTCAGGTTCAGCTCGTCCGTCTTATCCGTGAGGAACGCGATCGTCTCAAAGCTGGCTTCCGTTTCGGCGGAACAACCGGGGAACGCGGCAAAATACTCGATGTTGTAATCATCCACCAGATAGCGGAACGGGAAACGGTCGCCGAACAGCAGGGTTTTGACCGCCGCCGTGTCCGCCGCCGCGCGGTAGTTCTCGTCCGCCGCGCGCAGCTTTAGATTGTACGCCTCCAAGTTTTCGGCATATATAGCGGCGTTGTCTTCGTCCAGCTCGGAAAGCGCGTTCGCGATCACGGCGCAGAGCGCTTCCGCGTTTCGCAGAGAGAGCCACACATGCTCGTCGAGCACAACTTCACCCTCATGACTATGCTCCTCGCCTTCGTGTTCTTCGCCTTCGTGTTCTTCGTCCTCGTGCTCTTCGTCCTCGTGTTCCTCTGTATGTTCGCCCTCTTCTTCGTGGGGTTCGCCTTCCTCATGGGCATGTTCGTCGTCTTCCATGCCCTCTACAAGCTCTTCGGCTTTCGCGGCGTTCCCCACCGCTTCCAGAAGGTTGATCGCGACCATACCGGGATTTTCCGCCTCGGCCAGCGCGTCGGGCACCCATGCGTCCGATTCGCCGCCCACGTTGATAAACAGTTCGCATTCGGAGATCTTGCCCATATCCGCCACCGTCGGCTGATAGCTGTGCAGGTCAACCCCTCTGTCCGTCAGGAGGGTTAACTCCATGGTATCCGCGCGCCCGCCGAGTATTTGCCGCACCCAATCGTACTGCGGAAAGATGGTGCAAACGACGCTGAGCGTATCCCCGCCGCCCTGCGCGGGCGTCTGCCCGCAGCCGGACAGTACCAACAACATTGCCGTAAGTATGAGCGCTATACCTTTTTTCATCAAACTACTCTCCTTCGAATGATTGATTGAGGCAGTCGCCGCACTGACCGTACAGCACGGTCTTCTGCGCGTTGACCAGAAACGCGTGCTTACCCAGCACGTGACGTTCAACCGCCGAAAGTTCTTCGCACGCCAAGTGTTCCAGCTTCCCGCAGCTCTCGCACTTCAAATGGTAATGCGATTCGCCGCAGCCGTCCTCGCCGGTGTACTGATAGCAAGCGCCGGAGACGCTGTCGGCGGCGTAGCGCCGGAGCGTGCCGTCTTTGGTCAGCCTGTCGAGATGCCGGTAAACCGTCGTGCGCCCAACATCGAGGCAGCGCTCCGCGATCTGCGCGGCGGTGACATGAGCATCCCCGAGCGAGCGGATGCACGACAAAATCGCTTCTCGCTGTTTGGTGTTGTACGGCCGCAATCCCGGCACCTCCACCCCTCGAATTTGGAACGCTGTTTCATATTAGCACATGCGACTTGGCGTGTCAAGAAAGTTTATTTTATTAATATCATTGACACAACACAGTAAAGACGCTCTAAAAAACCATGTTTTCATTCGGCGAAGCCGAACGAAAACGAGCGCAGCGCTTGCGAACAGGCGGCTGTGCCGCGGCATCGCGAGCCGGAGCGGGGGTTTTTAGAGGTACCCAATCCGTTTATAACGCCTCAACCGGGAAACCCGGGAACTTTCCCGCAAAAACCGTTTGCATTCCACTGTTTTATTTGATATACTGGACAAAATTGAAACGAGAAGGAGCTGAACA
>JAISVY010000009.1 GCA_031271325.1 Oscillospiraceae bacterium
TTGACGTCCTTGAGGCTGATAATCGGGGTGTTCGCCTTGGAAATCATGATATAGTAGTCGCTCACCAGCGGCTGGTTCGGCCAGAGGAACCTGCCTTGCCGTTCGCTGGTGGGCAGCAGTTCGCTGATGAGGAACGCCTGCCCGGTTTCCAGCAGTTCAAGCAGCGCGGGCCATTCGTCGTTCTGGTCGTTGACCAGTTCAAACCGCAGGCCGGAGAACTGCTCCACCTCCGCGAGCACGTCGAAGTAGATGCCGCCCCACTGCTTCTCGTGTTCGTCATAAAAGGAGACGGGATAGTTGTAATGCTCCGCCGCGAACGGAATCACGGGGTTGTCGCGTATGTAGGCCCGCTCCGCTTCGGTCAGATGGACATAAAACCGGTGCCGCGCAAAATCCTTCTCGTTGGTATCGTACAGTTCCTTCAGATGCTGGCGGAAGCGTTCGTCCTGCAGCGCTTTCTGCACGACCGAGAGGATGGGTTCAAATTCCGGGTTCTTGGTGGTCAGGGAGATGGGGATGTTGATAATCGGGAAAAAGCTCTGGACGGTCAACTCGCTGTTTACAGAAAAATCCGCCTCGGCGACGCCCTTGTCGAAGAAGGCGTCGGCTTCCCCCGACTGCAGCATCCGGTAGGCGTCGGCGTGGTTGTCCACATAAATCGGCTCAAAATCGTAGTAGGAGAGCGACGCGACATCGGTCGCGACGGCGGCCGTGGCGACGAATACAAACTTCAGCTTGCGCCCCTGCGCGATTTCGGCCAGCGGGCGGCTGGAGATGTGCTGCGTATACTTGAGCGAGCGTTCCGCGATGGGGTCGGTCATCAGGTATCCGTTTTGGCGGCGTTCCTCGCTCAGCGCCATATCCCCGGTGAAGTCGATTTCGCCGGTATCCAGCCCCCGCATCAGTTCGTCCCACTCGCAAAACTCCAGCTGAAACTCAACGCCCAGCAATTGGCTCAAAAGCTGGCAGAACTCCGCCGCGAAGCCGTAAAACCGCCCGTCCTGCTCATAGGCTTCGATGCCCCGGTTCATGCCGTAGGAAAACGCGGCGTTTTGGCTTTGCAGCGCCTCAATGGCCGCGATTTCCGCCTCGGTCAGGCCGGGGATATCCCGAAAGGTCACGAAAGGCGAACCCTCCGGCGACGACGCGCCGGGGGTCTCGCTCTCGCAGCCCGAAGCGGCCGCGGCAATGAAAAGACTTACAAAAATTGTGCAAACAAGCCGCTTTAAGCTAAACAACCCATCACTGCCTTACATGTATTGCTGCGAGTATCCATCCAGAACATCGCGTATCAGCGTTTGATAGCGTTCTCCGCTTTGTTCAGCCGCTTTCTTGAATTTCTCTATGGTTTCTACGGTGAGATAGATACTTACAGGCTTCTTGGCTCTCTTGGCGGCAAAGGCTTTTATCCCTTCCGGCGAAAGCTCGAAGTTTGGCACAATATCGGCTCGCGTCAGGCTCTCCTCAATGTCCGCAGGCGCGGCAGTGTAGTTAGGTTCGTTTTTCATATCGCTGTATTCCTTTCCTCCAGTACCCGGCGCCAATGATTCGGATGGATTCGTTCCTTCATCCCATTCAAACATATATACATTATATCTATATGTTAGGCCTTTGTCAAGCCCCGTGACTTAAAGGCGTGTTCATCCAACAAGACACAAAGAATCGGCGGTGTGAGACTCCGGCTCTTTGCAGAGTGAGCAAGGACGGTGCCTTATATAAATAAATCGGCATGGGTGCCTGTGCCAAGAAGATAAAGAATCATGTTGGCGTCGCGTTTGGCGTACAGAAGCAGCCAGTCGCCCGCGCCGCCGATATGGCACTCTCGGAACCCTTTTAGGTTGTTCTTCAGAGGATGGTCTTTCCAGTTGGCGGGTAGGGGGAGGTCTCTGGATAGTTGGTTAATGGCAAACGCAAGTTGGCTTAAATCCAAGCCCCGCTTTTGGGCGGTTTTGTAACCTCTCCGAAACCCTGCGGACTTTATGACTTTGTACTTCGGGTCAATCTTCATCGTCTTCCGAATCCATGTCCGCAAACAGTTCCTCCGCGCTGTTGTACACCTTCGCGGTTCCGTTCGCAACGGCGGCGTGCAGTTCTTCGGCCTCCGCGAGGAGTTTTGCCTCAAACTCCGGCGTGTAGCCGTTTTCGGTCAACTGCACAGAGGACAAGTCGAAGGGTATGCGGCGCTTCAACGCAATCTGGCGAAGGGTGAGGTTAAAGACATCGCTGAACGACAGCCCGATGGCCTCCAAAATGGGTTCGGCGCTCGCTTTGACTTCGGGGTTCACCCGGATGTGCATACCGCTTGAACGTGTGGTTGCCATTTCCATCACCTCTGCTGTAAGTATACACAAAACAGCCGCAAATGTCAACGGGGAGTCAATAGCTCAAACCGGGGAGGGGAGCAACGCCCCCCTCAACTCACCGTCTCGGAGGCGGCGAAAGCCGCCTCCAGTTCGTCGAAAATTTCCCCGTACCGCTTCAGGATGGCCCGGTACGGCGCGTTGGAGCAGAGGTCCACGCCCGCCTCGCACAGCAAGGTGTGCGCCGCGTCGCTGCCGCCGGATTTCAGCAGGCCGGTGAATTTGTCCACAGCCTTCCGGCTGGACACCCCGCCGCAGACAATCGGCTCCACCAGCGCGTAGGCGGCGGTCAGCGAGGTGGCGTAGTTCATCACATAGAAATCCCGGTA
>JAISVY010000088.1 GCA_031271325.1 Oscillospiraceae bacterium
GGAAGTGAAGACACTGTTTAAGATATGCTACGCAGACCCAAGCGCGCCGGTGGCGTTCGCCGCCCGCGAGCTTCGGAAATACCTCAAACTGATCTGCCCCGAAGCCGAGGCTGTCGTCCTGCGGACGGACGGCGCGGCGTTTCAGGGCGCTCTGACGCTGAAGATCGACAGGGATCTTCCGTTAGAGCAGATCAAAGACCCGGCGCTTGACGACGGGATTTTCATCGACGTCACCGGGGGCGCGGGCGTGATCGCCGGCGTAAACGCGCGAAGCGTCCTGATCGCGGCGTACCGTTATCTGCGCGAGCTTGGGTGCGCGTGGCTGTACCCCGGCTCCGGCGGCGAAAAGATTCCGGGGGGAACGGCGCGAAAATCGGTGCGAATCCTTGAAGCGGCGGCGTACAGACACCGCGGTATGTGTATCGAGGGCGCGGTTTCCGCCGATCATGTGCTGAATGTGCTCGATTGGCTGCCAAAGGTGGGGATGAACGGGTGGTTCAGCCAGTTCACGGTGCCGTTCGCGTTCTTTGACCGGTGGTACAGCCATATCGGCAACAGGACGCTTGCGTCCGAACCGCTCACCCTGGGCGAGATCTCCGCGCTGAACGACGAGCTGGGCACGGAGATGGAAAAACGCGGGCTGATGGTTCACAGCGCGGGGCATGGCTGGACATGCGAGCCGTTCGGCATTGAGGGCACCAGCTGGGAGCAGCGCTCCTACAGCGTCCCGCCGGAGTCCGTGCGATACCTCGCGCAGGTCAACGGGGTGCGCGGGCTTTCGTACGGCCTTCCGCTGAACACACAGCTGTGTTACTCGCAAGACGAGGTATTGGAGCGGATGACGGACGCCGCCGCCGCCCGCTGCCGGGAGAAGCCGGAAATCGGCTACCTGCATTTCTGGCTTGCCGACGGGGAGAACAACCACTGTGAATGCGGCGGGTGCAAACATACCCTTCCGGCGGACTACTACATAAAATATCTGAACAGGCTGGATGAGAAGCTCACGGCTCTGGGGCTGGATACAAAAATCGTCTTCCTGATCTATGTGGACTTGCTGTGGGAGCCGCGCGAGGAAAGGTTGAAAAACCCGGAGCGTTTTGTCCTGATGTTCGCGCCGATCACCCGTACCTACGCATGCTCCTACGCCGAGGGGCTTGCCGGCGAACCTGTCCCGGAGCTTACGGAGTACCGGCGCAACAAGCTGGTCATGCCGAGGACTGTCGCGGAAAACGTGGCGCGTTTGAAGCAATGGCAGGCGCAGTTTACCGGGGACAGCTTTATCTTTGATTACCATTATATGTGGGATCATTTCCGTGACATCGGCGGGCTGCGGATTGCCCGCGTGCTGTTTGAGGATATGCGGGGGCTTTCCGCGCTTGGGTTGAACGGCATGGTGAGCTGTCAGCTCCAACGCGCTTTCTTCCCGACCGGGCTGGGTGTCAGTCTGATGGCGGCAGCCCTATGGAACGCAAACGCCGGCTTTGACACCGAGGCAGACCGTTATTTTCAGGCGTCCTTCGGGAAGGGATGGCGCGGCGTACGGCGATACCTGACCCGGCTCGGCGAACTGTGCGACCCCGCCTATCTGCGCCACGAAAGACCGCAGACAGACCCAAAGGCCGCCGCGGACTTTGAAAAAGCCGCGCTGCTCGTGAAAAACTTTATGGCAAAAGCGGACTGCGAAGCAAAAGCCGAAGCGCTGAACCGCGCGTCCGCGCTTGGACCGTGGGGAATTTTACGCGCGCACGCGGATTATACCCTGCTCGTGCTGGACGCGCTCATCCACAAGGCGCGGGGCGGGGACAGGCGCGTCCTGTACGCCAAGTGGCGCGCGCTCGCGGCATGGGCGAAGCGAAACGAGCTTTTACTGCGCGATGTTTTTGACGTGTATTATTTCCTGCGGACGATGAGAAACATCATCCTCCGCGACGATACGGCGCTCTTCTGACGCGCCGTGAAACATCCCCCGGCGGCATTCGCCGCCACCCCCTTCCGGCGGAAGGGGGCAACGGGGAATATGGGGGCGGGGTCATCCCGTCCGCGGGTATCGCGGGAGGCAAAACGCCTCCCCTACACAGGATGACCGCGCCTATCTTTTCCATATCCTTGCTGCTGTTACATCTTTCTCTTGTTGAACGCGGACGGCACGAACCGATACGCTTCTTTTTTATCCATCTTCGTGATGTATCGCGTGGCGATGCGCGCGCCGCAGTTGGGGCAGAAAACCGCGCCGTGGTACTGCGAGAAGTCAACCGAGCCGTCGATGATACGCTCGTTGTACATCTTCACAAAGCCGCTCTCGCCGACCTTCTGATAGTTGGCGATAAAGCATTTGCAGTAGGCGCAGCTCACCTCTAAGACATGGCTGCCGCGGACACGCTTGCAGTTTGGGTTCTTGTAGATCTCCACGTCGTCATACCTCAGCGAGTTTTGACTTGTATTCCTCGCCCCACTGCCACATGGCGTCGTGAACCGGCTTCAAACTGCGCCCCATTTCGGTCAATGAATACTCTACCCTCGGCGGTACTTCGGCATACACCTTGCGGTTCACCAAACCGTTCCCCTCCATGATTCGCAAATGCTGTGTCAGCACCTTTTGAGATACGCCGTCAAGGGATTTCTTCAGCTCCCCGAAGCGTTTCGTCCCGGTCAGCAAGTCGCGGACGATCAGGATCTTCCATCTGTCGCCCATCAGCGTCAGAGCCGTTTCCACCGGGCAGGGCGGCAGGTCAGATTGCGTTTTCATACGGTATCCTCCAATAGTTTCCCAAAAGCGCCTATGGCACTTTGAAGTGCTTACTTTACATCGTCGCCTTACGGTGATAGTATACTACCGGAAGCCGGGATCGGCAAGACTAAAATATTTGGAGGAAACCGAAATGATTGACTACGCGGCAATTTTGAAAGCGAACCCCTGCGGTATACTGGCGACACAGGACGGCACAGCCGTGAGGACGCGGGTGTTCCAATACCTGTTCTCGGACGGCAGCAAGGTGTATTTCTGCACCAGCAGCGCGAAACCGGTCTATGACCAACTGACAGCGCATCCCGATGTATCATTCTGCACCCACCCGGCGGACTTCAACCCGGTGCTGTCCGTCAACGGCAAGGCGGTATTCGTGGACGACCTCGCCCTCAAAACCCGCGCGCTGGACGAGAATCCCGGTATCAAAGGCATCTACAACACACCGGATAACCCTGTGTTCCGGCTTTTCTACATCGACGTGTCCGAAGTGGAAACATTCAGCTTTGCGGAAGGTCCCAAAAGCTATACGGTGTAACATCTCCGAAGAGCGCCTCGCCTGAGCAGGGAGGCTAAGGCGCGAGAGTGCGGAGCAAACCAAGAAACGCTTCGCGTTTCTGTTTGGGACGAACGTAAGCGGCTTAGACGTCCGCCCGCGAGGGCGGGCAGGCGCTTGACATGGTATAACGGTAACGCGAAACGCCCTGCCCGATGAACAAACAT
>JAISVY010000091.1 GCA_031271325.1 Oscillospiraceae bacterium
CGACAAAGAGGGAAGGGTTTGAGCTGGACGAAATCTTCTGGTTCACCAATCGGAGAAAAGGTCATAAAAACGGAGTCAACACCTATGTGATGACGATGGTGAGCCGGGAACCGCGACAACTCGTGGCGTTTGAAGTAGAGGAAAGCGTATGCGCCGAGCGCATACAGGCGATGGTAGACCGGTCGCCGGCGGCAAGGAACTACTATACCGATGGCGGGATGAGTTATCTGGATGTAAACTTTTGGGGCAGACACAGGCGCAACATTCACGACAAAAGGGATACGCACATCATCGAAGGCACCAACGCCGACCTTCGGCACTACATAGCGGGACTAAGGCGAAAGAGTCGCTGCTTTTTCAGAAGTCTGGAGACAATGAACGCGGTATTGACCTTGTTTATCAGCGCCTACAACCAATTCGGGGAAGCCAAACGGGTGTACAAAGAACGTCACCCGGACTGCGGGCGTGATTTCTCCTTCAACCACATCCAGTTTATCTAGGGACATGCATTTGTCCACTCCCATGCGGCAGAAAGGTATTGCAAAATGCCGCACCATGCTGTATAATGGAAACGCCCTTGAATTAAGGCGCGTTTCCTTTTTTACTTTTCAGAGCGCGCCGCGGCGGTTAAGCTCTACCGCACATATTTTTATCGGAAAGAAGGGGATATCACAGTGGAATTTGTACATGTGGAAGACGCACCTATGGATAAGGCGCTCACGGCGGAAATAATGAAAGCGTTCGCCGCCCTCGACAAAAATACCCCCAGCGATGAGGATGTGAATTACAAGCCTCTGTACTACGGATTGTTCAACGGTATCAGCGTGATCCTAAAGTCCAAAACCATTAACTACCAAGCCAAACTTGCCCTTGAAATGCTCCAATGCAAAACGGAGGAGTATTTCATGCAAGGGATCCCGCAGGGTTCCGAAATAAATTCCGCGAAACAGACCAGCATGTAACATCACACCCTGCCGATCACTTTATTTTACGTTTTCTTTGTTCACTTCACTCGCCTGCTCCCGTTCTGCGGTGGCAGGCACTTTTTTTGCCTGTGTTCCCGCGCCGCCGATAGGGCGGCTATTTTCATATGAGGAGATGACCCCCCATGAAAACCCAAATCCAGCAATTCCACAACAACGAGTTCGGCTCCATCGAAATCCTGATGATCGGCGACAAACTCTATTTCCCGGCAACCGATTGCGCCGAAAAGCTCGGCTACAGCAAGCCGCATAACGCAGTATCACGGCATTGCCATGACTCCCTGAAACGGGGAGTCATCGACAGCCTTGGCAGAACGCAAGAAAAAATCTTCATCCCTGAAGGCGACCTATACCGCTTAATCATCCGCAGCAAACTCCCCACCGCCGAGCGATTCGAGCATTGGGTCTTTGACGAAGTCCTCCCCTGCATCCGTAAACACGGAGCCTATATCATCAGCGAGATTCTGGAGGAAGCGGCGAGGAATCAAAAGATTGCCATCGACCTGACCGCCAAGCTGCAAAGCGAGCGCGAGAAGACGGCGGCGCTGAAAGAGTACACGAAATCGATCGCGCCGAAGGCTCGCTACTGCGACCAAATCCTCCAGAGCAAGAACGCCGTCCCGGTCAGCGTCATCGCGAAAGACTACGGTATGGGCGCCGCCGCGTTCAATAAACTGCTGCACCACCTGCGGATCCAATACAAAACCGGCGACGCGTGGCTGCTGTACCAAACCTACGCGAAGAAGGGATACACCAAATCCCGGACGTATATGATTGGCGACGTTTTATCCGTGACACATACGTACTGGACGCAGAAAGGGCGGCGGTTCCTGTATGACTTTCTAAAAAACTGCGGGATTCTGCCGCTGGCGGAACGCCCGGCGGCGTAAGGGGGAAGGTAGATATATGGCTGGTTTCACTGATAGAATCCAAGCGCTGATGAACGATTTTTATCATGAGCTGCAAAAGGATGAAAACAACGCCAAGAGCAAGTGGGATGTGCTTAAGGATTTCTCGGAGGCGCATCAGATCGCTGTGATGTTCGGCAACTTCAACTACCAAGTCGAAAACGGCGGTATCTCGCAATGGATATATAACGGGTACTACCATGACGACGCCGAAAAACTCACGGGTTATCTTGAGACAGTCGCGGATACCGATGAACGCTGCCGGATCATCCTTGACAGGATATACCAGATCGAACGATACGCGCGGGAGGTAAACTGTGACCGTTACGGTTATATAGATAATCCCGAAGAGAGCGGATTCATCGGAGACGCGATAGACTGCGACGCTTTTGATACATGGTACTATGAACACTGCGGTAAGGAGGATTGGTGGGAGCTTGTTTGCGGGATTATCGAAACCGCGCCGCCCGTCGTCTCATTCGAAGAAAAGCCAAGCCCGGACGAGACAATTGTCAATCGGGACGAGGGTATAAACGCAAACAAGCCTCTGCGTGTATACATTGAACACGCCGGAAAACCGCGCATCGGCGGTTTCACCATACCGCTTCCCGCGACGCCGGAGGAGATACAACCCTTCTTCGAAGACGCTGAGATTAAAAGCCCGCAGGACATCAAGATTTGGGAGGTTCGCTCAGACATAACCGGTATGGGCGACATCATCACGGAAGCTATACAGAAATCTGTGTCGCCGGATAGTCTGAACGAGCTGAACTATCTTGCCGCGAAGCTCGCGGCAATGGATCCGAATGCGTTTGAGATTTTTGCCGCCGCTGCGGAAGCGAAGCGTCATTGTGGCAGTGTGGCAGAACTGATCAACATTACGGAAAATCTCGGATGCTTCGATTTACAGCCGGCTTTCAGCGCGGAACAGTACGGTGAATTTCTGATTGACATGGATTATGACACCTGCGTCGTTGTCGACCGCCTTAAGCAATCAAAGGATCCCGCGGAACGCCTGCTTTTCAAGTTTATCAGCCGTTTGGAGGGCGCGGTCGACAGTGAGAAGTACGGATATAACGCAGCGAAGGAGGAAGACGGTGTTTTCACGGAGCGCGGATATCTAACAGAAAATGAGAACGATTTCAAGACCGTCTATTGCGGATCGGAGGGTGTCCCCGCCGAGTATATCCTGACGGTTGCGCTGCCCGACCATGAAAAACTCGTCATGGTTACAGGCGCGGACTTACCCACGCTTCTTACGGAACTGCACGCGCTCGGCGGCGACCATATGCGCGATGTGAAACACAATATCCGGCTCCTTACCGAAGGCGGGGATGTTTTCCTTCTGTTGGTCGCCCCGGATCGCCTGACCGTAACGCCCGCCGATATCGCGTTCCGGAAGGATACAGACGATTATCTGGTATGGGTAAGCATGAACCCACCGCCGGGCAGCCGGACGTTTGTGGTGTCTGTTACGGATCGGGAGAACGACCAAATCACAGGCAACCTCAGCGAAACCGATTTAAAGGCTATACAAAACTTCATAACGAGGTTCAGCATCTCCTTTGATTACATCGACGCCGAAATGAAAGACGGCTCAACGCGCCAGATATCCCGTGACGAGTGGAACAAGATGGAACTCATTGACCGCGATCAGATGCATCGCTGGACGACGCACTATACCCCCGAAGACGAAACCCGGCTTGCGATATGCCTTGATGCATTCCGCGATTTGGTTACGGAAAACCGTCAGCCCGTCACAACGGATGAACTGCTTTCACAGTTGAATGCTCCCTTCATGGCGCGCGCGAATCACCCGCAGCCCGATATGCTTCGGCTTTCGCCGGAAGCGGCGAAGGAGATATTGGTTCAGAATACCGCATCGGTTTATAGGCTTATGGACGATAAGCCGGAGAAACTCTCGCCGATGGACGCGGTAAAGACAGGGCTTAATTATTTGGTAAACCGGGAGTTTGCCATCCGGCGTGAGGATTTACCCAGTGTAGAACAGTGGGCGCGCCGAAGCGCCGAGGCCATACTCCGGCAAACAGAGCGCGAGGAGAAAGACCGAAGCAAAAACCCGGTACATGATTAACCGCCTGTGTTGGGCGGTATTTTATAAGGAGATGCTACCATGAAACACACCATTGACCACAGCTTTACCGGCGCGGAGATTATACAGGGCGATCTCCTGCGCGTACTGCCGTCGTTCCCGGACGGGCTGTTCGGCGGGATCCTCTGCGATCCGCCTTACGCTTCCGGCGCGGCGGACCAAAACGCAAAGCAGAAATCCACAGCAGCGAAATACTCCAGCGCCAAAATGAACAATCCCCTCCCGGACTTCGAGGGGGACGCGAAGGATCAACGGTCTTGGACGCGCTGGATGGCAGAATGGCTGAGTGAGGCGCGGCGCGTATCGAAAGAAGGCGCGCCGATCTGTATGTTTATCGATTGGCGTCAGTTGCCGTCCATGACAGACGCGCTTCAATGGGCGGGATGGCTCTGGCGCGGGTCATTGGTATGGGATAAGCTGAACAGCCGCCCGCAGATGGGACGCTTCCGCCAGCAAGCCGAGTTCATCGTATGGGGATCGAACGGACATATGCCGCGGGATCGCGAGGCTCCCGTTCTGCCCGGCGTATTCCGCGAGTCCATGCCCGCGCTGGTGAAACGCATCCATCAGACCGAGAAACCGCTGGGCGTCATGCGCGAGCTTGTGCGGATCGTAGAACCGGGCGGTATCATCCTTGATCCGTTCGCCGGAGCGGGTACGACGGTATTGGCGGCGAAGTTGGAAGGATACCCCGCCGTGGGTATCGAGCTGTCCCGCCACTATGCCAAAGCGGCGCGGGAGCGCGTCTTGGCGGAAGAGGAAGACGCGGCTTAATTATCCGGCGAAAGCAAATAAGAAAGCGCCAAGCCGGAACGCGAGGGTAGATACTTTGTTTTGAACTGTACCCTAATCTCCCCCTGTCGAGGACAGTGTACCTTATCGCAGCAGAAAAAAAGACCCGAAGTAGGTGGTAAATATTGCAGGAAGAGCTTGAAAACAGGAGCGTCGTCCTCACGACGCGCGCCGCGAAGATCACGGCGCGGACACTGGCGAAGATGATGGAAGCCGCTCTGCGGAAGATGCGGCAGCGAGATAGAACGGTAAAACCCGGCAGGCAATCACTTAAACAGCTTTCACAGGGCGGTTCGCTGTCCAGCATTGAGGTTACCGAGGGCAACATCAAAGCGTTTGAGCCGGTGGCGCGTAAATACGGCGTCAATTACGATTTGAAGAAGGATTCGTCAACCGATCCCCCGCGATGGCTGGTGTTCTTCCGGGCGAAGGATACGGACGCCATGACCGCCGCGTTTACGGAGTTTAACACGAAGATGGTGAAACGCGCCACCGATAAGCCCTCCACGCGGGCAGCTATGCGTCAGCATGAGGAAAACATCCGGAAACCTGTGCGCAACAGAGTCAGGCATAAACGTAAGGATGGTCCCGAACGATGAAGAGCGCGTTCCTCAAAAAGTACATAGTTCCCTATCTGCCCTACGCGCTGATCTTTTTGCTTATGAATAAACTCGGCGAAGCGTACCGGCTTGCTTACGGAAGGAACGCTCTGCAGAAGCTCATCCACAGCATGGCGACGC
Organism: Oscillospiraceae bacterium; assembly: GCA_031271325.1. GTDB lineage: Bacteria > Bacillota > Clostridia > Oscillospirales > UBA929 > UBA929. The sequence goes on from JAISVY010000091.1 coordinate 5,537, forward strand.
TGGGAACGGCGATGTCGAATCCGGTGCCGTCTTTCTGTTCTTTTGATCTGATGATAGGTTTGGTGGGGACGGTTATCGTGTTTACGATTGTCTGCGCCAAAAAGAAAAAAGCGAAGAAGTACCGAAAGGACGTGGAGTACGGGAGCGCCCGGTGGGGGAAGCCGGAGGACATCAAGCCCTTCATGGACGCAAACCCCAATAACAACATCATCCTTACGGCGACCGAAGGGCTTACCATGAACCCCCGCCCTACGGATTCCAAGTACGCGCGGAATAAGAACATGCTCGTGATCGGCGGCTCCGGTTCCGGCAAAACGCGCTTTATTCTGAAGCCGAATCTGATGCAGTGCCGCTCGAAGGACTATCCTGTTTCCTTCGTGGTGACAGACCCAAAAGGGTATGTATGATAAGGACAGAGGAAATAATAATCCTCATGTTCTTATTTTTTTATGAGGAGGTATCCTTATGGCCAAACAGCCTAACGGCAATAAAATCACGGCGTTATACGAGCGGCTTTCAAAAGACGACGAGCAAAAAAATGAGAGCGTCAGTATAGCGCACCAAAAGCAAATGTTGGAGGACTATGCCAACAGAAACGGATTCCAGAATACGCGCCATTTTTTTGACGATGGCGTGACCGGCACGGTCTTTAACCGTCCGGGGCTTAACGCGATGGTCGAGGAAGTCAAGGCGGGGAACGTATCAACCGTAATCATCAAAGACCAAAGCCGGATTGGCCGCGATGTGGTGGAAATCGGTTTGTTGAAGCGGACGTTCGAGGAATACAACGTGCGCTTTATCGCCGCCGAGGATGGGCTTGACACCGCGAAAGGCTTTGATATTATGTCACTTTTCCGCGATGTTATCAATGAGTTTTTCGTTGCCGATACCAGCCGCAAGATTAAGGCGGTATTCAAGTCGCGCATGGAAAAGGGCCTGCGCTGTTCGGGCAGTATTCCATACGGCTATCTTCCCGACGGTGAGGACAAGGGTGCGCTGCGTGTTGACGAAGAAGCCGCCGTTGTGGTGCGTCGCATCTTTCAGGCAATCATCGAGGGTAAGAGTATGGCCGCTATCGGGCGGGAGCTGCGCTCCGAGCAAATCCCGATACCGTCCGAGCATTGGAAAAGAATCGGTCATCCCGTCCGTTCCGTACCGTATGCGGATCCTTACGCATGGTCGGCGACTACTATCGGCTATATCCTCAAAAGGCCCGAATACAAGGGCTGTAAGATACTCGGCAAGACGGTAAGCGAATCCTACAAAAAGAGCAAGAACCGCAAGACCGCGCCCGAAGAACAGTATGTGTTCGACGGAGCTATCCCCGTTATTGTGGACGAGGAAACATGGAACAACGCCCAACGCTTACGCAAAACCGTTCGCCGCCCTCCGAAGCGCGAGGGGCCTCCCCATCCGCTGACCGGGCTTCTCTACTGCGCGGACTGCGGGTCTAAAATGACCCACCGCGTCAGCCTGGTTCAAAAGAGATGGGTAGACGATTCTTATATCTGTTCAAGCTACCGTCAGCTTACCCGCGACTGCACCATGCACTATATTCCCACGAAAAATATTGAAAAGCTGATACTGTC
>JAISVY010000151.1 GCA_031271325.1 Oscillospiraceae bacterium
CGTCGTAGACGTGAGCGCCTATGGCGCGGCATCGCAAAAGCGCCTGCGGCGAAGAGCGAGCTTGCTCGCTTGACAGCCGCGAAGCGGTAAAGCCGGAGCGGGCAATTTTCAACATGCCCTGAAAACGATTGACACAGACGCGCCATCAAGGGTATAATAGGGGTTGCCGATCAACTTCTTTCGGTCAGACGCGCCCCATGCGCGGGTTGCCAAACTGAGCCGCTCCAAAAACCCGTATTCAGCAAGCCCTAATAATAGCCCTTGCCGCAGAAGGAGACAGCCGACATATGCCGATTAAGATACCCGATACGCTGCCCGCCCGGAGCGTCTTGGAAAGGGAGAACATCTTCGTGATGTCCAGCTCGCTCGCGCAGGCGCAGGACATACGCCCGTTGCGGCTGGTGATCTTCAACCTCATGCCCACCAAAGCGGTCACCGAAACGCAGCTGCTCCGCTGCCTCTCCAACACGCCGCTGCAAATCGAGATAGAGCTGCTGCAAACCTCCACCTACACGCCGAAAAACACCAGCTCCGACCACTTGGGCGCGCATTACACCGCCTTTTCCGAGATTCGCGGCAAGAAATACGACGGCATGATCATCACCGGAGCGCCGGTCGAGCTGATGCCGTACGAACAGGTCGCCTACTGGGAAGAGCTGTGCGAAATCCTCGAATGGTCGAAGACGCACGTCACGTCCACCTTCCACATCTGTTGGGGGGCGCAGGCGGCGCTGTATTATCATTTCGGCATTCCGAAGCACACGCTGCCGGGAGGGAAACTGTTCGGCGTTTTTCCGCACAGCGTTTCAGATCCCCACTGCCCGCTGACGCGGGGATTCGACGATCTGTTTCTCGCTCCGCACTCGCGGCACACCGGCGTGCGCGCCGAGGATATAGAAGCCGTACCGGAACTGTCGGTGCTGTCCGCCGGGGAACAGGCGGGGGTCTACATTGTCATGAGCCGGGACGGGCGGATGGTCTTCGTGACGGGACACTCGGAATACGACGCGGAGACGCTGGCGCTGGAGTACCGGCGCGACGCGGAAAAAGGCGAAGCCGTCGCGCTGCCCGTCAATTATTTCCCCGGCAACGACCCGGCGAAAACACCCAAAAAGACGTGGCGCAGCCATGCGCATCTGCTGTACAGCAACTGGCTGAACTATTACGTATATCAAGAGACGCCGTATGAATTATAAACGAAGTGCTGAGAACTGTCTGTTCGCCTGAAAGGCAAACGGGCGCGGCGCTTGCGAACAGGAACCTGAGACGCTCAGAAGAACTCATATTCGGTTTAGAGTGACACAATTAATATAGTAGGAGGAAAAAGTAAAATGAAGGGAACGAAAACTATCATGCTTGTGCTGGGCGTATCTCTATTGCTGAGCGCTTGCTCGGGCGGCGGAGGGGTATCGCCTTCCCCGGTTGAGCAGTCGCCGAGCGCGGAACAGCCGTCTCCGTCGCCCGTGCCGTCCCCCGTACCCTCGCCGCCGCCGGAGATCCCCGAAACGGATTTTTCGTCGCTGCCCGCGCCAAAGGACATCGGGGCGGACGCAAGCCTGCCGGACATCTTCACCCTGCTGTCCGGCGAGCCGGTCAAGACCGATTATGACTATCTCGTGCGTCTTCAGGAGATGCGCGACCTTTACTCGTACTATATGTACGGGTTCATGCCGGATACCTCCGGCGAAGAGGTTACTTATACGCTGGACGGCAATAACCTGACCGTCTCCGTCGCGAAGGACGGCAAAATCGTATCCTTCGACGCCCTGATCGCCCTGCCCGATGCCTCCGTGCCGAAGCCGGAGGGCGGTTACCCCGTGATACTGGGGCTGTCGGCTTCCATGTTCGGCGGCCCGATGGGGCACGCCTTCCAGGATGTGCAATTCGCGAACGACAACGGCTACGCCGTCATCTCCTACAACGTAGGGCAGATCGCGGCTGACGACGCTTCCCGCACCGGCGTGTTCTACGACTTGTATCCGTACAACCCCGACGACCCGTTTCAGCAGACCGGTACGCTGATGGCTTGGGGCGCGTGGGGCAGCGGCAAGGTCATCGACGCGCTTGAGGGCGGGCTTGGCGCGGAAACCGGAATCGACGCCGAATCCACCGTGCTGACCGGCGTTTCCCGTTACGGCAAAGCGGCGGCGGTCGGCGGCGCGTACGAAACGCGGATCAAAGTATCCGCCCCAGCTTGCTCCGGCGCCGGCGGCATGGGGATGTACCGCTATAACCCCCGCCAAGCCGTATATGACTTCAGTACGGTTGGCGGCAACGCCGTCACCAATTTTGGCGCGGGCGAGCATTTGGGCAGCCTGAAAAGCGACGCGGAGGCGCATTGGTTCAACACCGCGTTCTTAGGTTTCGCGAGCGAGGAAAATATCCCGGTTGACCAGCATATGCTGGCCGCTCTCTGCGGTTCGGACGGGCGCAGCCTGTTCATCATCGGCGAAACCGACATCCACTGGACGAACCCTCCCGGCATGCACGCGACGTTTCTTGCGGCGCAGCCGGCGTTCGCGTTTACCGGCGCGCCGGAGAAGATCGGAATCAATATCCACTGGAACGGTCACGCCGTAAAAACGGAAGACTTGGAAAAACTGCTCCCGTTCGCCGACGCGCAGCTCTTTGGCAAAGAGCTTCCCTTTGAGTTGAGCCACATCCAAACAACGGTTTTTGACTTGGAAGCGAACAGTCAGGAAGCGCTGGATACGCTGCTGGGGAGGTAAAAACGGTTTTGCGAACGCCATTATACGGGCAGCATGCCGCGCTGGGCGCGAAAATGACCGACTTCAACGGCTGGGAGATGCCGCTGCAATACGAGGGGATTATCGCCGAGCACCTCGCGGTGCGGGAACGCTGCGGAATCTTCGACGTATCGCACATGGGAGAGATCGCCGTGTCCGGCGGCGGCGCGTTTGATTTTTTGCAGATTCTGCTGACACACGACATGCGCAGACTGGAGAAAGCCCGCTGGGTGTATTCGCCGATGTGCAACCCCGACGGCGGAACGGTAGACGATGTGATCGTCTACCGCCAAGGGGACGGCTATTTGGTCTGCGTCAACGCCGGTAACACCGAGAAAGATTTCGCGTGGATGAAGCTCAACGCGCCGGGCGGCGTGAACATCGTCAATCTGTCCGAGCACTTTGCGCAAATCGCCGTTCAGGGACCGGGCGCGGCGGAGATTCTTGGGAAAGTTGATACCTCCGAAGCGTTGCTGAGCGCGAAAACCGGCTACACCGGCGAGAAGGGCTGTGAAATCTATCTCGCGCCGGAAGACGCGCCCAAGCTGTGGGACGACCTGCTCCGCGCCGGAGCCGTACCCTGCGGGCTGGGCGCGCGCGACACCCTGCGCACGGAAGCGGCGCTGCCGCTCTACGGGCATGAGCTGTCGAAGGATATTTCCCCGCTGGAGGCGGGGCTGGAGCGGTTTATCTGCTTCGATAAGGGCGATTTTATCGGGCGGGACGAGCTGTTTGTGCAGTCTCACGACCCGAACCGCCGCCGCCTGATCGGCCTGACAATGCGGGGGCGGAGCATCCCGCGCCCGGGCTATGCCGTGCTCTGCGACGGCGTGCCTTGCGGCGTCGTCACGTCCGGCTGCCCCGCGCCGAAGCTCGGGGTCGGAATCGCGCTGGCGCTGGTGACCAAAGAGGCGCAGACGTATGAAGTCATCATTCGCGGTAAAAATGAGCAAGCCGGGCGAACCGAATTGCCATTTTATAAGAGAGATGGGGCGCTCTGAAAACCTCCCGCTCCGGCTTGCGATGCCGCGGCATAGCTGCCTGTTCGCAAGCCCTCCGCTCGTTCGCCTGGCGGCGAACATGAGGTTTTTAGAGCTTCTCAGATAATAATTAGGAGGCATGAATCATGCGCGCATATTCCAAAGACCACGAATGGATCGGCGTAGAGGGCGGCGTCGGGACAGTGGGCATCACCGATTACGCTCAGGCACAGTTGGGGGACATCGTCTTCTGCGAAACGGAGCCGCCCGGCACGGTGCTGTCGGCGGGTGAAACGGCGGGAGCCGTCGAGTCGGTCAAGGCGGCGTCGGACATTTTCTCTCCGGTATCGGGAGAGATCCTCGAAATCAACGACGCGCCGGCGGAAGACCCCTCGCTGTTGAACTCCGCGCCGGATCAAACATGGCTCTTCAAAATACGTCTGTCCAACCCGGCGGAGCTGGACGCGTTGATGGACGAAAACGACTACGCGGACTACTGCCGTGGGTAGCTATATCCCCGCCGCGAAGCGCGAGCGGGAGAAACTGCTGGGCGGCCTGGGCATGACTTCGGCGGAAGAGCTGTTCGCCGCCGTGCCGCCGGAATGCCGGATCGGAACCATGAACCTGCCGCCGCCGCTGTCCGAGCCGGAACTGCGCCGCGAACTCGAGGCGCTTGCGGCGGACAACAAAGCGCCGCTGTTTATCGGCGCCGGTTTGTATGACCATTATATCCCGGCGGCGGTTGACGCGCTGTGCTCGCTGCCGGAGTTTGTCACGGCGTACACTCCGTATCAGCCGGAGATCAGTCAGGGAACCCTGACCGCGATCTTTGAGTTTCAGACGGCGATCTGCCGCCTGACCGGGTTAGACGCGGCGAACGCGTCTATGTACGACGCCGCGACCGCCGCGAGCGAAGCGATGCTGATGTCGGCGGCGCAGACCAAGCGCAAGCATGTGATCGTCACCGCCGCGACCCATCCGCATATCAAAGAAACACTGCGCACATATGCCCGCTTCAACGGTCTGACGGTGAGCGAAGCTCCGTTTGACGGGCGCGGGCAGGCGGCGCTGGATACCGCGCCGCACGGCGCGGCCTGCGTCATCGCGCAATCCCCCAACTTCTTCGGCGTGATCGAGCCGATGCGCGGGATTTCCGCCTGGGCGTCGGGCGCGGGAGCCGTGCCGGTCGCCGTCTGCGACCCGCTCTCACTGGGCATTTTGGAAAGCCCGGGCGAGATGGGCTTCGCCATCGCGGTCGGGGAATGCCAGCCGCTCGGTTCGCCGGTCAGCTTCGGCGGTCCCCACGCCGGGTATCTGGCCGCGAAAGAGAGTTTCCTGCGCCGCCTGCCGGGGCGTATCGCCGGGGAAACGGGCGAGGTCGGCGGCGGCAAACGCGGCTTTGTCCTGACCCTGCAAGCGCGCGAACAGCATATCCGTCGCGAGAAAGCCACCAGCAACATCTGCTCCAACGCGGCGCTGTCGGCGCTCCGCGCGACGGTGTACCTCGCCCTGCTCGGTCCCGAAGGGCTGCGCGAAACAGCCGCGCTGTGCGCCCAAAAGGCCGCCTATCTCCGCGCGAAACTGCAAGAGACCGGGATCAAGCCGCTGTTCGACGCGTCCTATTTCCGCGAGTTTGCCGTGGATACGGTACTGGACGGCGCGGCGGCGCTCGAAAATCCGCGCGGTTCGCTGATCGCCGTCACCGAGAAGCGTACGAAAGCCGAAATGGACGCGTTTACCGCCCTTGCTCTTTCACAAAAGAAGGGGGTATCCATATGACTGTTTATGAAAAATCGGCGGCGGGGCGGCGCGGATTTATCCCCGAACCCTGCGATGTGCCGGCGGCGGCGCTTGGCGCTATCGTCGGCGAGGAAAACCTGCGCAAGACGCCCGCGGCGCTGCCGGAGATGAGCGAGATCGACACGGTGCGGCACTACACGGCGCTGGCCAAGAAAAACTTTGGCGTGGATACCGGCTTTTACCCGCTCGGTTCCTGCACGATGAAATATAATCCAAAAATCAACGAGCAGCTTGCGTCTCTGCCCGGTTTCCTCTCCGCTCACCCGTTCGCGCCGGACGAGATGAACCGGGGATGTCTGCGGCTGATGGCGGAGCTGGAGCGGATGCTCTGCGCCATATGCGGCATGGAGGCGTTCTCCCTCCAGCCGGCGGCCGGGGCGCACGGGGAACTGACCGGGCTGATGTGCATGGCGGCGTATTTCGCAAAGCAGGGGCAGTCACACCGAAACGTCATCCTGATTCCCGATTCGGCGCACGGCACCAATCCCGCGTCGGCCGCGCAAGCCGGTTTTTCGGTTCGCGCCGTGCCGTCGGGGCGCGACGGGTTGGTTGACCCGGCGACCTTGCGGGAAGCCGCCGAAGCGGCGGGCGGCGCGCTGGTCGGGCTGATGCTGACCAACCCCAACACGCTGGGGCTGTTTGAGAAAAACATCATGGAGGTCGCCGGGATTATACACGGCGCGGGCGGTTTGCTCTACTACGACGGCGCGAACCTCAACGCCGTGATGGGCGTCACCTCACCCGGCGCGATGGGGTTTGACGTGATGCACCTCAACCTGCATAAGACGTTCTCCGCACCGCACGGCGGCGGCGGACCCGGCGCGGGTCCCGTCGGCGCGGGGAAACTGCTGGCTCCGTTCCTGCCGGGCGGAGGGCAAGACAGCATCGGGCGGGTACGCGCGTATCGCGGCAGTTTCGGGGTGCTGGTACGCGCCTACTGCTATATCCGCGCACTCGGCGCGTCCGGGTTGCGGGAAGCGTCCGAAAGCGCCGTGCTCAACGCCAACTGGCTGCTCAACCGCCTGTCGGGAGCCTACGACGCGCCCTATGGAGAGCGCTGTATGCACGAGTTTGTGCTGTCGGCGGCGGCGATGAAGGAACAGACCGGGGTCAGCGCGATGGACATCGCCAAAGGTTTGATCGATAAGGGTTTCCACCCGCCCACCGTCTACTTCCCCACGATCGTGCCGGAGAGCCTCATGACGGAACCGACCGAGACGGAATCGCCGGAGACGCTGGAAGCGTTTGCCGCCGCGATGCTGTCCTTGGCGGAGGACGCGAAGCGAAACCCCGAAGCGCTGCACAGCGCCCCGGTGACCACCCCGGTCGGCCGGCTGGACGCGACCGCGGCGGCGCGGCAACCGATCATTAAGAGCCGTTGAACAACTCTTTTCGGCCGAAGCGCCGCAGGCGCGGGGTTCATCCCGCCCGCGGGTATCGCGGGAGGCAAAACGCCTCCCCTACACAGGATGACCCCGCCCCCATATTCCCCGCAGCCCCCTTCCGCCGGAAGCGGGGTGGCGGCGGATGCCGCCGGGGGATGTTCAAGACAGTGAACAACGAACAACGAACAGATAACAATTTAGATTGCCGTCGTGTAGGGGCGGGGTTCATCCCGCCCGCGGGTATCGCGGGAGGCAAAACGCCTCCCCTACACAGGATGACCCCGCATGAACAGCGAACATGAGGTTTTTTACAGCCGCACCGGAAGAAGAGGAGGAATTGTATTGAGAAAGCTGGAGGTATTTTTCGACTACGCCTGCCCGTATTGCCGCAGGGGGCATGAGGACTTGACCGCGCTGCTGCCGAAGCACCCGGACATCGAGGTGGTTTGGCGGCCTTGCGAGGCGCACCCGCGCCCGGAGGTATACGGGAC
>JAISVY010000183.1 GCA_031271325.1 Oscillospiraceae bacterium
ACATGGTAAAACAGGCGCTCGATCAGGTCCATCATACCGCGGTAGTCGGTGTATGCCTGATAGAATTCGCACATGGTAAATTCGGGATTGTGCTTCACGCTCATCCCTTCGTTGCGGAAGTTGCGCCCGATCTCAAACACGCGGTCGAACCCGCCGACAATGAGTCGCTTCAGGTAAAGCTCCAGCTCAATGCGCAGCAGCATCGGCAGATTGAGCGTGTTGTGATGGGTCTTAAACGGACGCGCGTCCGCGCCCGTGTCGATCAGGTGCAGAATCGGCGTTTCGACTTCTAAAAAGCCCTCGTTTGCCAGAAACTCCCGAATCGCGGCGATGGCTTTGGAACGCTTGACGAACGTGTCACGCACGACGGGGTTCGCGATCAGGTCGAGATAGCGCTGGCGGTAACGCGTCTCGGTGTCGGTCAGCCCGTGGAATTTCTCCGGCAGCGGGCGTAAGCTTTTGGAAAGCAGCTCTGTTTTGTGTACGTGCACCGAAATCTCGCCGCGCTTGGTACGGAACACCACGCCCTCCGCGCCGAGGATGTCGCCGATGTCCCATTTCTTAAATTCGGCGAACGCTTCTTCGCCCAAGTCGTCCACCTTGATATACATCTGTATCCGCCCGGAGGCGTCCTGTAAATCGCAAAAAAACGCCTTGCCCATGTCGCGTTTGGACATCTGCCTGCCGCAGACGCGCACCGTTTGACCTTCCAGCTCGTCAAACCGGGCTTTGATCTCCTCCGCCCGGTGCGTTTGGTCATACCGCGTCACAAGGTAAGGGCTTCGCCCTTCCGTGCTCAGAGCCGAGAGCTTGTCCCTCCGTATGCGCAGCAGCTCCCCGAGGTCTTGATCCATACGCTTCCTCCCAAAAGGCGCGGACGGCCAAAGGCCGCCCTTCTTTTTACGCCAGTATTTCCAGTACGCGGTACCGCAGTTTTCCGGCCGGTACGTCCACGGTCAGTTCTTCGCCCGCCGCTTTGCCCACCAGCGCCTGCCCGAACGGCGATTCGTCGGAGATGCGGGATTCCGCCGGGTTTGCCTCCTGGCTTCCGACGATCGAAAAGGTTTCCCGCTCGCCGCTGTCAAGGTCTTCCACTGTGACGTGACACCCCGGCCCCACCCTGTCGGTGGAGATATGGTCGGTTTGGAGAATCACAGCGCCAGCCAAAATGTTTTCAACTTCCAGTATGCGTGAAAAAACCCTGCCCTGTTCATTTTTTGCTTCGTCATACTCGCTGTTTTCGGATAAGTCGCCGAATTTGCGGGCTTCTTTAATCTGCTCGGCCACTTCCTGCTCACGCACCGTGCGCAGATAACGCAGCTCTTCTTCCAGCTCGGCGTATCTTTCCTGTGTCATTTTAAACTGTTTTTGCACAATGAACCATTCCTTTCGCAGCGCTTTGCGCCGGACAGTAAGTGAAAGTATAACGGGAATCCGCAATTTTGTCAACCGTGATTTTATTACACGGGCAGCCCGCCCAGTGTCAGACCCCGAACGGTGATTTCGGCGGGGGAGAGCTGACCTTCCGCGACGAGCGCGGCCAGCATCGCGGCGTTGTCGCACCCCTCCGGCCATTCGCGGAGAAGAGAGCGGGGCGGCTCCAGCAGCGCGCCGTCGGCGGCGCGGCCGCCGCTCAGCGCGGGAACGCCGCCGGCCAGGTTGAGCACCAGCGCGCCGTCCGGCACAGGGAGCTTTTGCGGCGGCGCTTCATATATGATAAATATATCGAAGAACCCTTCGGAATGTTTAACCGGGTGTGCCGAAGCGGATACGCCGTATTGGCTGCGGAGCAGGTAGCACACCGCTTCGCTGTCTTCCCCCGCCGCGATATGCACAGCCCGCGCCTCCGAAGCCAGCGTCTGTGCGGTGTTCAGCAGTTCCGGCGTGGAACGGCGGCTAATCAGCGAAAGCCGTATGCGTTCCCACGGAACCCCCGCCGTCTCCGCGGCATGGCGGCACATGGCGGCGGCCATTCTTCTCAGCAGCGGCACCGGACTGGATACGGTAAGCCCGAATGTCTCGGCGAGGGCTGCATACGGGAACGCCGGCGGCAGCACGATCCCTTTGATTCCCGCGCGGGATATATAGCGGAACGCCCGGACGACACGCCCGCGCATGTCCTTTATCCGCGCGCCGATAGGCACTTCCAGCGTCACGCAGAGATAATGCGGAAGTTCCCGCTCCCCGGCGGTTACCGCCGCGCGCCACAGACAGAACCTCCGCGGAACCGTCTCGGTTTCCAATACGGCAAACATATCCATCCCCCTTTTGTACAGGGAGATATATATGAACCTTACGCGCCGGTTAGAATCTCCAAAGCAGCGGCCAGCTGCCGGTCTGCCGCCGGATCCATCGAACCTACATACTGCCGCTCGTCTTCGCTCAGCTCAACCGGCGCGTCGGGCGACAAACCGCTTCCGGCTAAGCTCACGCCTTTGGAGGAGAAATACTCGCTGGTGGAAAGGTGCAGCGCCGAACCGTCGCTTAAAGGACCGAACGTTTCTTGGGCGTAGCCCTTGCCGCCGGTTGGCTCCCCGACAAGCGTCGCCCATCCGAACTCTTTGAGGTCGGCCGCGAACAGCTCGGCCGCACTGACGCTGCCGCCGTTGATCAGCACCGCCATCGGCAGCTCGACGCAGTTCGCGGCGGAGGTGCGCACGTCCACCGTACCGTCTTTATACCGAAGCGTCACGAGGGTGCCTTCGGGGAGCAGCGCGTCCAGCATATGCTCCAGCATCGCGAGGTTGCCGCCGGGATTGTCCCGCACGTCGAAAATCAGCCCTTTGACCCCGGCGTCCAGCAGATTGCGCATATGCCGGTCAAATTCGTCGTTCGAGCGGTCGTTGAAGTTGCTGATCTTTACCACGCCGATGTTTTGAATGATCGACGAAGTGACGACGTCGCGCAGCACCGTCTGCCGCACAAGCTCCCGCTCGAAGCTGCCGCCGCCTTCGCTGGGTCTTTCCACCGTGAGCTTCACCGTGGTGTACTCTTCGCCGCTGATCATTTCCACGGCGGCATTAACCCCTGCCTCGGCGACGGAAACGCTGTCCACGTGGGTGATACGGTCGCCGACGCGTATATCCCCCTCTTCGGCGGCGGAGCCGGGAAGCACTTCCGCCACGACGATGCAGTCGCTCTGCGTCAGGTCTGCCTGAATGCCGATACCGGCATAACTGTTGGCCAGATTGTTGCCGTAGATCAAGTTGGCTTCCGGGTCCAGAAAAACCGACCACGGGTCGCCGAGACTCGCCACAAGACCCGCCGCCGCGCCCTGAGCCTGCTTCTCCCGGTTGCTTTCGCCGATAAAATTGCTGTCGATATAATCCAGCGTGTCGAAGAAGGTTTTCAGTTCCTCCCTGTGCCGGCTATAGGTGTCGAGCTGACCGCTCAGCCCCTCCGACACCGAAAAGAAGGTGATTACATACGTCACAAGCCCCGTCAGCGCCATCAGCACCGCGACGGTGATCAGGTTGATGCGTTTTTTCATGTTGAAAAAGCCTCTCGTTCTTTTGTGTATCCCAAGACCCGGATTTTTTCTGCGGGGGCGATTTACGCGCCGCCCGCTATTTCGCCGCGGGGGCGGGGGATCACGGGACGGATCAATCCGTTCTCTACTGCTGCAACAGCCCGCCGGTCATCGGGTTCACGGGCTTGCCGCCCTTGTGGATTTCAAAATGCAGGTGGTTTCCCGTTGAAATCCCGGTTGAGCCGATGTAGCCGATCACGTCGCCCGCCGTCACCTCGCTGCCCACCGCCTGACCTTTTGCGAAGCCCGACATATGCGCGTACAGGGTCGCCTGATTGCCGCCGTGGTCGATGACGACATAGTTTCCGTAGCTGGAGGACTTTTTGCGGATGATGATCGTGCCGCTGTTGGCGGCGATGATCGGCGTTCCCTTCGGCGTAGGGGCGATGTCAATGCCGTTGTGGAACTTCATGACTTTATAAACCGGGTGAAACCGATTTCCGAACGGGCTGGAAATGTTGTAGCAGCCCGGTACCGGCCACAGGTACGCGCCGCCGACATAGGGGTTTTTGTTCCGCCGCAGCTCTTCCTGAATACGGTCGAACTCCGCCTGCTGTTCTTTCAGCTCTTTCTCCGCCGCGTCGATGGCTTCCTGCTGCTTTTTGATGTCCGCGTCGGTCTCCGCAACTTCACCCTGCACACGCGCCATTTCCAGCGTGTAGGCGTTCATCATCTCGTCGGCCTCGCGCGAAAGCTGCGCCAGCTCGGATTGACTGACCGCCAGCTCCTGCCGCAGAGACTCTTGGTCGTTTTTGTCCCGCTCCATCTGCTCTTTATCCGCGAGGATCTGCTTGCTCGTCTCCAGCAGTTCGTCGGCCAGGTTTTTATCGCGCGTCATGATCTCGTTGACCGCGTCCCAGCGCGTCAGCAGATCGGTCAGGCTCTCCGACTGCAACAGGATGCTCAGATAGGAGACGTCGCCCATCCCCTCCATGGCGCGGATGCGCTCGGCGTACTGATCCCGCAGCTCCTTTTCCTTCGCGGTGGCCGCGTCCAGTTCCCGCTGATATTCCGCGAGGATCACGGTATAGCTTGTGAGCAGCTCGTTGCTCGCGGCAATCTCACCCTCCAGATTCTCAATCTGGCTGTCGTACTGCGCTTTGAGCGTAATGACGTCGGCTTGGTTCGCTTTAGCCCTGCCAAACTCGCTCTGCAGGTCTTTCTTTTCGTTTTTCAGCGAATTTAGGGCTTCTTTTTGATTTTTGATGTCCTCTTTTTGCTTATCCAAGTCCCTCTGTGTGATCGCGCCGTCCGCCCAGAACGTCAGGACGCCGCCGGTGACCGCCGACAGGATAATCAGCGCCGCCAATATCACGGCGACGACCGTCGCGGCTCTTTTACGTCTTCTCTGTGCCATCTCTCAACCTCCGCTCTTGTCTAACCCGGTTCCCCTCCGTCGGAAAGGGCGCGCCGCCCGCGGGAGCGGCAGGGGGTGTTTACGGGTTAAGCGCGCAAATATTTGCGAATCGTCATCACGCTGCCGAATACGCCGACCAAAAAGCCGGTCAGCAGGAACACGGCCATCACCGGGAGCCACAATTCGCCGAACGACACCAGCTGGATCGGCGTAATCGGTTTAAGCAGCGATTCGGTAAATCGGTTGTAGGCAAACATCTGTAAAAAATACGCCAGAAACCCCGCCATCAGACCTAAAATAAACCCTTCCACCACAAACGGCCAGCGGATAAAGCCCTTCGCCGCGCCGACGACGCGCATGATCGCGATTTCCTCGCGCCGCTCGAAGGTCGCCAGCTTGATGGTGTTTTGCATGATAAACAGCGACACCACCAGCAGCGTCAGGATAAACACAAGCGACACCACCTGCACGACCCGCCGGATCGAGAGCAGGCTGTTCAGCAGGTCGCGCTGCACGTCCACCTTGACGACGCCGGGCAGCGCTTCGATGTCCCGGGCGGTCTCTTCGGCGTACTGCACGTTGAGCAAGTAGACCTTATAGCGGTGGGGAAAGATGTCGGGCGTATACCCCTGCATCAAGATCGGGTCGGTCTTTTCGGTAAACAGCGCGAACGCCTCTTCGCGCGGAAACCAGACGGATTCGTAGACGTTCTCGAGCCGGTTGATGCGGCTGCCGACACTTTTGGCCGCCGCGTCGGTCAGACCGTCGTCCACCTCGACGACGATCTCGCTGCTCTGCTCCATCTCGGTAACCATCGACTGCACATTGACCGCGACGAGGGTAAAGCTGCCCATGATCAGCAGGCAGGCGGTGATCACACCGACCGCCGCGAACGACGAAAAGGCATGGAGGAAGATTCCGCGGAATCCCTCGGTAAAATAATACCGAACGGTATGTCTGTTCATTCCCGCGCACCCGGCTTCCGCTGCTCGCCCGCGTAGTACCCGCCCTGCCGGTCATAGACAATCCGCCCGCCGTCGATCGCGACGACGCGCTTCGCGAACCGGTTGACCAGTTCCCGCTCGTGCGTGACGGCGAGAACCGTCGTGCCCAGCGCGTTGATCCGCTCCAGCAGCGTCATGATCTCAAGGCTGCGCGCCGGATCGAGGTTGCCGGTCGGTTCGTCCGCGATGATCACCATCGGGTTGTTGATCAGCGCCCGCGCAATCGCGACGCGCTGCTGCTCTCCGCCCGAAAGCTCGTAAGGGCGGCGCCGCGCCTTGTGCGACAGCCCCACCAAATCCAGCACATACGGAACCCGCTTCTTCACTTCTCTCGGCGCCGCGCCGACAGCCCGCATGGCAAACGCCACGTTTTCAAACACGTTTTTTTTCTCGATCAGCCGGAAATCCTGAAAGATAACGCCCAGCGTACGCCGAAGCAGCGGCACCGCGCCCGGCTTGATGGTATTGATATTGTATCCGTTGACCATAACCTTGCCCTCGCTCGGGCGAATCTCGCTGGTCAGCAGTTTTATAATGGTCGACTTTCCCGAACCCGAGGGTCCCACCAGAAACACGAACTCGCCGTCGTCGATGCGGAGCGTCACGCCTTTGAGAGCCTTCGTGCCGTTGTCGTAAGCTTTATATACGTCTATGAACCGTACCGTGGGTCATCACCCCTCTGACATTTGCGCCGTAAGATACCGGTTTACCAGCATCGCCACCTTGAAGATCACGGCGTTGTCGAACTCCCGCAGGTCGATACCGGTCAGCCGGCGGATTTTATCCAGCCGGTAGACCAGCGTATTGCGGTGGACGAACAGTTTGCGGGATGTCTCGCTGATATTGAGGCTGTTGTCGAAGAAACAGCGCACGGTGTCCAGCGTCTCGCGGTCGAGCGAGTCCAGCCCGCCGTTTTTGAAAACCTCCGCGAGAAACATTTCACACATCTTTGTGGGGAGCTGATAGATCAAGCGCCCGAGCCCGAGCTGCTCATATGTGACGATGTTCTTCGCCGTATCGAATACTTTGCCCACTTCAATCGCGATCTGCGCTTCTTTGTATGACGCGGCAAGGTCTTTGAGCTGCTTGCACACCGACCCGATGCCGATGACGGCGTCGAGGCGCAGTTCGTTCTGGACGGTGTCTTGGATGGCGACGGCCAGTTCCCGCGCCTCATCCGGGTCGCCGCTGTCCAGATCTTTGATCAGCGCCGTCTCCCGCTCGGTCACGGAGATGACGAAGTCCCGGGAACGCTCGGGGAATAAGTCCCTCAGCGTATCCTGCACCGCGTTCGCGGCGCCGCCGGACTGCCGCACCAGCAGCACGGCGCGTTTGCGCACGCCGTCCAGCCCCATTTCGCGGCTCTTGGCGTAGATGTCGCCGGGAAGCAGGTTGTCGAGTAGGATGTTTTTGATGAACGTCTCCCGCCCGTGTTTTTCGTCGTGATAATCCTGCGCGCTGGCAAGCCCTGCGGCAGCCAAGCCGCAAAGCCCCCGCGCTGTTTCGTCGTCGCCTTCGGCAAACGCGGCAAAACGCGGCGGGGAACGGCGGAGCATTTTAAAGGTATATCCCCGCGCGGTAAAAAAGCCCTCCGCGAGCGCCATTTTCGCGGCCGCGTCGCTCCAGCTCCTCCCGATGATCTCCGGGTCGGAACAGGCGGCGACTCCGCCGTCCGCGCCGATAACACCCAAAACGCGGGTCGTCGATTCCGACATCTCTAGGATGGCGGGTTGGAATACTTGGTTTGCCATTTCACGCCGCCTCCTTATACAGCATAACACTATACCGCTAAATTTTCCATTTTGCAAGGGGGCGTTGACATAATTCACGTTTATTTAATATAT
>JAISVY010000046.1 GCA_031271325.1 Oscillospiraceae bacterium
GAACCTACGCGCTTGTTCTTCTCAAGGACGAAGATGCCGTCCGCCGCGCCGGTCAGCCCGGTGCTGCCGACGACGCGATTGAGCGGGTCGGCTTCTTTACTTTTGTGGGTGTGCGTAATGAGCAGCATTGTCAGTTTCCTATCCGCAATAATCGCGCGCAGCGCATCCATGTCGCGGTAGTCGCCGAAGTAGGTACTGGCGGCTTTGCCGCTGCTTCGCATGTGCTGGAGGGTGTCGATGACGATGAGTTTCGTTTGCGGGTGCGTGTCCAAAAACTCGCCGATTTGCTCCGTCAGACCGTCGCCCAGTTTGTTCGCGCGGGTGACGGATAATGCGCCTCCTTTCGTCTGCCGGGTTTTCCGCTTTCATGGGCAGAGGGCTTCGAGTAGCCTGAACCGTCTGGGGCGACTATGTACAGAGACAAAGAAAGACGACTCCACCGAGCCGCCTTGGACGTGATTGGTCTGATGTCGGAGCATCTTAAAACGTATCAGGAAGCTATGATTAATGAGATAAACCTATTGATGAATTTCCGCGCGGTCATGGGCGCGCCGGAGAAGTCGCCTATGGAATACCTCTATATGCTTGAGCAGTATCGGCATGAAAAAACAGGCCGTTACTATTACCTTGAGCGGCCGTTCCGTTCGTTCTATGGGGCGCTTCCGTCCGAGGAAATCGTTGAGTTGTATGAACTAGATACAGTTGAAGATTTATTCAGTTTTGAGTTCATCAAAATGAGTGAGCGCGATATTTTTATCAAGAAGTGCACGAACTGCGAACGTTTTTTCATCCCCCGCCGCCGTGCCGACGCGGAATACTGCGACCGGCTCTTTGCGGATACCAACCGTAAGTGCAGTGAGATCGGCGCGATGCTGCGTTATGAGAAAAAAGTTGCCGGGAATCCGGTACTGGAGGCGCATAAGAAGGCATACCGGCGCTTCCATTCCCGTGTCCGCGCGAAGAAGATGTCGCAGAACGAGTTCCGGCTGTGGTCTGACGAGGCGGTAAGCAAGCGGGACGCCTGCCTTGCGGGTACGCTGCCGTTCGACGAGTTTGTGGCGTGGCTGGAGCAGGGAAGACTGAGACGGGCAAGGGGCGGAGGGAGGTAAAACCTGTCGATTTCTCGGCCAAAAGCACTTGAATCATTGGCGCTTTAGCTGTATAATGGTAAAAATCCAAAGGAACGCGCGGGAGCGCGTGAAAACGGAGGGCGTGTAATGCAGGATAACCGCAAAGAGCAGGAGCGCGCGGAGCTGCACCGCACCATATGGGGCATCGCCAACGACCTGCGCGGAAGCGTTGACGGGTGGGACTTCAAGCAGTATGTCCTTGGCATACTGTTTTATCGTTATATTTCGGAAAATATCACAGCGTACATAAACGAAGGCGAGCGCGAGTCGGGTGACGCTTCTTTTGACTATGCCCAACTGCCAGACAAGGATGCCGAGCAGGCTCGTGAGGATTTGGTTGCCACAAAGGGCTTTTTCATTCTGCCATCAGAGCTATTTCAGAACGTCCGCGACCGGGCGGAGCGGGACGGCGAATGGGCGAAGGAACACCTTAACGAAACACTTGAGACGGTTTTCAAGAACATAGAAGCATCCGCACAGGGGACGCCCTCGGAGGGCAACCTCAAAGGGCTGTTTAAAGATATCGACGTAAACAGCAATAAACTGGACGTTACGGTGGGCGGCACGGTCGCCAAGCGCAACGAGCGGATTGTCAAGCTGCTGAACGGCGTGGGAGATATGAAGCTGGGCGACTACCGCGAAAATACCATTGACGCCTTTGGTGACGCATACGAATTCCTAATGGGTATGTATGCGGGAAACGCCGGTAAATCCGGCGGCGAATACTACACTCCGCAGGAGGTATCCGAGTTGCTGACCCGGATTGCCCTTGTCGGCAAGGCCGAGGTAAACAAGGTTTACGATCCGGCTTGCGGTTCTGGTTCACTGCTCCTGAAATTCGCCAAGATACTTGGCAAGGAGAATGTCCGCAACGGGTTCTTCGGGCAGGAGATCAACATTACTACATACAACCTGTGCCGGATAAATATGTTCCTGCACGACATTGATTACGATAAATTTGACATCGGCCACGGCGACACGCTCACCGACCCGCTCCATTGGGACGACGAGCCGTTTGAGGCGATTGTCTCAAATCCGCCGTATGCCCTTAAATGGGACGGCGACGCCAATCCTCTGCTGATTAGCGACCCGCGCTTCTCCCCCGCCGGGGTGCTTGCGCCGAAATCCAAAGCTGACTTCGCGTTTATCCTGCACAGTCTGTCGTGGCTGGCCACCAGCGGCACAGCGGCCATCGTCTGTTTCCCCGGCATCTTCTATCGCGGCGGCGCGGAACAGAAAATCCGTCAGTACCTGATAGACAACAACTTTGTGGACTGCGTGATCCAACTGCCGGACAACCTCTTTTACGGCACGACCATCGCCACCTGTATCATGGTTCTGCGGAAATCCAAAAAGGAAAACTCGACGCTGTTTATTGACGCCTCCCGCGAGTTCGTAAAGGTGACGAACAGCAACAAGCTGACGCGGGAGAACATTGACAAGATCGTCACGCTTTACACGAACCGCGATACCGTCGCCTACACCGCGAAGCTCGTGCCGAACAGCGAGATTGCCGCGCAAAGCTACAACCTGTCGGTGTCAACCTACGTCGAGAAGGAGGACAAGCGCGAGGCGGTGGACATCACCGCGCTGAACGCCGAGATTGACCGCATCGTCGCCCGGGAGGATGTTCTGCGCCGGGAAATCGCCGCCATTATCGCGGAGATTGAAGGTGGCGCGATATGAATAATAAAGAAAACCAGATGATTATCTTTACTACAAAGGACGGTAAAGTCTCCGTCAATACTCGTTTTGACGAGGAAACCGCGTGGTTATCTCTTGATCAGATGGCGGAATTGTTCGAGCGCGATAAGTCCACGATTTCTCGCCATATTAAAAACGTGTTTGACGATGGCGAGTTGGAACCGTCGGCAACTGTTGCAAAATATGCAACAGTTCAAACTGAGGGTGCGCGTAAAGTAGAGCGACAAATCGAATATTACAATCTTGACGTTATTATTTCTGTAGGCTACCGAGTGAAGTCACTACGCGGCACACAGTTCCGTCAATGGGCGACCAAGCGGCTGAACGAATAT
>JAISVY010000065.1 GCA_031271325.1 Oscillospiraceae bacterium
CGTAGCCGTTGACGGTGAGCATCCGCTGTTCGTGATTGACATGGAATTGAATCATCGGTACGAACGCTGAATGACCATCCGGCTTGGTGTAGGAAACGTCAAGGTTGATGATGTCCGCGTTCGTGGTCGCGTAGGAAACGGACAGCTCGCGCTTATTGGCGTTCTTGAAGGTCATGGACTGGTATGTGCCGTCTATGAGTCGTGGGAACGCCAGCGCGAACAGATTGTAATTGTTGCGGGATACGTTGTCGATTACCGCTATCGGCTCCGCTTGCTCCTGACCGCCGAAAACACGCTCAATCTCCGCAAGCTCTGCTGGGTCGATTATCTCGGTAAACCCCTCCGGCGTTTCCGGCGGCGGCGCAATGCGGCTGTCCCTGGGAGTGTTCCGCAGCAGGATTTCAAAGTCAGCCCGTTCCATCAGCTTTGAGATATGCGGCGTTTCCGGAGAGTGATAGCCGATTTCATGGAAGCCTACCCAGTTAATGATGTATGGCTTCCCGTCGTCCATGTAAAAGGTATCGCCCTGGTCATACGGCGGGTCGTCCGCTTCATCTGCTGCAACCACATCCGCTGCGGGTTGTTCCGTGACCGCTTCCTGTGCCAGCTTGTCCGCCCAAGCCTTGAGATAGACAAACTCAAACAGCTTGTCAGCAATATCGTCATTGCTGAGATATAAATACATTCGCGGCTCAGATTCGTACCCGGCGATAACAGCGTCAAGGACGGCGTTCAAAGGTCCGCGTAACGCGCTGCGTGAGGTTGCAACCGAGACAGTTTCCGCAAACTCTCGGTCATTTAAGACCTGCTCGTAGATTTCTTCCGCGATAGCGTCAAAGTCAAGTTCGGCGGGGTCGTTGAGCGAAAGCTCCATTTCCGTTTCGGTAAGCTCGTCCTCCGAATCCATATGCGAGGGCATTTCGGCCTGCTGCGGTTCGGGTTCGCCAAGCGCGGAAAGATGGGCGTTGCGGTCATCCAGCGAGAGCGCGTTCTCAAACTCCGCTTGGTACATGGAGCGGGTAATCGGATAGGTCCGAGCCAGGGCAACATCAAGCAGCGTGATACTGCGTCCATAGATACCGAACTTGCGGTCAAGGTCGTCCGGCGTTTTGTAGCTGTCGCCGATTGTTTCGATGAGAAACTCCCGGTTGTCGAGCCAAACGGTGTCGCCGGTTTGATAAGGCCGCGTTTGGGGCTTCGGTTCCTCAAAAACAGAAAGCGAATAGCCGATTTGGGTGAGTTTTCGCTCGATTTCCTCCAGCCTGTGCGCCGGGAATCCATATACAGACTCGCCGTCTCGCAAAACTGTTGTGGATTCAAGGAACGCGGCGATGGATTCGGCGGTCAAGCCGCGAAACTCGTAGAAGTCGCCGGCCCTATACAGCGTCAGGCCGATCTTTTCCTGCGGCTCGGATACGTTGGCTTCTTCCTCAAATCCGGGGTTTTCCACAAGGTAAATATCCTCGATAAAATCCGCGACATCCAGAACGCCGCCCTTGCCGTCTCTGCCGTTGTAGGTGTTGATAGCGTCCTCAATTACTTCGCCGGAGAGAGAATACCCGCGCTCCGACAGCTCATCCCGCACCTGTTCTAACAGGGTGTACTGGTCGAGTGTAGTAAACGCGCCCTCCGCGAGCAGCTCCGTAATGCGCTTAACCGCCTGCGGTATGGGGATAGGCAGCGTGTCGCCGTAAATCTCTTTGACAAGGTTCACAGCGTCACGGGAGCGCGGGTTGTCGGCGAACTGCTCCGCGATAGCGGATTTCTCCGAAACGGTGATGTCGAGCAAAACCTCGTCAACGCCGCTTCGTTCCAAAGAAGAAGCCGCCTGAACTTCGGCGGCTTCTTGGCTGAGGGTTTCTTCTATTTTGGTTCGCTGTTCCTCGACGCCCGGCAGAATCGGCAGCGGGCTGTCGTCCGCAACGTCGAACAGCGACATTTGGATAACGCGCTGGGGTTCGCCGGCGGTGAGGCCGTCAAAAGGAGATTCCCGCAAATCCTCGACCATCTCCCGGCGCGGTGTCACACGCGGAGCCAGTCTGCGTGCCGCCGTTTCAGGGTCTGTCAGCTTATCCAAGCCCGGAAACAGCGTATACGTCCCGGTTTGGTAGGCGCTCAGGCTTTCAAATGCTGATTTGCGCGTATCGTAATACCTGTCGTCCTCGGAAGTGTTCTCATAGAGGTAGCGCATTTGAGAGAGAATGGCATCCACGCGCTCCGGGTTGTCCAGCAGACCGCTGACGGCCTCCCATTCCGCTTCGTGCGGATAATGGAAATCCAGTATTTTGTTGCCGTTTTCGTCGCGGAACTCGTTTGCATAAAGGCCGCTCTTTCCGGGAAAAGGGCGTTCGTATTCTTCGGGCAGACCGGAGTAGAAGTTGTTTATGCTGCGGACGAGCATCAGCCGCTCATAGTTGGGGATGTGGTCAAGCTCGGCGCGGGTCATGTACAGCCCGTCTTGGATAAGCTGCTCGGTGCGCTTAATGACCGCAGGCCATTTTAGATTGACCTCGGCGTCGGGATTGCTGAGTTTGCCGCGCCGGAGCTTGACGCCTTTGCCCGGTTCAGCGTCATGCCAGCCGTTGGTATAGCTCCATGTGCCGCCGCCGTGTCCGTACTGGTCTTTGAAAAACTTCTCTTTCTCTTTAGCGTCATGGTCGTGGAGCAAAAACGACAGGATGCGGAATTTACTCTCGGCGTAAACGCTGCCGTGGGTCAGGAGCGCGTCAATCTCGTCCTGGGTGATGAAGTAATCAAAACTCTTGCTGTCAACCTCATGCTCGCCGGATTGGATTGCCGCTGGCCGCATATACGCTTTCATGTCGGCAACCAACCGCCGTGGGTTATGCCAGGTGCGCCCGCCGTCGTAGATGAACTGATTCACGTCTGCTTCCAGCCGGTCTAAAATGCCAACGCATAAATCGGGGTCGGAGAGCTGCTCCGCGATCAGCGCCACATCTTCGGGATAACCGCCGTGTTCCGCGTTCCACTCGTCGGGCATCTGGTGCATATCGTCACGGTAGAAGAACCATAGGGCGCTCGCCAGCTCCCGGCGCTCATTGTCAAACGCGGCGTCGAAAAACTGGCCGCTGGTATAACGCCCGTCACGCATAAGCTCATCAATCCGGGCGGCGGCAAGCTCCCACGGTATCGTAACCCTGTGGATGTTCTTTTTCGCGGTCGTGCCGACAGCTACCGTTATACCTTCCTCATCGAACCACGCGCATACGCTGTGATTGCCAAACTTGAAGCCCTTGCCGCTCTCATGGAAGTCGCGCCCGTACAAACCCGTTAAATACTCACGTTTGAGCCAAGCGGCGTTATCGCCCATGCCTCTGGAGAAGCGAGCCGCAATCCTCAATGCGCTCCGCGAGTCATAGGGAACGTCATGCAGCTTATGGCTGTCAAAATTGCTGCCGTCCCGTAAAATAGCGTCAACTTCGTCCATAGATATGGCTGAGGTTGACAGGAGTTCTGTGATTGACCTTGTTTCAATTTGCGACAAGGTATCGGAGAGCGGCCCGGCGGTGTCCCCGGCAGCCGTTTCTTCCGCAGATGAAACGGGGGCGGTTTCTTGTGCCGCCCCCGTTTCGGATTGCTCTACGCGTAAATCAGTTCGCTGTGAATCACTTCCGTCGCCTGCGCTTTCAGCGTGTTCATCGCCGCCGTCCACGCGGTCGGCTCCGTCGCCTTGTCCGGCAGATCTGTCTGCGCCGTCAGCGACGCCATAATCTGCTCGAACCTCAGATTCGCCGCCGCGTCCACGTCCCGCAGGTGAGGGTACAGCTTCTCCGAGGTCAGCAGACGGCTGTAGGTTATCTTTCGGTGTTCTTTCAGGAACGCTTTCCTCATTCTGCCCCAGCGTCCCAGCGGTTCCGCTTCGCCCGTCGGCGGCTCGCTCAGCGTGATGTCCGGTAGCAGGTAATCTCCCCTCTGAGTGTAAGTAAGGGTTTCGGTCATAATTTTGCTCGCTCCTTTCGGCGTTTTTCAGCCTTTCATATTTTCGTATCGTGATTTCGATGTCCCGCAGGACCTGGCCGGACAGTTCGGTGGACGCGACACCTAGGGCATGTACCATGTCGGGCGTGTTGAAGTCGGAGATATGCCGAAAGTCGCCCTCGTCGAAGTGTTCCGAAATGTCAAGACCGCAGCGCGTCATAACGGAATACGCCACGCTCGCGGATACCGCGTCGATGAACTCGGCTCTGAGCGCGGTGTCGTCGGCCTGTTCATAGGGCATACCCGAACCGTCGTCATAAAACTGAGGTTCCAGCGCGCTGCTCTCCGAACGGAAGGCAATCTCGCGGTGATTATCTTCATAGTATTCCAAAGCGAGCTGGCCCGCAATGCTGCGGAACGCATCGGCGAGTGTGCCGCCGGCGTCGATGTCCTCGTAATTCTTCGCGAGTTCTGCCAGCACGGGGGTTTTATGCTCCTGCCGCATTTCCCACAGCTTTACGGGGCGGGCGCGGTAGAGCGATGGTTCGGTGTCGCTCACGTCAAAGACGTATTTCAGCCGGGGAAAGCTGCCGCTGTCGTCGATGAGCGCGATGCCCTTCGCGCCGCGCCGCACCCAGCGGTTGAATTGTTCGTTCCACAGTTCCAGTTCGGCGCAGGCGGTCGCGTCCGGCCGCTGGGCGAAAATCATCATCTGGTCTTGGAACGGGTATTTGTAGAGACGCGCCGCCGTATCGAGGAATTTCAGCCAGTTCCCGCTCCGGGCGGTCAGGGCGTCGAGCGTCCTGTCCGCAACGGCTTGGTAGAATTGCAGTTTCGTGGTAGCCATAAGCGTTTAGCCCTCCGTTTCGTAGTAGTCGGTATCGCTGTATTCTGGATAAAACTCCAGAGCGGCAAAGTCAACGTCGCTCATCCCGCCCAGCTTGACGAGTGTGTTCGCCGCAATCTCCCGGAGTTCCGCGTCCGATTGCGGGTCGCCGGTGTCAAAATCCCCGATGGCGGCGCTGAGGTCGGAAATGAGGTCAGCTCGGCTGGAAGTGTCGCCGTCCCCGCCGAACTTGTTCGATGGGGTAAGAAAGATGCACATGAGGTTGATTTCCTCAATGGTGAAGCGTTCGTTCATCGTCTATACCTCCCGTTCATTCGGTTTGTGGTTGTTCGGCGGAGAACCTTTTTCGATGGCTTTCTTCGCCTCCGCCAGCTCGCCGAGAAGCGTCTGCGGGGCTTTGGGGGCGGGCCTTTGTTGTTCAGCGCGTTTCGACCTTGTTTCATTTTGCGACAAGGTTGGCTCCGCCGCTTTTTCACGCTCGTTGCCCGTAAAGGACGGCAGCTCCTTAAAACCGAAGCTGTCCACGAAATGCGCCGATACCTCACCGCGCCATTGCAGCACAATTACGTCGCTGACCGAAACGCTACGCTCGGTGAAGTCAGCGGGGCGGTTATCCTGGAATTTGGCGAATACTGCTTCAAGCGTTCGGTTGTGGTCAGGGAGCATCCCGTTAAAGAAAGCCTGATTCAGCGGCGCGGTATAGACGAGCTTATAATGATTGCGGTTAGGGGTAAGCCCCTGAGCTTCCAACTCGCGGATGGGTGCGAAGCGTACATCGCGGTAGAAGTCGATATAATCCGGTATCTGGTAAATCCCGAACTTACTCTCGCTGCCAAACAGCAAATCGCTCTCCTTCGCGTCCTCCCGGAAGCCGGAAAGAATCGCCTGCGTCTTAAAATCGCCCGAGTGCTGCCAGTCGGCGTGTTCAATACCGCATAAACCGCCGTCCTCCGTGAACGCGATAATCTCCTCGCGCTCAAAGACCATGCTCTCCGTGTTGTCGGGGTAGAGCATATAGACTGTCTTGCCCTCGTCAAACAACTCCAGCGCTTTTTCGCGGTTTAAGGGGTGCATAGACGATTCGGTATAGCCGTACTCGTCGCGCTGGGCGGGCGTAATGGTCGGGTCGGGAAACATGAGGTTGGGTTTAGCCGGGACGGGCGGCTCCTGCGCTTCCGGCTCGGCCTCCGGCATAATCACGTTGCCGTCCGTGTCGAACGTGACCGCGACTTCCTCGTCCTCCCCGATAACAAGGTGTGCCTTGACGGGCATATGGCCCTGCTCAGCGAGGTTTTTGAACCAGTCAGACGCGAAATCGTCAATCTGGCGTTGCAAACCGCTCACGTTGCGCTGATTGCCGTTGCCATCAACGCTTAACCCGTCGCCGTTGTCCTCTGTTACGCGTTGGTACAGCGGCGGCATACTCTGCTCAAATTCCACGGCGGTCATGGTCCGCGCTTCATGGTCCGCCGTGAAGGTTATCATCGGGTCGTACATCAAATCGCCGTTCATCGTGTAGGTGTGCATCATGGAAAACCTATCTACGCCCAGCCATTCCAGAGAAAGCGGCTCATAACCCTGTGCTTCAAGCCGCATATAACTGTATTTGCCCTCGGCGAAATCAGGGAACAGCCCGGAGAGTTTCTCAAACAGCCGGTGAGCTGCCGTGTTCTGCGGTTTGCTGCCCAATTCAGGCAGTACCGGTCTGCCCTCGGCGTCAAACTTGACCTTGACAATCTTTTCTGAAGTCAAGCCCGCTTTGCTGGCGTTGCCGTGTTCGTCAACGGCATACGCCGCCTCGACCGGCCTGAACCGCTGCTTTGCCGCACGGTCGAGCCATTGAGACGTGAAGCTGTTGATATTCCGCTGCATTTCCAGATTCACGCGGCCCCCTGAGTCAACAACATCTATCCTCTGCGGTTGGGTGATTTCCAGCATACTCGCGGTCATAGTCTTTTCGGCGCTGTTGACCTTCAGCAGGACAAGCGGCTCAAAGGCCGGCTCGCCGTTCAACTCGTAGGTGTGGGCAATGGAAACCGTGTCTCCGAAAACCCATTCCAGTTCAAGCGGTTTGGCGTGTTCGGCTTCCAGCCGCAGGGTATCGTATTCGCCGTCCATAAACTCCGGGAACATCGCGGCGAATTTCTTATATAATTCATGTTCCAAAATGTCTTTCACCTCCGGTTTTTCGGTAGATTGCTGGGGGGCGGGCAGACCGCGTTTTTGCTCAATCGGTGTATGCTTGACCGCCAACCTCAGCTTGTGCAGACATTCCATAAACACGGAGGAAGGCTTGCTGCTGTTTTGCTTATAATACGAGTAGCTGTCGCCGTCGATTGTGGCGAGCCTGCTGTTGACCCAGCCCTGCGTCCGCAGCGGAATCTCTACGCCGTACAGCTTGAACAGTTCCAGCACCGGGTTTTTTCCCCGATGCTCACCGGCGTCGTAGGCGACGTTGATTCTCTTGCCGGTTTCAACCGCTTTGGCGATCTCGTCAATTCGGGCGTTTAGGATTTGCTCTTTCTCAATGGCAAGCCGCCTGTCGCTCTCCTGTTGGGCTTCGCGTTCGGCCTGCCGCTCCGCTTCCCGCATTTCCCGGACGGGGACATTATGCGCCTCCGCGTCGTTTATGCGGTTGAGGATCGCGGCGGCAGCGAAGTCAGCCCACTCAGTCGGTTCGGCGAGCTGCCGGTCAAGCCGGGTGGCCGCGTCAAGGATGAACGCGTCGATTCTCTGCTCGGTGAGGTCTTTCAGGCGCTCCGATTCTCCAAGCTGCACCAGATAACCGCTTGCGCTCATCAGGTAGAGGTAATTGGTGGCATACGGCGGCGTACCCATCTCGCGGCTGAACATCTCGTACTTGCCGATAAGCGGCTCCACCTTTACACGGGAACGCTTGGCGGCGCGGTTGAGGTTGCCGTCCTCGAACAAGAGCGGCATCAGGATGGTCAGTCCGATTTGGCGCGGGTCGCGCACCTGAGCGTTTCGGGCATAGCCCGCGAGAATATCCGGCAGTGAAGGGGCTGGAGGGGGCGGCGGCGCTTCCTGCTCGGCGGCGGGAACTTCTTCCGCTTTCGGCGGATCGTTGTTGACAATGTCGTCAGGCATGTTAAGGTTCTGCTCCGCGCCCACTTCGTCCGCGACGACCGATAAATCTATGCCGCGCTCTTTGGCGAAGGCTTGGTACTGCTTGTCGATGCCGTCGATCAGCTCCGCTGATGCCTTGCGGATGGTGTCCAAAGAAGCGTTCAGCTCCTTGAGTTCCCGCGACTTGGCGTATTCCGCGATGTACCCGAACGAATTAGCCCCGGTTTCCAGCCCGTAACGGCTGCAAATAACGAAGCTGATGGACTCGGCCTCCGTTTCCTCGACGCGGCGGCTCTTGGGTTCGCTGTCCTCTGCGGCGAGGGAGCGGTCATGTATAGTCGCGTGGGCGATTTCGTGAACGACGGCGCTGACGGTCTGGACTTGGCTCATGCCGTTTCGTATCGCTATCCTGTCGCCGAAGTAGCAGGTTCCATCCGTATTAGGCGGCATATCCTCAAAGACAATCGGCAGGGGCGATACGGCGCGCAGCGCATCCATGAACAGCTCATACCGCTCCACGTCGCCCGTTAGCGGTTCAACGAGAGCAGGCAGCGGCTCTCCGTCTGTCTGCTCGTAGGCGAACACGTTGACCGTCTTGAAGCCCACGCGCCCTAAACTCGTCAGCGTTTCCATCACCGGCTGGCCATTTTCGTCCAGTACGGGCTTTTTGGTCACAGGGTCGATTTTCTCAAACTCCTTTGTCTCGCCGCCGCGTGGTATGGGCGCTAAAATCTTGATGCCGTGTTCGCCCTTTTTGACCTGGCGGTTGAAGTTGTTCTTCCAGCTTAGGTAGGACGCCACCCGCGTCGCGGAGGGGTACTGCATATGGATGAGAAGTACGTTGCGGCTGGAGTAGTTGTGAAAACGGCTCATGGTTTGCAGGTACGCGGCGTATTTGTCGCTCTGGAACAGGTCTTTCACGCCTTGCTCCAGCTTTGAGGTCAAATCACGGACTGTTACGTCCGGCATGGCGTTGGTCCTCCTTTCAGGGCATAACAAAAAACGCCCGCCTATGACAAGTCACGGACGGGCGCGTGTTATGCGGATTATTAGTGTTTACAGTTCCTTGTCGCCGCGCTTCTTAGCCGACGGTTTGTCTTTTGGCGCGGCGTTAAGGGTCGCCGCTTCCGCTTTGGCGTCGTTCAGCTCGTCAAGCAGAGATTGCGGCTTCGGCGGCTTGTCGCGATCTGGAGCGGATGCTTCCATTTGCGGCGGCTCACTGTAGAGGAAAAGTTCGTTCTCGCCGGGAACGTATAGCTTGCCGTTCTCAATGCACCTGAAAATATCCGCCGTATTGCCGCCCGACGCTTCATAGAATGAGTCGATGGAATAC
Organism: Oscillospiraceae bacterium; assembly: GCA_031271325.1. GTDB lineage: Bacteria > Bacillota > Clostridia > Oscillospirales > UBA929 > UBA929. Next base: position 9,207 of record JAISVY010000065.1, read on the forward strand.
GCGGCGTCGGTTTTCTTCCAGTCATATGCGGATATACCGAGAGAAAAGTCTGACGCCATATTTCGCATGGCGTACTGTGCGTCGTTCTTCCAGGGGCGGGAATCGCCCGTGAGCGGCCTGACGGTCTCGCCGTCCATGAATTGGCGCACGGGTTTGAAGTGGTAGCCGCCGTATTCAAACACACCGGGTTCTTTCAGCGCTTCGCGGAGGGCGAGTTTGTCTCTCGCCCATTGCGGGAGCTTGGTTTCGTCGGCGACACCCTCGATTTGAAAACGCCCGTAGCAGACAATTTCGCCGGTGTACAGTTCGGTTCCGAACACCGTTCCGCCATTCCTGCCCGGACGTGCGCCGCTTCCGTGTGTGCATACCAGCAGTTGGCTGTCTGCATACCGATACTCCGGCGACAGTTCGTTCGCCTTGACAATAACCGTTTTTCCTTTGAAGTCCATATTGTCGCTGTCTGGCAGGCAAGACTCCGCTTTGAGGGCGGTCGAATCTACGCCGTTCCGCCTGCGGGACTCTCGGGTCATTTCCAGAGCTTTGACAAGCTCGGACTGGCGGGCTGTAAACTCCCGCATCGCCGAAAGATAGTCGGGAAACGCAGAGTGGTGGTAATCCTCACCGCCCTCTTTGTTGCATACAAGGAATGGCGACGGGGAGTCTGTACTCTCCGAAAGGATGACCGAGATTCTCCCGATGTCAACGTGCTGCTTTTCAGAGAACAGATACCCGTCAACCATTCGCAGCCCCGGTTTGAGTTCAGAGGGAGGAAGTATTCTTCGCAGACGGGCATTGATGTCGTTTTCGATATAGCGGACCGCTTCAAGCGCCAAGTCCTCGTTAAAATACCAGTCTGGATTGTCGGTCGTCATCTTGTAGGGACACATCTCGGAGAGCGCGGCAAGCGGGCGTTTAATCGTGGCGAGGTAGTCAGTTTCCTTTTGCGAGAACTCGCCGATATTGACCTCGAAGAAGTTGTACATGGCTCTTGATTCTTGCATTTCCGTTTGGTCGGAATATTGGTTGCATTCAAACTCCGCGTAAAGCCGCGCACACAGAACTTTGTCATAGACAGACGGGAAACTTCCTTTTGCGAAGTCTGCGCCGGTAAAGCTCACAGCATATGGGTCACGTTCTCTCAGCTTCTCCAGTAACCCAACGGCGCTTTCGGCAGGCTGGGGGTAGTGGACATCCCAACTGCCGTCATTGTTTCTGGCGATAATAAACGGTAATGACCTGTCTCCATCGCTGACGAAAGGCACAATTTCGTCAATTATCGCACTGAAATCTTTATCCATGCGTATCACAGCCCCCTTTCCGGCGACGGCTCGCGCCCGTCAACGGGCGCGGCGTTGCGCTCGGCCTGCGCCCTGTAGTATTCCAACTGCTCCCGCATTGTTTTGGCCTCGAAGTCGTCTTTTCCACCCCAATCAGCTATGCTGCTTGGGGACCCCGGTTTCGGTATGTTGTTACCCAAGATGCCGTCGATCTGATTATAATTACCCTCGACGCTCATCTCCGCGTTCCGCAGATGGTTCACTTCATCGAGCAACGAAAAATCGCGCCCTTGCCGCTGGCGCGTATAGTTTTGCCTCATATTATTAAGCCCCCTGTTTTTTGACTGGTATGATGTAGCCCTCCGGTGTAAATACGCCGCCCTCGGCCAGAGCGAGCCTGCGCCCGTATTCGGCGCGGTCCATCCGGCGCTTGGGCGGCACGATGGCGGTATGGGGATTGCCGAGAAAAGCGATGCCCAAATCCTCCGGCGTTCGGATATGCGGATAACGTCTGTATTCTTGTTGTCCGTTCACTTTTTAACCCTCCCCGCCGCAAACTCCAAGCGAAAATTGACATAGCCGTCCTCGGTATCGTCCAGCAAGACAGTCGCGTCATACTTCTTGCCGGTTTTCTCCGAGTGCAGACCTTTCAAGCTGGCGCGCCCGTCTTTGAGCAGAGCGGTAACGATGGCGGCGGTCAGCGGCTTTTTCTTCGCTGTCCAGAACTTGCTCGCTTTCCAAATCTTGAAGCCGCAATCCCGCTTGTCGCAAAAGAAGCCTTTTTGCCCCTCGCGGATCGGCGAGCCGCAGCGCGGGCATTTGCCAAGTTCCGGCGCGGCTGATTTTCTCGCGTCGGGAAAGAGCGCGGTAAAATCCGGCTTGGGGGTTTTGTTGGAGAGGACAATGGACCGCGTAAAGTCGGCGATGCCGCCCATGAACTCCGCGCCGTCAAGCTCGTTACGTTGCACTTGCAGGAGCTTATGCTCCCAATCTGCGGTCAGTTTGGCGGAAGTGAGAGCGTCGGGCAGTACCGCGATGAGTTTCTTGCCCTTGTCGCTGGGGATGAGGTTCTTTTTCTGGCGCTCCACATAGCCGCGCTTAATCAGGGCCTCCAGAATCCCGGCGCGGGTAGCGGAAGTACCCAACCCTTTTCGCTCGGCGTCGTCGGGCATATCTTCCGCACCCGCCGTTTCCATTGCTTTGAGGATGGTGTCCTCGGTGTAATGCGGCTTTGGTTTCGTGAAACCCTCCCGGACTGTTACCGCCGCGCTGTCAAAAGTCTGGCCTTTAGAGAGCGGCGGCAGGCCGGAGGAATCCTCGTCCTCGTTGTCGTCGGCGCTTTCGTCCGTTTTCCAGCCGGGTTCAAGAACCGTCCTGCCTTTGGAGGTGAAGCTGTTCCCGCCACAGTCGAACGTGACCGTAACTGCCTCATAGACATGCTTGGGTGATACGGCTTCAACCAGCCGCCTGCGGATAAGTCCGAATATTCCACGCTCACCGGTGGGCAGCGCGTCAATACTAGCGTTCAGGCTCTCCAGCGTCGGGATGATGGCGTGGTGGTCGGATACAGCACCGACGATACGGTCAATGTCCGGCGTAAAGCCGGTTTCGCCGAGAATTTTCATCACGGTATCGCGCATGTCGGCGGTGATGTATTTCGAGTCCGTGCGTGGATAGCTGACAACTTTCTTTTCGTACAGGGACTGGACGTAATCCAGCGTTTCCTGTGCGGTGTAGCCGAGTACGCGGTTAGCGTCGCGCTGCAAGGTGGTGAGGTCGTAGAGTTTGGGCGGCGCGACCGTCTTTTTGACGCGCTCAACCTCTGTGACCGTGGCCGTCTGTCCGTCGCAGGCGGCGGCTATCACGTCGGCGTCGGCGCGGCTTTTGAGTTTCTCGCCGTTTGCCGCAAGGCCGGATAAATCAAGGGTCGGAGTGTAGAACGGCTCCTTAACGAAGCCTGCGATTTCCGCTTCGCGCCTAACGAGCATGGCGAGGGTCGGAGACTGAACGCGCCCGACGTTTGCCGTGACGCCGTAAAGGATGGAGAACAGGCGTGTACAGCTTATCCCGCAGAGCCAGTCCGCCTTTTCTCGGCAGCTCGCGGCGGCAAAAAGGCTGTCATAGTCCGCGCCGTTTTTCAGGTTCGTGAAGCCGTCCTTGACCGCCGCGTCCTCCATAGACGAAATCCAGAGCCGTTGAACCGGCTTTTTGCATTTGGCGTGTTCATAGACGAGCCGGAAGATGTTTTCGCCCTCACGTCCTGCGTCGCAGGCGTTTACCACATACTCCACATCGGGACGGTTCAGCAGCTCTGTCAGGATTTTGAGCTGGGCCGCTTTGTCCTTTGCCGGAACGTGTTTCCATGTCTGCGGCACGATGGGCAGATCGGCGTAACGCCATTTGGCGTACTGCTCGCCATAGAATTGGGGCGGGGCCAATTCCAGCAGATGCCCGAAGCAGTAAGCTACAATGTAGCCGTTGCCGTGAAAAAAACTGTCCCCGCGCTCTTTCGCACCGAGGACGGCAGCATAAGCCTGTGCTTGACGGGGTTTTTCACAAATTACAAGTTTTGGCATTCGGATTCCTCCTAAAAACAAAAATACCCCCGAACCTCTCAAATGAGCCGTCCGGGGGCGCTATGGGGTAAAGCAGGGGGCGCACAGCCGAAGCCATGCGCCCCCTGCGTGAATCGTTTAATACCCCGTTCTCGGTAACTTGCTCGGTTGGGCGTAGATTTTCGTTACCCAAGCGGACGCGCCCACGACCCACTCGCCGCTATACTTGCCGCCGCAATCGGCCCTGTTGCCGAACTCGTAGCCGTTCGGCAGGTTCTTGTTGACCGAGGCGTAAATCTGCGGCTGTGAAACGAGGGTGAATCCCGGCTTCACCGTGCCGAAGATGAGCGTAAATGAGGTCACATACTCATCGTTGGCCAGCCCCAGCGCGACGTTACGGCAGTCGATGTTGTTGTTTTCAATGCTGCTGAGATTGTCCGCAATCACGCGGGTATCGCCCTTGTTGGTGGTAATCATCACCTTGTATTTAAGGCTCTGCGAGTATGTCCCCGTAACGATTTTGTTAAGCCGTACCGCGTCTGTCGGCAGCATATCCCGCCAGAAGAAGTCCGTGAGCTGAACGCTTGACGTGTTGCTCATTTCCTTGATGTCGTAGCGGATGGTGTCGCCCGGCATGGCCTCATAGGAGCCGGTTTTGCGGATTTTGACGCCGGTGTTCGCGCTGTAGTTGAGAAACTCGCGCTTTATAATCTGCGTGGCAAACTCGACCTCAATGTCCATGACCTCTGTGGAAACGCGGTAATACTGCGGAGCCTGCACTTCCTTGACGAGGTAGCGCCCTACAGGGAGCGGCTTACTGACAGCTCTGCCGTCCGTGCCGGACACGAAGCGGTCTATGAGGTTGCCGCTCTTGTAGTGGTAAACCTCAAAGACAGCTCCGGCCAAAGGCGAGCCTTTTTCAAGGCCGCTTATCTCGTTATCGTCACCAGCGAGTTTCGTGATTTGGATTTGCCCCATCTGCGGGGTATTTTCCCACACGACCTCGGTGATTTTGCTGCTTCTGAACTCCACCGTGCGCGGCATATCATCGCGGTAATAGCCGTCTGCGGGGCGGGTTTCGCGGATGGTGTAGCGTCCCTCGCTGAGTATGCCGTCGAAGTTGATAAGGCCGTTGTTGTCGGTGATGTAGGTCCCGACCTGCTTATTGTTGGCGTCAAAGACCATGAACTCGACGCCGTAAATCGGCTGTTTCGTCACGCTGTCGATTTTCAGCAGACGGAAGCCCGCTTTCTGCTCGTTGGTAAGTTGTAAGGTAGCCAGTTTCCCCGGCATGACGGTGACGGAGTGAACGGTTTCATCAAGCTCATAGCCGTCTAAGGCTTTGCGCTCAACAACATGGTATTCTCCGGCAGGCAGCGGATTGATTTGGATTCTGCCCTGCGCGTCTGTAGTGAAGGAGCCTGCGATGTCGCCGTTTGCGGAGGCGGTACTGTTCGGGGAGTTGGCGACGGTTCCCGGCTGATTGCCGTCAGAGATTAAGCCGGTCACAAGCTGCCCGTCAGCGTGACGAACGTCGAACACAACGCCCGCGAGGGGCTTGCCGGTGGCTTTGTCGGTCTTGACGATGAGCAGGCCGCTCATGGCGGTGTTCTCCACCACAAGGGTTTCGGATTTGCCCCACTTGACCTCCACATTGCGCGG
>JAISVY010000099.1 GCA_031271325.1 Oscillospiraceae bacterium
GACAGGATTTCCCTCGCAGAAAGAGACAATCTTAGCACAGTATAACAGACTTGTTAACATAATGCAAGTAAAAAATTTCCATATATTTCAATCCAACCCCGGAACCAGCCGCCCGATTAATAAACGGGTTCGGGAAGCGCTCTTTGTTGGGTTTTGTGAAAACTCCGGGCGGTTCGCGATCCGGTTATGCCTCCGGGTTCCAAGGTTCCCTGCGAGGCGGGTTCACGCTTTGTTTTCAAGCCGGAGCGGATTTTCAACATGCCCTGAATGTGGTCTTGCATTCCGCACAACCCCTCAAAAAAATACAAAACAACGGCTAAAGGGTTTGTCACCTTCGCCGCCGGCTGGCTTTCTTTGGCTCAGTATAGCAAAGGGGAACCCAAAACGCAAGATAAATTTTGAATACCTCTTGACAAACAATATTATGCGGTGTATATTATGCATGACGATGTATTATTCGTTGTGCAGTATTATGCGACACACAGCCCCGCCGGGAGCGGGGCGGAAGGGAGGGCACCGGTATGGACGCGCAATTGAAGCGCGGGCTGCTGGACGCCTGTCTGCTGGCGATCCTGACGCACGGCGAATCTTACGGGTACAAAATCTCGCAGAACGCCGAACGGTTTATGCCGATGAGCGAATCGACGCTGTACCCGATTCTGCGGCGGATGGAGCAGCAGGGGCACCTGGAGACGCGGCAGGAGGAGTACAACGGCAGGCTTCGCAAGTATTACCGCATTACGCCGGGAGGGGAAGAACGCCTCCGCACCTTTCGGACGGAATGGGGAGAAGTCAAGCGGATGGTAGACTATATCATGGGGGAGGATGAGGAAAATGTCGCGCAGTGAGTTTATGTGGGGGCTTGCAAACGCCCTGGCCGGTCTTCCGCAGAGCGAGATCACGCGGATTACCGAATACTACGACGAAATTTTTACGGAAGCGATCGACGAAGGGAAAACAGAAGAAGAGATTTGCGAGTCGCTGGGCAGCCCGGACGACATCGCGGAGCGCGTCCGCGCCGAAATGGCGTTTGTGCGCGCCGAGCAGAAGCCGGACGCGAAGTCAATGAACGCCGTGCTGCTGTTGATCATCGGGCTGTTCGCCCTGCCGATCGGGATTCCGGTCGCCGTCGCGCTGGTCTCGGTAATGTTCGGGTTGTTTGCCGCCGTTGTGGCGATAGTCGCCGCTTTCGGAGCGGTTGTCATCGCGGTCGGCGCGGCGGGGCTTGCGTGCATGGTCACGGGGATCGCCGCCTTCGGCGCGGGCGAGCCGTGGTTCGGCATCGCGTTTATCGGCGCGTCGCTGCTGCTGTTCGGGCTGAGCGTTCTGGGCGGCGTGGGCGCGTTCAACCTGATGCGCGTTATTCTGCGCGGGATGGTAAAGCTCTGCCGCTTAATCTATAACGGAATCTCCGAGCGTCTGAAAGGGAGGAAACAGGCATGAAAAAGACAGGAAAAACCCTGCTGATTATCGCGTTGTGCCTTGTCGTCGTGGGCACCGCGATGACGGTCACGGCAGCCGCGTTCATATGGTCAAACGGGTTGGTTTGGGAAGACGGCAGAGACACCTACGCCGCCCGCGAAATGTTTGAGGAATGGGACGGCGTAAACAGTCTGGAACTCGCGCTGTTCAACGAGCCGGTCAGCATCGTCCGGGGCGGCGACGCCGTCAGGGTTGAGTGGTCGCAGCGGTATGACGGTCAGTACGGGGTCTACCGGGAGGGCGGAACGCTGACGCTCAAACGCGAAACCTTTCACCGGAACCGCCGTTGGGGGATCATTGGGTTCGGCTTTGATATTGACTGGCTTGGCGGCTTGCTGTTCGGAGCCGGCAGCGGAGATATTGAAAACGGCTACGACCGGCCGGTCACGATCTCCGTGCCCGAAGGGTTGGACCTGGGGGATATAGAGATAAACGGTGTGGATGTGAACGTCATCATCGACAATATCACGGCGCGGGATATCAATGTTAACGGAGCGAACGCGCGGGTGGAGTTTTTCTGCGCCAACGCGGACGACTACGATTTTGAGACGAACGGCTTGGGTTCGTCGCTGACGATCGACGGCGACGCGGTCGGCTGGGGCGCGGGTCACGCCTATTCCGGCGGCGGCACAAACCGCTCCGTTACCGTCAACGGCGCAAACGCCGTGCTGGACGTGACGACGACGGGCAACTGAGCGTCTGAATTGACAATGACTTCCGCTACTTGACAGGGCAATACTTGGGGGGTATACTGGTACAGGGAAGGTGAAGCGTATGAGCATGAGCCGAATGGATGAAAAAAAGCCGTTTTTTACGAAGAAAAGGCTGCTTTGGGCGGCGTTGATTCTTTGTATCTGTATCATGGTTGCGGCGCTGGTTTATATCGGATACTACCTCGCCCAATATTTTGGGCAAAAGCAGGTAGAAAACGACGTCAGCAACCTTTATCTCAGCGTGTCGCCCGCACCCCCGTCACCCCCGTCTTCCTCCGCGTCAACACCCGCCCCGTCCGCCGCCGGACAGACCGGCGAGCCGTCGCCCGGGGAACCCAGCCCGTCTGCGATCAGCGAGTTTGACGCGCTGATCGCCGCCGAAAAAGAGGGGATCGAGCGTTTTTCCGCATTGCTGGAGGTGAATCCCGATTACCGCGGCATGATATTCATCCCGGGGCTTTTCGACGAAACCGGGCTTCCCTATGTTTTGGGCGACGACAACGATTATTACCTCCGGCATGATTTTTACGGAAACGTTAACGACAACGGCACCATCTTCCTCCACTGCAACAATTCCCGCCTGATGACCGACCGCAATAGCGTCCTGTTCGGACACAACATGAACACCGGCGCGATGTTCGCGAAACTGCACGGCTATAAAGACTCCGCCGATACTTATAAAACCGCTCCCGTTGTCAAGCTGGACAGCTTGACGGGGCAGAGCACATGGGTTGTGTTTGCCGCCTATGAATGCGAACCGGATTGGGGCTATATCCAAACCCATCCGACGCAAGACCAGTTCGGCGCCCTTTTAGACGAAATCAAAGCCAGGAGCTACTTCCTCACCGATGTGGACGTTAACGAGACCGACCGCATCATCACCCTCTCCACCTGTACCTACCCCAACGGGCTGGAGGATATGCGCCTTGCCGTTCATGCCCGGCTGCTCCGGCCGGGCGAGGCGGAACCCGCAGAGGTTATCGCCACCAAAAACCCAGACCCGCTGCCGTTTAACCCGCCCGACCAAATCGCGCGCTCCGAAGTGGAAGCCGCTTCGATGGCGGTGATGCAGCATCCGCGGTCAAAGAAAACCTATTACTATCAAATTCGGGACGGCGCGATCGACTGGTATTCCGGCGGAACCACCCTGCAAGGTCCCTACACCAACTTCCGCGGGCGGGTGAAACCCGGCAGTCTGTTGGCGGCTGCATACCATCCGGGCGAAGAGAAGCAGTATTACGCGCTGGATCATTACGGCAGCAGTATGGGGATATTCCTTTTGACAGGAAAATTCCCCAGCAGCACCATACGTTTTACGGGCGACAGTCCGGTCACTCAAAACGGCGTGGACGCGGTGGCTCCGATGCTCTCGTACTCCGGCGACAAAATGTGGCTGTTATACACCGTGAAACGAACCAACGGCGAGGCGATCTTCCGCGCCGTTGTCAGCGAAAACAAACTCAGCGGCGAGGCGGAATTGATCTATACCCTGCCGCTCGGCACGGACGCGAGGGTCGTCGGGCAGGCCGAGTATAACGGCAGTACGCTGATTTTCTGGCACGAAAAGGGTACGCAAACGGTCAAGGGTACGTGGCTGGGTTCCGGCGAGGTGTTTTACCCGCAGTTGTCCGGCGCGAACGACAGCCTGATGTTTTACGGAACCGTTTCTAACGGCAAGATCAGTGTGATGACCGAAAAAGACGGCTTGCTTTCGCCTTCCATCTTCGACCTCGGCAGCGTCCCGCCCGCTCCCGTGACCGAAACGCCGCCCGATCAAACGCTTCCCGCCGAACCCGCTGTTTCGCCCGACGCCTCGGGCGTGCCGCCCGAAGTTACACCGGACGCGAAGCCTTCCCCGGAAAACGTTCTCCCCGGCGACGAGCCGGCAGTACCGGTTACCCCTTTGCCGTCCCCCTGATTAGCCATAACGACAAACGCATGAATGTCCATATTGCACAGACGAAATGTACGGGCGGTCGTCCCCGACCGCCCGTAACCCCGGAAAATTCCGCAGCCACGGGCGACCGAGGACGGTCGCCCCTACATGTGGATGCCGATTTTTGTGCATTTTGCCCGTTCATGCGTTTGTCGTGGATTAGCCATTGTTCGCCATTGACAATATGCATTTTGTGGTGTAGAATAACTTTGGCTATGTGTTTTTCCGTCTAAATTAATAAAACGGGGGATTTTGTTATGCTTAAATCAAGAAAAATATTGGCGTGGGCGCTGGCGTTGGCTCTGGTGTGCGCTGTCTTCCCGATGACGGCGCCGCAGGTTTACGCGGCGGAAGCGGTGGAGCCGGTCAGCTATCCCGCGGGCGGTTTGCTGTCTCTGAAAATCAATGAGAGACCCGAAAGCATGGCAAAACTCCCGACGATGTCCTCCGCAAAAGCGCCCCGTGCTTTTGCGCCGCTTGCCGCCGCCGACTCGACAATCCCCGGAGGAACACGGCATGGATACAATGAATTGGGGAAAATTGCTACATACAGCACAACGCTTCAAGCGATCTACACCGAACTGGTAACCTACGCCGAAAAGGCATATCAGCCGGAATCCGTATACACAGAAGTAAGCATACAGGGCGAATTGTATTATACGCTGGGTCTGATCAATTTAGAAGACTTGCCGCACACCACGGTGGGAGCAGTCAGTTTAGCCTTTTGGGCATTTCGTCAGGATAACCCGCAATATTATGTGCTGGCTCCGGGATTCTCGCTATATTTAGATGCTCGTACAGATATGGTTGTAGAAATCGCGCCGTATTTGTTTCCCGATTACGCCGCCGCCGGTATCCGCGCATCGACCAGCAAGCTGGCGGAAGAGCGGTTTCAAGAGTATGCCGACGTGGCGGACAGGGGAGCCACGGACGCGGAAAAAGCGCGGCTCGTCCACGATAAAATGCTGGCCGAATGCGATTATTCTTACATAAACGGTCAGCCTGACGAAAACGCGTACGCGCATAATATCATGGGCGTACTCGACCTCTCCACCCCCGGTCCCGTTTGTGAGGCATACGCGCACGCTTACGCCTATATCCTCACGCGGCTGGGTATTCCGGCGCTGATCGTCAGCGGAGCGGCCGACACCGGCGACGGCGAGCTTGTCGGTCACGCGTGGAACATGGTGCAGATTGGCGGCGCGTGGTATTATGTTGACCCTACGTTTAACGACTTTGAAGCGACCGGGAATCGCAATCATGAATTTAATGACGAGGGAAACACGAAGAACGCCTTATATTTCAAATACTACATGGTCGGCTCCGGCAACAGCGCGTTTACCGGCAGGCATTTTCCCGGATCTTCCGCCCCTGTGGACGATCCGCCCAACGGGTTCCATCAGGCGGCGCTGCCTGCGGCAAGCGTCACCGACCTCGTTGACAACGGCTCTGTAAAGTGGCTGACCAACAATCCCTATTACAACATGAGCTACAATTACAGCAACGGAAACGGAGATTATTACATCGCGATGACCGATAAGCTCGGTCATGAAAATAAAACCGCTCCGTATGTGACCGACGGTTTGTTTACGACAAGCAACGGATCCTCTTTTTACTTTAACGACGATTACGAGTATTCCTTCGGTTCGTACACGGTCGCCAAAGACGCGACGGATGTGCCGGTGACGGGTCGGTTGTACGAATGGGACTACGCCGATACAGACTATATAACCGGGATGTTCAAAAACCCCACCCCGCTCACGCAGGGCACAGACTATGAGATCATCGTTGAAAAACCGCTCAAACAGGGCAAAAACCGCGCTTATGTATACGGAATCGGCGGCTATAGAGGGATCGATTTCGCGATGATCGACCTTACCTTCGGCGACGCTTCGGCGACTGTCGGCGACGTGACCGTGACCGGCGCGGTAAACGCCGGTATCCCGGAACCGAATACGCTGACGATCACGCTGACCAACGCGCACGCCGTGCGCGAAGGGCTGAACAACGCCGACGCGTCCTCTTGGTTTACGGGTCTTGCTGCCGGGATGACCGCGACGGCGAACGCCGGGAGCTTCGCTTCCGAGATTACCGTCACATTCGGCGGAGTCCCCACCGAGCCGGCCGACGCGGCGTTTGGCATCCTGATCCCCGAGACCGCCCAGACGAGCGGTGCCGCGCTTGCCGTTACCGCCAACGCGGCGGCGAAACTCGTTATTACGGGCACGGCGTCCACCCCGGTCACCGAAGACGTTGAGCCGGAAGATTTTGACGTGGACGCGGCGGCGCAGTTCGGCGAAGCGCAGACCGCGGTACGCGTGACCCTTCCGGGCGGCGTCGTCACGCTCCAGCCGGACGCGCTGACCGCGCTCGCGAAGATGTCTGACAACGGCGCAACGCCGATCACGCTGGAATTGTCCCCCGCAGCCGAAGACGGACTCACAACGATGCAGGCGGCGCAGGTCAAAGGGCTGGAAAGCGCCGTGAGGTTCAGGGTATTCGTCGGGGAAGAAGAGACCGAGATCCCGGCGGAGATCAGCCTGCCGTATACCCTCAAAGACGGTGAGAACGCGAAAGCGGTTCGCGTCTGGCATATAAGCGGCAACGGCAACCTGAAGCGCCTCGGCGGCACATACGCCGACGGCGTGATCGCGTTCAAAGCATCGCCTGACCAAAACCTCTTTGCCGTGGGGTATGACCCGGTGGCGCTTTGGGAGAACATCTTTACCGACATCAGCCCCGACGCGTGGTATTATGACGCGGTCGCTTACGCGAATTTCCACGGCTATGTGGACGGCAGCAACAACCTCTACGACCCGGACGGCAGCCTGTCCCGCGCGGAGTTTGTCACGCTGATCTGGAAGCTGGAAGGCGGTCCCGCGGCGGAAGGAGCCAACCCCTTTGACGACATACCGGACGGCACATGGTATACCGACGCCGTGATATGGGCGGCTTCCAACAACATCGTCAGCGGCACCGGAACCGGGTATAACCCGGGCAAAGAGCTGTCCCGCCAGGAAATGGTAACGATGCTGCACAACTACCTCACCTTCAAAGGCTACGATATCCCGCTCAACCAAGAGGTAACATACGAAGACAGCGGCGAAGTTTCGCCTTGGGCTGCCGAAGCGGTTACTTC
>JAISVY010000123.1 GCA_031271325.1 Oscillospiraceae bacterium
TTGGTGCGTTCGCTGAACGAGCGCGGATTTACCGTCGCGCTGGCCACCAACCCGCTCTTCCCTGCCTGCGCCGTCGCGACCCGCCTCGCGTGGGTCGGTCTCACGCCGGACGACTTTGCCTTGGTAACCGACTATTATAACAGCTCCACCTGTAAACCCAACCTCGACTACTACAGAAGCATCCTGCAAACGCTCGGCAAACAGCCGGAGCAATGCCTGATGGCCGGCAACAGCGTGGCGGAGGACATTTGCGCCGGGACGCTCGGCATGACGACCTATCTCGTTACCGACTACATAGAAGACGGCGGCGCGGCATATACGCCGCACCACCGCGGTACGTTGAACGGGCTGGAGATATTTTTGGCGGGGTTAAAGTAAGTTTACGTCTGCCGCGCGTACACGATCATTGTGCGGACCTCGGCGCGGTTGCTGACGGGGTTGCTGCCGGGTGTTGCGGAGGCAGCCTCCGCGGCGTTTGTCACGGAACAGCATAACACGCATTGCCTGACCGCCGCGCGGATTAAAACGGTTACCGAAGCGCCTGCGGGCAACGTACCCAGCGGCAGCGAACCGCTCCAGGCTTTATAGGTACGCCCGTTGTCGGCGGAGTACCGCGCGGAAAACAGCTCCTGCGGTATTTTGTCGGTCAGCACCGTATCTGCGGCTTCGGAAGGTCCCTCGTTGGTTACGGTAATCGTATACGTTATATACCCGCACGGCGTCACGGCACAGGGGTACGCCGTTTTTGTGACAGACAGACCGGCTCGGGGTTCCTCCGGCGGTGGTGGAGGCGGAGGCGGGGGCGGATCGTCCGGTTTCCGTATTTGAACCGGTGTGTCGTTTGTCTTGAGCGTATATGTGTCGGGGATTCCCCCTCTGACAGGCGAATAGGAATAGCTGAGCTGCGCGGTGTTGAGCGCGGGGTTGACGGCGGGGATATGCTCCGCAGCCGCAGAGAACGTGACGGTGAGCGTTCCGCCGCCGGGAATGTCCGGTACGGCGAACCCGGCGTTCGGGTCCGCCCCGGCATTTGGCAGACTGTTGACGACAACGGAGCCGGGGACAAAAACAAACCCGTCCGGCACCGCGTCGCGAACGGTCACGTCTGTCAGCGGATTCATCCCGGTGTTTGCGAGCGTGACCGTATAAACCACCGTGTCTCCCACATTGACCGCGGATGATCCGGCGCTTTTTTGAGGGGTATACGCGATCACAGAGACCTCGTTCAGCGCGATGTCATCAATGGCGTAATCGTTGCCGTATGCCTCCGGTCCCATGCTGATAAACCGCACGGTCAGAGACGAGTTGTTCCGCGAATTGAGCACCGTCCCGATCTGTTTCCATTCCGGGGTGTCGGGATCCATCGGAATCAAAGCGCCCAGCGTCGTCCTATACAAGACCCCGCCGTCCGCAGTCAGCACCGCGACGCCGAGCTGCGGGTCGGCTAAAGCCGCGCTTTTTGACAGGTTCAGAATCCATGAGCTGAACAGGTAGTATGTATCGGGTCTCACCGCGACCATTTGCTCAAAGATGACCGAACCGGGAGCGTCCCCGTTGATCACCATCATCCTGCCCGTTTCGTTGCCGGAGGTGTGGTCGGCAATCCGCCACCATGTTTGCTGGACGTTAGCGGTGGCGTCGTTCATGATATTTTGCACGGTGTACTGACGGAACGCGGGCGTAATGCCCACCGTGTTGGGAAGAGCATATTGAAACTCTGTGCCGATATCCGTATACGCCGGCGCGGGCATCCCGGTATTGGCGGGCGTCCCTTGCGGAAACGCGCCGAATGTCCCGGCGTCCGCCGAGGTGATCAGGTTTTGCGGCGAAATGATAACGCCCGTGTCGGTGATGGTCTGGATCGGCGTGTACCGCACGGGACCGTTCAGTATGTCCTGCCCGGTCAAATCCGTTCCCGACACCGTAACAAGAAGGGTGCTTGGCGTAACCGCATCCAGGTTTGTCGCGTTGGCCGGCGGATTGGGGGCATAACTTATGGGCGGGAACGCCGCCTTGACAGGATCCCCGGCCATGGCGGCTGAAAAATTGCCCGGAGACGCCGTTGCGATGGTCCCAAAAGCCTCCGCAATGCGGTAATTGCCGTCCGGCACGCCGGCAAATACATAAGCCCCGTTTGCGTCCGTATTGACGGCCAGCATTGCTCCGTTCGCCGTGTTTTGCAGAGCGATCGGTACATTCGCAATCCCCGGAAGATCCGGCGACGGCTGCGCCGTCCTCGCTCTGTCAAATCGAAGTGACCCGGAGACCGTAGCCAAACCGACCATCCCCTTTCAACGCAAAAACGCGCTCTCAACATATTTTATGTTGAGGTTAAGGGGTGGTGACTGGAGGGAGCGCTAGAACATGTTCCCAGGGAACAGGTTCTTACCGCTCCCCGTACAGCGCCAAAAACGCCTTGTACGTCTGCCAGCAGTCGATTTTGGACGTGATCTCCATCGGCGCGTGCATATTCAGCACCGGCATTCCGATGTCCACGACCTCGATGTTGCGGTTCGCGAGGTATTTCGCCACCGTGCCGCCGCCGCCCTGATCGACCTTGCCCAGTTCCCCCATCTGCCAGCACACGCCCGCGCCGTCCAGCAGGCGGCGTACGCGGGACATCGTTTCGGCCGACGCGTCGGACGAGCCGGCTTTGCCGCGGGTGCCGGTAAACTTGAAGATACCGGGACCGTAACCGAGACGGGCGTTGTTTCTCTTGTCGCTCACGCTCTCAAAATTCGGGTCAAACGCATTGCACACATCGCCGGAAAAGCAGAAACTGTTGCTGTACGCGTCGCGAAGCGTACAACCCTCCGCTTCGCATAAGTCTTCCAAAACCTGATCAAAGAACGCGCTCTGCATCCCGGTGATGCCTTCGGAACCGATCTCCTCTTTGTCGGCCAGGATGCAAACCCCCGTGTACTCCGGTTCGCGCGCGTCGAACAGCGCGCGCAGCGCGGCGTAAGAACAGGCGCGGTCGTCCTGACCGTAAGCGCCCATCATCGAACGGTCAAGCCCGGCGTCGTTCGCGCCGCCCGCCGGTACAAGGCTCAGCTCGGCCGACTGAAAATCGTCCTCGACCATGCCGTACCGCTTGTTTAAGATGGTCATGACCGCGAGTTTTACGCGGTCTTCTTTTTCGTCGCCTTCCGGCAGCAGACCGGCAGTGACATTCAGACCTTCGCCGGGAAACGCCTCGGAAATCGGCTTCTTGGCCTGTTCGGCGCCCAGATGGGGCAAGATGTCGGAGATAAACAAAACCGGCTCCCCCGCCTCCGGGGCAACATCAACCTTCTTGCCGCTTGCCAGACAGACCGCTCCGCGCAGTTCCAACGGCACCGCCATCCATTGATATTTTTTGATTCCGCCGTAATAATGCGTCTTCAGCATGGCAAAACCATCCTGCTCATACAGCGGATACGCCTTGAGGTCAATCCGGGGGGAGTCGATATGCGCCGCCACCATCCGAAAACCCTCCGACAGCGGCTTCTTCCCGCGGCGGATGAACATGATCGCTTTCCCGTGACGGGAGACATAGATTTTATTGCTGTTTGACCCTTTTTGGAACTCGGTAAAGCCGTTTTCGCGCGCCTGACGCGCCGCTTCGCTCACGCACTCCCGCTCGGTTTTCCCCGCGTCCAGAAACGCCTTGTACCCCGCCGCGTAGCTGTCCGCTTCGGCGGCGCAGTTCCCGCCCAGTTTGTCAAACGCCGATTTGGGTTTCCGCAGAATGGATTCGCTCATGTTCGCACCCCTTATCTATTTTATACAGGCGGGTTGCCACCCGCCCCAGACCGAAGACATAGCCGTGCAGCCATGCGCCCCTATGAAAGATACTTTTCCCAAAAAGCGTCGGTTTTCTCAAACAATTCTGCCTCTGTACCGTTATTATTGATCATTTCGTCGCAACGCAGGCGGTAAAATGAATCCGGCTGCTGGTTCCTGATCCGTTCTTCCGCGTCTTCCCGCGGCAACCCGTCCCGCGTGACAATGCGGTCTATCCGGTCACCCAACGGAGCGGTCACGCCCAGCGTCACGCCGCAGAGCTTGGAAAGACCGCTCTCAAACAGCGCGATCGCCTCGACCGCGACCGGGACGTTCAGCCCTTCGCGGATGATCAGGTCGCCCAGTCCCCGCCGGATTGCCCGCAGAACATACGGATGGGTGATCCGGTTCAGCGCGTCCAGCGCGGACGGGTCGCCGAAGACGGCGCTCCGCAGCTTTGCTCTGTCCGGCGGCGACTCCGGGGAGTCAAAAGCGCCGGGAAAGCGCTCATACAGCTCTCGCAGCATTTCCGCGTCGGTCTCCAGCAGCCGGTGATATACCGCGTCGGCGTTTAACGCAGCCGCGCCCCGCTCCCGCAGACGGTTCAGAACGGAAGACTTCCCCGCTCCGCTGCCGCCGGTCAGCCCGACCGCCGCCGCGCCGTAGCGCAGGCATTCGGGCGAGTTCACGGTAAAGTCCAGCACATGGGACGGTCTGCCGACGGCGCACACCCCGCCGTCCAGTACGCCGTCTGTCGGCAGCGCCACCTCTTCCGCCGACACCGGCTCCGGCTGACCGGAGAGATTGGCCGAGGTGAGAACCAGCGGTTTCCCCACGGCGTTCAGCAGTTCCAGCGTCAGCGGATGGTTCGGGCACCGCAGCCCGACGGACAGCTTCCCGCCCGTCACAACCGCCGGAAGCGCCCCCGGCTTCAGCGGCAAAATCAGCGTCAGCGGGCCCGGCCAGTACGCGTTCATCAGTGTCCGCGCGGCGGGTGTGAGCACAGAAAACCGCTCCGCGTCCTCCGGGCTTGAAACAAGGACGGGAAGCGGTTTATCCGCCGCCCTGCCTTTGACGGCAAACACGCGGGATACGGCGGCGGGATCGGTCGCGCCGGCGCAAAGCCCGTATACCGTCTCGGTCGGGACGGCCACCAGACCGCCGTTTCGCAGCAACGCCGCCGCCGTACTCAGTCCGTCAGCGCCGCGTAAGATCACGTTTTGCCTTCTAAGGCGCGGTCGAGCCAGACAGAGCCGACGTCAATCGCTGAATACAGACCTTCTTTTTCGCTCTTTTTGACCACGCGGTCGCGGCTCTTTAGGTCCGGGTCGGTCAGCTGGAGCTGCAGGGACACGCGCGTCGGGACGTTAACGCCGTTTTTTTCGGCGCTGTCGAGAATCTGGAGCATGACAATATACTTTTCGGCCATGCTGCCGTAATATACCAGCGTGTCGCTGCGGCGTAACGGATGACCTTTATAGATCAACCCGTCGGTCTTTTTCTTGGGGGCTGCCATTCGGCATCACCTCGCTTCTTATAAGACGCTCTAAAAACCCATGTTTTTGTTCGGCAAAGCCGAACAAAACGAGCGCAGCGCTTGCGAACAGGCGCCTATGGCGCGGCATCGCAAGCCGGAGCGGGGG
>JAISVY010000136.1 GCA_031271325.1 Oscillospiraceae bacterium
AGGAGATCAACGTCAAGCTGGACGACTACACCGGCGACGTACATTCCTCGCTCGACGAGATTACCTCCAAGCTCGAAAACATCGAAACGGAAGTAAGCGACATCTCAACGAACGTGTCCATGATGCAGTAGAAGAGTGCCCCAAACCCCGGCGCGGTCACCGACGGCGAAGACACGCCGCCGGGGGTCTTTCGGGGGTTAGGCATCACCTGCCGCCTTGCCGCACCATGCGGCAATCTCCGCGATAAGGTCGAGCTGTTCCGCTCCGAACGATTTATACGGGAACTGCACCGCGCCCTTGCTTGTCTTGTAATCGGTCAGCCGGGGCATGAAATGCTCCATCGCCTCCGCGCCCGGATAGATGCCGAGGTGGTTTTTCTGCGCCGCGAAATGTATCAGGTTCCGCTTCCGCCAGAACGTGGGCATCTGCCACGATATTTTCTCCGCCGCGTCCGGCAGCGCTTCACGGATTCTCTGCCGAACCTCCGTAAGCATGGCTTGGAGGTTGGCTGGCTGATTCAATATGTATTGGTCGATTTCGGACATGTCACTGCCGCCTTTCATAGAATACCTTCTTCTCTGTCGTCAATGTCGTTTAACCCCATACCGGGTGTTTTGCGTCATAAAGCATAAACGGCGGCGTAATCCGCAATTTTCATTTTCCTTGTTTTCAAGGTTTTCACTCCCCGATTATCTTCATAAGCACCCGCTTATCCCGCGCTCCGTCAAACTTGCCGCAGGAAATTTCCTCCCGTGTCACGAAGTCGGGCTTGCAGCACACAGCAGCCACGACAACGATTTCAGCGTCTTCTGCCGCTCTTGATAATCGGGCAGCGCATCCGCGACAACCGCCCAAAAGCGCGGCGAGTGGTTGTTTTCCCGCAGGTGCGCCAGCTCGTGTACCACGACGTATTCCAAGCACTCCCGCGGGCAGTACGCAAGCGCGGCGTTGAGACGGATGCGCCGTGTTTTCGCCGTGCAGCTGCCCCAACGGGTCGTCATCACCCGAATGCCGACGAACGCCGCTTCCACGCCGAGCTGTTGTTCCCATGTTGTTATGAGTTTACGGACGGTCTGCCCGAACTCGCCTTGCGCGTATTGCAGTGGCGGCAACTCTCGCGCCTCGGCGGGCGTTCTTGCGGCGATCTGCGCTTGCTTCTTCAAAATCCAGTCTGTCTTGAGCGTCACGAACCGCTCAATCTCCGCCTTCGCAAGCCGGAGCGGCGCGCGGACTTCGACCGCGCCGTCCGGCTTTACATGTATTGCCAGCGTTTTCCTCCGGGAACGGGTGAGGATGTAGTGCAACGCGCTCATCAGTCCCGATCGTAGAACACCGATTTGCCTGAAGCAGACAGCGGAATCCCCATAACCAGCTTGTACTCTCCGAGCAAACCAAGCTTTGCGGCGGCCTGCCCGACAGTGAACATGATACGGTTGTCAACCCGGTTATCGGCGGCCATAGAAACCGCCGAACCGAGCGCGATGCCCAGGTCCATTGGCGTAAAGACGCAAACCGCTCCGGCGTTTTCGCAGGCGCCGCAGTTTTCAAATCGGCAGAGTTTGCAGCGTTCCCCAAGCCCGCGCGTTTCGTATTTCGCGCCGACAAGCACCACAGCGCCGGCTGCGTCCACATTGTCCGCATCGCGGCAGAAGAATTTCCCCGAATGACCGAGGGCTTCGCCGATCTTCCGCATTTCGGCGGTAACACGGTCTTTATCCTCTCCTGTGAGAACAGCGGTTTCAAGATGGTCAGTCCCGCAGGCTTTCGGGGCGGTACGGACCGCCGCGCATACGCTGTACGCAAGGTTGAGGATTGCTGAATCCTCAGCGGTTTTTGAGGGGACAAACATATTGGTTCCTCCTATTTGCTTTCTTTAACTCATATCCCAATACTAGCACAGAACGATAGGCATGTCAATTTACCGGCAAATGCGCTGATAATCAGCCCCGTTGCGGATGACCTGATCGTGAAACCGTGATTGCCCTATATCGGAACGCATAGACGCGGCGGAACGCATGAATGCGTTCCCTACGGAGCGCGTTACCCCTGCCTTGTATCGACCGATTATATTCGGAATATCCGATTTCGTAGGGAACGGATTAATCCGTTCCGTCAGACAGACGCCGTGTTTATATGGTATAATGAGAATCATCGTATTGTTCGGAGGAGACCGCCCATGAAACTTGACCGCTTGCTCGGAATCCTCACCGTCCTGCTCCGGCGTGACCGCGTTACCGCGCCGGAGCTTGCCGCGAAATTCGAGGTCAACCGCCGTACCATCGGGCGGGACATCGACGCGCTCTGCCGGGCGGGCATCCCCATTGTCACCCGGCAGGGAGCGGGCGGCGGTCTGTCGATCGCGGAGGGGTTCAAGCTGGACAAAAGCGTTCTGACAATCTCCGAGCTTTCCGGCATTGTCACGGCGCTGAGGGGGCTTGGCAGCGTTTCGGACAAGCCGAACATCGAGCGGACGCTGGACAAACTGCACATAAGCTCCGGCGCGATGGTGTCCCTGCGCGAGCCTGTGATTATCGACCTTGCCTCGCACTACAAAGGGCAGCTCACCGGCAAGATCGAGCTGATCAAGCGCGCGGTTTTCGAATCGCGGCTGATCGAGTTTGATTACTGCTACGAAAAAGGCGAGAGCCACCGGCGCAT
>JAISVY010000176.1 GCA_031271325.1 Oscillospiraceae bacterium
GAAGCCGTGCGGATGTTTATCAGAGACCCGGAAAAGTATGACTTGATCTTCATGGACGTGCAGATGCCCATCATGGACGGCTACGAAGCGACGCGGCAAATCCGGGCGCTGGAGATACCCAGAGCGAAAGAGATTCCGATTATCGCGATGACTGCGAACGTGTTCAAAGAAGACGTGGAAAAATGCCTTGCCGTGGGGATGAACGCGCACCTCGGAAAGCCGTTGGATATGGAAGACCTGCTGAACGTGATGACGCAGTATTTAAGGAAAACCCCCGCGGGGAGTTTATAAAAGGTTAAGAGGCTCTAAAAACCCCGTGTTCGCCGCAGGCGGACACGGGGTTTTCTAGAACTTCTTATATTGTGCAAGACTTTTTCCCTCAAATGTGATATACTGGATATATAGAGGAAATCAATAATACCAGTAAAAGGAAGAAAGGATTTGTCATCATGAAGGCAGCACATTTCCGCAGACGATTCTATGCGATCATTCTCATCATAACTCTGGCGTTCGGTGCCGGAAACGCGGTTACGGTCAGCGCGGCCATGCTGGAGAAGGGGGCTGTGATCGGATTTATTACGGATGTAGACGATACGCAAAGGCTCGAGTCGCTAAAAGGTCTTGTGGTAACGTTAAACAGCAGCTTCAGAAACGGTTCAGGCTCACAGGTTTCCCAATTGACGCTGAACGATGTCTCTGCTGTTATAAACGTCAATGGGGTGGAAACAACAGCCGTGTTTTCCTCGGCGGAGTCCCAAACGCAGTCAAGAACCGGTTACTTTGTGTTTTCCGGGAGCTTTACAGAGTACCCCGCTACATATCGCATTGCCATGAAGATTCACGGTATAGAGTTTAACTACAACGATTTACCGTATCTTGTGGTAGAAGCCGACAGGGTTTTCAGAACGGTCTCCCCGGGAGACTCTGATTACGAACCCTTCACTGCCGGCGGGACGCTCCCGCCGTTCACGCCAAGCGACGTTCCGTCTTCATGGGCGGCGGCGTCCGTCGGCAGCGCAATCGCGAAGGGGTTTGTCCCCGCCGACTTGCAAACCGGTTACGCGAACACAATCAACCGTCTGGACTTCTGCCGCCTCGCGGTGAAATACATGGAATACGCCACCGGAAAACCGATCGACACGATTCTGTCCGAAAGGGGTTTGCGGCGCGACAGCAACGCGTTTACCGACGTGACCAACGCCGACGTGCTCGCCGCCCATGCGCTCGGCGTCACCAGCGGCACGGGCGGCGGGGTGTTCAACCCGTACGCGGAGTTCTCCCGCGAATCGGCGGCGGGGATGATCATGAACCTGCACCGCGCGATGGGGTTTGACGTAAGCAATCCGGCGCCGTCGTCTTTTTCCGACGCGGCGCAGATTTCAACATGGACGAAAGCGGGCGTTGACTACTGTGTAGCCGCCGGAATCATGGGCGGCAACGGCGGCGCGTTCAACCCGAAGGGGTTGTTCACCCGCGAAATGAGCATCATGACCTTTGACAATATGGGCGCCGCTCTGCCGGAGCCGGATTCGTCTGCTTTCCCGGTCACTTTTTCAGTCGACAGAGACATAATGACCATCACCGGGTATACGGTTGCGGTTTGCACGGCTTCTGATATTGATTATTATGAGGAGCGATTTCAAGCCGCAAGAAGTTTGCCGGAAGCGGGGGATACAAAGATCATATTTTATGGGAGCAATTTGGGAGTCGCGGCAATGCAGAATATTGGCTGCGTCTTCCAAAATGCCGGCGGCATCAGACGTTCTCATTTGATAACGGTCATTTACAACAGTGAAAATGTGATCGAGTTTGCCTTCGATTCCACGGCAACCCCTGTTAGCATTACCCTTACCAATGAGTTGACACAGGAGGATTTCCTCAGCTTCAAGGTCGCCGACGAGATCCAAGGGGAACGCGGTTCGCCGTCCGAACCGCCGCCGGAACCGGAGATAGAAATGTATGACAGGTTTCCCTCCGTACCGGACTTCGGCGCGTGGGCGGGGCATAACTCTGCGGCGGAAGAACTGGAAGACGGACTGTATATGTACGGATATGAGGACGTTTCGCGCACCGAATACGAGAGCTATCGAACGCTGCTGAGGGATCTCGGGTTCAGCTACGATGCGGTTGAGGATGAAGGCGTAACCTACGAATTTTTCATGGATGACGCGTATGTGGTTGTACTCGTTTATGAGGATGAGATTCTCATCGTGCTAATAACCACGACGGAAGATTTTCAATCGCTTTAGCGGCGCTCCCGCGATTGTGTCAGACCGCCAAACTGAATATGATGTTCGCGCTTGCGAACTTGGTGTTGGCTGACAGGCACTGCCTGACGGATTAATGCCTCGTTCCCTTCAGCGGGAACAGACAGGCGCGTAGCTTCTTATTTTGAGGCTTTCTAGATTCTGCCGCTATATGCTGCGATTAACAGGAAATGCGCGGCGTTGCCTTAGAGCTTCTTCTTTGCTCTGAGCAAAACGGCTTTGTGCGCAGCCTGAGCGTCACAGCGCTCTTAAAACCGCGTCTTTCAGCGCGCTCGCGTCCAGCGCTTGCCCAAGGTAAATCCCGTCGGAAAGAATCGCCTGACAGATCAGCATCGGCAGGCCGTTTTGCGTCCGCAGACCAAGCGCGGCGGCTTCGCGCAGCAGCGCCGTAACCGGCGGGGTATACAGCAGGTCGTAAACCAACGCGTCTCCGGGCAGCAGGCGCAAAAACGAAAAATCTTCCCATTCATGCCCGCTCATCCCCAGAGGCGTTGCGTTGATCAACAGATCGGTTTCCGGCATGAGGGCAGACAATTCCCCGTAAAGGCGGCCGCTTCCGGCCGCCCGGTTTGCCGTGTCTGCACCCTTTTGCGAAACACCGGGGACGGCGCCCGGGTACCCGGCATCCCGGACGGATACGCAGCGTACGCCCGCCGCTCCCGCGCCTTCCAGCGCGGCGGACAGCGACTGCGCGACACCGCCCCGCCCCGCGATAACAACGCGTTTACCGGCAGTATCAAAGCCCAGCTCGGACAGCGACAGCAGAAACCCGCCTTCGTCGGTGGAGAAGCCGGACAGCGTGCCGTCCGCTTCCACCCGCACGGTATTAACGGGGGAAACATCTCCCGCCGGATGGGAATGCTGACGGTGAATGATAGCGGCAATATCCAGTTTATGCGGCATGGTGACGTTGAAGCCGTCGATGCCTTCGGCGCGTATCATAGGCAGCCAGCCGTCCAGCGCTCCCTTTTCCACCCGGTACGTTTCGTAGCGGAGCGGAAGCCCCAGTTCACGGAACACAGCGCCGTGGATGGCGGGGGAGAGGCTGTGGGCGACCGGGTCGCCGATCAGCGCTAGGAACACAGGTAGTCAATCGCGAGCAGGTAGCCTTGTATCCCCAACCCGCAAATCTGCCCGACGCACCCGGCGGCGGTGACCGAACGGCGGCGGAACTCTTCGCGCTTATGGATATTGCTGAGGTGCACCTCCACGGCCGGGATCCCGCACGCCGTCAGCGCGTCCAGAATGGCGATGCTGGTGTGGGTAAAAGCGGCGGGGTTCAGCACAATCCGGTCGTATACGCCGACGGCGTTCTGGATTCGCGTGACCAGTTCGCCCTCGTGATTGCTCTGCACAAACGACACGTCCGCGCCGTATTTCTTCGCCCGTTCGCGCACCGCCTCCTCCAGATCGGCGTAGGTCGCCCTGCCGTAAATGTCCGGTTCGCGCTTGCCGAGCATGTTGATGTTCGGTCCGTTCAGAATCAAAATTTTCATGTTCTATCTCCCATCCCTGTAATAGGGGACGACGGAAATCGCCCCGCATAGAAAACATATGCCCGGAACAATGGGTGACCGGAGACGGTCGCCCCATCAAACCCGGACGCGCCTCAAGATTTCGCCGGCGCATTCCTCCGGCGTTTTGTCGTTGACCACGGTGATGTCGGCAGCCCGCCGGTACAGCGGCAGGCGTTCGCGGTACAGCGCTTGCCATTCGGCGGGATTCCTGGTCAGCGGGCGTTCGGCGTTTCCGGTTCTGATTTGTTCCGGCGCTCGCTCGAGGAAGACGATCACGCCGCCTCGCCGCAGGATTTCGATGTTCGCGGGGTCTTTGACCGCGCCGCCGCCGGTGGCGATTGTTACGCCGCGCAGCGTACTCAAGCGCTCAAGCACCCGCCGTTCGGCCGCCCGGAACGCCGCTTCGCCGCCCGACGCGAAAATCTCCGGGATCGAGCGCTGTTCGGCGGCTTCGATTTCCGCGTCGCTGTCATAAAAAACCCGCCCCAACAGCGGAGCGACCGTGCTCTTGCCGCACCCGGGCATCCCGATCAGCACGATATTTTTCACAGGGGAAACCCCGCGATCAGCCACAAATCCAGCAAACCAACCGCGGCGACCGCTTCCACCACCGGCACGGCGCGGGGTACGATGCAAGGGTCGTGCCGCCCCTTTACGGTCAGCTTCGCCGGAAGCCCGGTGCGGAGATCGACGGTATCCTGCTCCAGCGCGACCGACGGCGTCGGCTTGACCCAAACCGAGAAGGAAAGCGTCTTCCCGCTGGTAATGCCGCCCAGAACGCCGAACGGGTAACGGTTGGACTCCGAGCCGCGCAATCCGGCGAGCCTGATCCCGTCGTCAAACTCCGCCGCTTTGACGGCGGGGATCGAAAACAGCAACGCGGCGAGACGGCTTTCGACCGAACCGAAGAACGGTTCGCCCAATCCCGCCGGAAGCCCTTCGACTTTACAGGCAATCACGCCGCCGACCGAATCGCCGTCCTGTTTCGCGGCGAGAATGACGTCTGTGCGGCACCCGTCACCGGCAGGATGCCCCCCGATTTCCCTTATACCCGCCGTGACCGAAACGCCCGGCAGCAATTGACGCGCAAGCGCGCCCGCGAAAACAAGCGGGGCGGTCAGCCGCCCGGAAAAATGCCCGCCGCCCCGATAGTCGGCAAAGCCTTTGTATTTTGCAAAGGAAGCGAGGTCGGCGTGTCCGGGGCGGGGGAGATGCGGCGCGTAGTCGCCGGAGCGGGTGTCGGCGTTGCGGAGGATGCAGCAGAGCGGCGCGCCGGTGGTCTTGCCCTCAAACAAACCGCTCAGGATCTCCGGCTCGTCGGCTTCCTGACGGGCGGTGGTGTGTTCGCCCTGACCGGGGCGGCGGCGGCGCATCTGCTCCCGCACCGCTTCCATATCCGGCGCGAAACCGGGCGGCAGTCCGTCAAGGACGACGCCGACCGCCGCGCCGTGCGACTCTCCGAAAATAGAAAGCCTGAACCTCTCTCCGAACGTATTCATGGCAGCCACTCCAACAGTTTGTTTACCGCAACCGGGTACAAAACCGCTTCGCCGATTGTCTTCAGTAAGACAAGGCGTATGGTGTCTCCGTCCCGCTTCTTGTCGGAAAGCATCAGCGGCCACTCCGGCGCTTCGTCCGGCAGGGCAGGCAAGCCGTGCAGGGTCAGAACCTCGCGCAGTTGATCGGTCGTGCCCGGTTCGGTAACGCCCAGTTTTTCACCCAGACCGGCGGCGGCAACCATCCCGATCGCGACGGCTTCGCCGTGGTTATAACGCGAGAAGCCGCCCTGCGCCTCAATCGCGTGACCGAATGTGTGACCGAAATTCAATACCATTCGCCCGCCGGTGTCCAACTCGTCCTGCTCGACGATATGGCGTTTGATGGTACAGTTTTTCTCAACGATCTCCGTTAACGCAAACTCGTTTTCATGGAGCAGGGCAAACAACCCCGCGTCGGCAATCGCGCCGTGTTTGATCACCTCGGCCATGCCGCAGGCAAACTCGCGGGGCGGCAGGGTTTTCAGCGTATCGGTGTCGGTCAGCACCAGCTTGGGCTGATGGAACGCGCCGATCAGGTTTTTCCCGCGCGGGTGGTTGATGGCCACCTTGCCGCCGACCGAGCTGTCCGCCTGCGCGAGCAGGGTGGTCGGAATCTGTATGAACGGTATGCCGCGCAGCAGGGTCGCGGCGGCGTACCCCGCGAGGTCCCCGACCACGCCGCCGCCCAGCGCGACGATCACATCGCCGCGGGTGATGTGCGCTTCCAGCATCTGCGCGTACAGCCCGGAGAGAACCGCTTCCGATTTGCTGCCCTCGCCGGGCGGCACGATACTCAGCGACGCTTCGCAGTCCGCCGCCCGCAGTGACTCGCAGAGAATTCGGGCGTACAGCGGCGCGACATTGCTGTCGGTGACCACAAACGCCCGCCCGGCCGGGGTATATTCGCGCATCAGCGCTCCCGCCGAACGCAGCAGTTCCGCGCCGATCAGAATGTCGTATTCCCGTTCGGGAATGTTGACGCGCAAGCGTCTCATAAGCAACCCTTCTCTCTCCGCCGGGCTGTGTCCAACAGCGCCTCCAGCTCTTCTTGTTTCCCCGAAGCGATCAAGTTACGCAGGGCAGTGAGGTTTTCGATGAATGTGTCGGCGGCACGCAGCGTGTGTTCACGGTTTTCGATGAATAAGCCGGAAAAACCTTCGGCGTCGGCCACGCGGGTACCGCCCCGCCATGCGCCTCCCGCATAGGCATACCCGACCCTTCCCGGCAGGCTCAGGCGGAGCGCAGACGCGGCGAGGTGGGGCAGGTGAGAGGTCGCCGCGATCAGGCGATCGTGTTCTTCCGGCGTGGCGTAAACCACTTCCGAAAAACCGATATAGCGCGCTGTGCGCTCGATCAGCGACGCTCTGCGCGGCGGTTTCCCGTCCGGCGGCGTGACGATCAGCCCCGCTCCGGCAAACAGGCGAGGGTCGGCGGCGGCGAAACCGCTTGTCTCGCGCCCCGCCATCGGGTGAAGGGGGATATACTCGACGCCCGGCGGAAGCAGTTCCGCGATCTCCCGGACGATTCGGCGTTTCACGCCGCAAATTTCGCAAAAGAGGGAACCAAGGTGTGCGGTATTATCCTTTACAAACATCACCGTCGCTTCCGGCGGCAGACAGACGAGCAGGATGTCCGCGCCGGGCGGCAGCGTCTCGAATACGGCGTCGGCGGCACCGGAAACGAGGGCGGCTTCCCGCGCGGCGGGGTCGCTGTCAACCCCCCAGAGCGTCGCGCCCTCAAAGCCGCGCAGCGCGAGCATGAAAGAGCCTCCCATCAGCCCAAGCCCTATGATCGCGATTGTCAAGAGATATTCCCTCCGTTCGTGTCATTCTAAAAAACCTCACGCTCTTTAACAGTGAACAACGAACAGATAACAGATAACAATTTGGAACGAGAGAAACGGTCTAACCGTCTGACGATTATCTGTACACTGTAAACTGTTAACTGCTACGAGCCGACTGCTCGCAAGCGCTCCGTTTGTCCGCCGTTGGCGGACGTGAGGTTTTTAGAGCTTCTCAATCGTAGAAATCCCGCATATATTGTAGCGGGGTGATGGTTGAATGACGCAGGAATGGCTGAAAGAGGCAATCTCAGGCGAACGCAACGCCATAGCGATGTATCAGAATATGAAAATGCTGACCGGCGACCAAGAACACTTGGAAACCCTCGGCAGAATCATTGAGGATGAGGAAACGCACCTGCTGGGGTTGGAGGGGCTGCTTCGCCGGGGGAAACCGGGCGGTGAAAGCCCTGTTACCGAAAGCGATTTGGGCTGTGTCTTTACCGAATGCCTTCGCCGCGCCATCGGAAAAGAGCTGGAGACAGAAATGCTGTACCGCTCGGCGTATGTTTCAGACGGCAGCGAGTTTTTCTTTAACGCGATGACCGACGAAAACGCCCACGCGGTGCTGTTAAACCGTATGTATACGCGGGAGGTGGAGAAGCGGCTGCTGTAGAGGCAGGGTTTTTGCCGCCAGCCGATTCTGCCGCCTGTTACCTTCGGGCGGGATGACCCCGCCCCTGCGGAGATGCGGCTGCTGCAGAGACGGCGTTTTACAAACCCTTCAGCATCGCCCGCTTCGCGTCGCCGATCATATACAGCGAGCCGCACGCCAGCACGACATCGTCGGGGGCTGCCAGTTCGAGGGCGCGTTTCACCGCCGCGCCCACGTCGGGAATCACTTCCCGGTGCGTCCCCCGGCAGGCCGCCGCCAGCACGGCGGCGGGCAGCGGGTGCATATCCCGGAACTCGGTCGCGATGAAGTGCGCCGAGCGCTTCGCGAGCATCGGGGCGCATAGATCGTACCGCTTATCCTCGCTCATCGCCATTACGGTGATGAGTTTTTTGCCGCAGAGCAGGCTGTCGATCACGCCGCACAGCACCGAAACGGCGTCGGTGTTGTGCGCGCCGTCGATGATGCAGAGCGGACCGCGTTTGTCATGGTTGTAAAGGTCGCCGGTTGTCATCTGTTCGGGCGCGGCGCGGCGGTGCGCCTTGCGCACGATCTCCAGCCGCCCGTTCCATTTGGCGGATAAAAGCCCGGTCGTTACGGCGGAACTTGGGATAGCGAACCCGCGGCGGCGCAGCGCGGTCACCGTTTCCACCGCCGTCAGCGCGTTCTGAATTTGGTGCGATCCGATCAAGCCGATGCCGTAACGCTTGCCTTTGTAGAGAAACCGCGAACCGTGCAGCCCTATATTTTCCGCATACAGCGCCCGTTCTTCCGGAACGGTGAGACGGCAGCCGATTTCGGCGCATGTCTGCTCGATTACGCGCTGCGCGCTCGGATTTTGGGCGGGGCAGGAAACCGCGTCGCACCCCGGCTTGAGGATACCGCATTTTTCCCGCGCGATCGATTCGATGCTGTCGCCCAAGATGCGGGTGTGGTCGTAGGATATAGAGGTGATGACGCAGACTTCCGGCGCTTCTATGACGTTGGTCGCGTCCAGCCGCCCGCCAAGCCCCACCTCCAGCACCACGGTGTCACATTGCTGTTCAAAAAAATACTGTAAGGCGATAGCCGTCTCAATCTCGAATTTTCGCGGGGCGTCATAACCCCCTGAATGATTCAAAGGATCGCTTTGTTCTCCGCCCGCTCTCAGGGAAAGGGTTTCGATAATATCTTTCGCTTTGCCTGCCAAACGGGCGATGTCTTCACGGGGGATCAGCCTGCGCCCGACCTGAATCCGTTCCCGGTAGTCTTCCAAATAGGGGGAAATGAACAAGCCGGTTTTGTATCCGGCGGCGCGGAGGATGCTCTCCACCATCGCGCAGGTGCTGCCCTTGCCGTTGGTCCCTGCGACGTGAACGAACCTGAGTTTCTTGTGCGGGTCGCCGAACGCGCCGAGCAGGGCGCGTACCCGCTCCAGACCCGGCTTGTCCCCGAAGCGGGCGGCGCGGTTGATATAGTCGATCGCTTGCGGGTATGTCACGACAACCGCTCCATCCGTTCTTTCAGTTCCGCGAGGCGTTCGCGCTCCCGCGACACGACGCGTTCGGGAGCTTTTTCGGTGAAGCCGGGATTGTTTAGTTTGATTTCCAGCACCTTGATCTCGGTTTCCACAGACAACCGCTCTTTTTGACGGCGCTCGCGTTCGGCTGCGATGTCCACCAGTTCGTCCAGCGGCAGTGTGATTACCGCGCCGGAGGTGACAATCCGCACAAGCCCCTCGCCGCTTTCCGGCGAAGGAGTCTGCGCATCGTCGCGTGCGGGGGGGACGATGCGGATTTCGCCGGCGGCGGCGAGCGAGCGGAAGATCTCCGCATGGCTGCCGAACAGCTCGGTGTGCGGCGTTTCGATCAGCCAAGCGGCTTTCTTGCCCGGCGGCACCTTCATCTCGTTGCGGCGCGCACGCACCGCGCGGACGGTATCCATCAGCAGCTCGGTTTGCGCCGCCTCATGCTCGAACCGCAGCCGGTGTTCGGGGCTTGGCCAGCGGGCGGCGATCAATGCCGCGCCTTCTCTCACGCCGCCCGGAAGGCATTGCCAGATTTCCTCGGTAATAAAAGGCGCGAACGGATGCAGCAGCCGCAGCGCGATCTCCAGCGTATAGCAGAGGATCTGCCGGGTCGCGTCCGCCGTCGCGGGGTTGCGCAGCTGCAGCTTCGCAAGCTCGATATACCAGTCGCAGAAATCGTCCCATACAAAGCTGATCACCTTCTGCGAGGCGAGGTTCAACTCATACCGGTCGAGGTGCCCGGTCACGTCGTATATCAGTGTTTGCAGCTTGGTGACGATCCACATATCCGGCAGCGTCAGGCTGTCCGGCAGCGTCCATTCGTCCGTATCGCCGAGGCTGGCCAGCACGAAGCGGGAAGCGTTCCAGAGCTTGTTGCAGAAATTGCGGAAATGCTCGCAGTGCGCGGGGACGAAACGCATGTCGCCGCCCTGCAGGGTCGCGAGCGTCGCGAGGTACAGGCGCAGCGCGTCGGTGCCGTATTGCTCGGCCATCTCGAGCGGATCGACGCCGTTACCGGCCGACTTGCTCATCTTTTTGCCGAATTGGTCGCGCAGCAGACCGTGCATATACACGGTGTGGAACGGTTCCTTCCCGGTATGCTCAATCCCGGAGAAGATCATCCGCGCGACCCACAGGTAAATGATGTCGTACGCCGTAACCAACACGTCGGTCGGGTAGAACCGCTCGAAGTCGGGCGTGTTGTCCGGCCAGCCGAGCGTGGAGAACGGCCAGAGCGCCGAGGAGAACCATGTGTCCAACACATCCGGGTCCTGCGCGAGGTTTTTCCCGCCGCATTTCGGGCAGGCGACGGGGTCTTCGCGGGGTACGATGATCTCCCCGCAGTCCTCGCACGTCCATACCGGGATGCGGTGCCCCCACCAGATCTGTCGGGAGACGCACCAGTCGCGCACATTTTCCATCCAGTGCAGGTACAGCTTTTCAAACCGCTCCGGCACAAACTTGACCCGCCCGTCTTTGACCGCGCTGATCGCGGGCGCGGCAAGCTTCTTCATCGAGACGAACCATTGGTCGCTCGCCATCGGTTCCACCGGCTTATGGCAGCGGGCGCAGGTGCCGACGTTGTGACGGTGCGGATCGGTCTTGAGCAGATAACCGCCCTCTTCCAAATCGCGCAGCACGGCTTTGCGGGCTTCCTCGCGGGTCAGCCCGGCGTACTTGCCGCCGTTTTGGTTGATTTTTCCGTCGGTGGTCATGATCAGGAGTTCGGGCAGGTTGTGGCGCTTGGCCACCTCATAGTCGTTCGGGTCGTGGCAGGGGGTAATCTTTACGACGCCCGCGCCGAAGTCGCGCTCGACATAATCGTCGGCGATCACCGGAATCTCGCGGTCCGTCAGCGGCAGCAGAACGGTCTTGCCCACCAGCTTGGCAAACCGCTCGTCTTCGGGGTGTACGGCGACGGCGGTATCGCCCAGCATCGTTTCCGGGCGCGTCGTCGCGACGACGATATAGGCATCTCCCGCCGGATCCGCCGATTCGGGGGATGTGACGGGGTATTTCACGTAATACAGCGCGCCCTCGGTGTCTTCGTATTCCACTTCGGCTTCGCTCAGGGCGGTCTGGCAGGAGACGCAGATGTTGGTGATGCGGTTGCCCCGGTAGATCAAGCCCTTTTCGTAGAGCGACACGAAGACTTCGCGCACCGCGCGGGACAAACCTTCGTCCATCGTGAAGCGCAGGCGGTCCCAATCGCAGGACGCGCCGATTTTTTGCAGCTGTTCGACGATCCGGCTGCCGTATTTCTCTTTCCAGTCCCACACGCGCCTGATAAACGCGTCTCTGCCCAAGTCGTGCCGGGACACGTGCTCGGTCTTTCTCAGCTCCGCCTCCACCCGTATCTGGGTGGCGATCCCGGCGTGGTCGGTACCGGGCATCCAGAGCGTGGGGAAGCCGTCCATCCGCTTGTACCGGATTAAGACATCCTGCAGGGTGTTGTCGAACGCGTGGCCGAGATGCAGCTGCCCCGTCACGTTGGGCGGGGGGATGACGATGGTATAAGGCGGTTTCTGCGGGTCGCCCGCGGGTTTGAAGTATCCGCCTTCCATCCAAAACGCGTAGTTCCGCGCCTCCGCGTCGTTAGGCTGATATGTTTTGCCCAGTTCTTCCGGCATTATGAATCCCTCCAATGGTCGGTTTATCGGATAACGGCAGGATTCCCCGTCCCGACAGTTGACTGTTTGCTGTTAACTGACATCATACCATAGCTCTTGTAATTTTGGCAAGAGTATGTTATGCTAAAGCCAAAGGGAGCTGAGGAATGATGGGTGCCGCCATTCACAAACGGGAGGGCAATATGACCGATTTTCAACACCGCGCCGTCATGGCTGCGGGTTTGGATATGCTGAACAAATGCGGAACGGCGGAAGACCTCGGGGAAACGAAAAAGACGATCTCCAAACCCTGCGGTGACCTGACCCGGCCGGACAGCTCCGGGCAGTAACGATGCCCCGTTACGGATTTTCCGGCAGTCAGCCGGATATGCGAAAACTGATCTTAACCATTCTGCGGCTGTCGGACGAGCCGTTGGGACCCATTGAGCTGATGAGCATCGCGCTGACCGACGACAACGCCGACTATTTTCTCTTTGCCGACGCGTTGAGCGGCTTGACGGAAGCGGGGCTCGCCTTGCGGGACGGTTCCCGCGTATCCCTGACGCCGAAAGGCGCGGAGGTCGCCGCCATTGTGACGGGCGAGCTTCCGGCGGCGCTTCGCCGCGTTGTCGCCGAGGGATGCGCCGCCGCGCGGGATGCGAACTTCCGCGCCCGCTGCGTCCGTGCGGAGGCGGCGGGGGTTGACGGCACGGCGTACCTCAGCGCTTCGCTGAGTGACGGCACGCGCCCGCTCTTGGAACTGCGGCTGCAAACAAGCAATCAAAAGCAAGCCGAAAAGCTCGCGCGGCGGTTTGAGGAGAAAGCCGAAGAGGTTTTACAAATGATATGGGAGGTTCTTTCTGTATGAAGTTACTGGTGCATCAGCGCACCGAACCGGGTTTCAATCTCGCTTGCGAGGAATACTTTCTCACCCAAACCACACTGGAACTGGACATCTTCTGGCGCAACGCGCCGGTGGTCGTCATCGGGCGAAACCAAGACGCGCGTCTTGAGGTTGACGAGGAATTTATGCAGCGCCGCGGCATCGCGCTGATCCGCCGCGAGACGGGCGGCGGCGCCGTCTACCATGACCTCGGGAACGTCAACTACACCCACATCCGCAACTACAACGGTCCGGTGGACTTTGAGACGTTCGCCGCTCCGATGGTGCGCGCCCTGCGCGCCCTTGGCGTAGACGCCTCCTTTGAGGGGCGGAACGACATTCTCGCAAACGGAAAAAAGATTTCCGGCACGGCGCAGACAGTGCGCCGGGGTCGTCTGCTCCATCACGGAACCCTGCTTTACGACGTGGATATGGACAACCTGACCGGCGTTTTACGCGCGGGCGAAGAAAAATATAAAGGGCGGGGGATTGCCTCCGTCGCGGCGCGGGTGACCAATATCCGCCCGCTGCTGGACATCGCCCCGGCGGTGGAGGGGTTTATCGAAGCGCTGACCGGCGTATGGGACACAGACGAGACGTATGAACTGACCGAAAAAGACAATGCGGCGATCGAGAAACTCAGGCGGGAGGTCTACGATAACCCCCGTTGGATATACGAAAAGATACGCTAAAGAGAATAGGGGTGTGGGCATGCGTAAGGCATTTGTTTTGGCTGCCGTCATGACGGCGCTGTTGTGCGGGTGCGCCGCCGTTCCCGCGCCGTCTGCCTCGCCGGAAACGCCTTCGCTTGTGAACATCGGCGGGATAGAGCTTACACCGGGCGAGATGCGTTATTTGGTCGCGGAGGCGGCCGGTATGGGTTCAGAGGAGATTGACTGGGACGGCACCGTAGACGGAGTCCCCGCGCGGCGCTTTATTTTGGACGAGGCGTTGTCGATGGCGGTGTCGTCGTATACAACAGGCGTCAAAGCTGCCGAACTGGGGTTTTCATTGACCGACGAGGAAAAGAGCGAAATCGAATGGGAGATTACGCTGTATGCCGAGTACAAGGGCGGGCGCGAGGCTTTTTTGGCGTGGCTCTCGGACTCCGGGCTGACCGAGGAGCGATACCGGTTTTACAATTACGAGGCGCCCCTATATCAAAAAAAGATGATCGAGGGTCTGTACGGTCCGGGAGGTATTTACGAACCGGGTGAGCAAACAGAAAGAACCTTCTTTTCCGAACACTACCTGAGTGCGAGTTACATATACATTTTGGGCGTCGACGACCATGGCGAGCCGCTGACCGGCGAGCTTTACCAGACCCAGAAGAACATCGCGGACGCGCTGCGGCGGCAAGCCGTTGCCGGAGAAGACTTCACGGAGCTTGTGGAGACGCACGGGCAGGATTACCTGATGTCCCTTTCTCCCGAAGGGCGCACCGTGCCGCGCGGCGAACTGAGCGAGGTCGCGGAATCCGCTCTGACGGCTCTTGCCGAAGGCGGCATCTCGGAGACGGTGGAGGCCGACGGAGGTTTCTATATCCTCAAGCGTCTGCCGATTGACTGGGAATGGTTTGAGAAAAACCGCGAAGACGTTTGGTATATCTGCGCAGAAGACGCCTATTACAGGCAGCTCGCGGAATGGAGCGCCGCCGTGGAAACCCGCGTCAGCGACGAGTATTACCGGCTTGACCCGCAGGAGTGGATCGCGGTAGGGTAGGGGAGGATAGGGTAGGGGATTGAGAAACGTAAAACCCTGCGTGAGCGGGATGGGCGGAACTGCCGGAGGGAGGGAGAATTGATGAAAAACGGTAAAAGGACATTTTGGATTTTAAATTCCGTACACGGTTTTTTAGTGCTGACGGACGGTCTTTTAACGTATTTGGGTACGCCTGACTTAACCTATGAGGCAAATCCTCTTGTGTCCGTATTCGGTCTTGGATGGGGAGCGCTGTTTACTGTTAATGTGATGGTATTTTCTTTGTGTATAGTATTGTCGTACTATAATTATGTAAAATATAAACGCCCGGAAATACCGTATGAAGGATATTGTGAATACTCTTCCATGCTTTTCTATGGGCGTCCCGATCGGTTTAGATGGTCATTTTATAAGTTGCCCAAATATTGGAAACCTGTGTTCGCGGCTTCCGGATATGCGTTAGGAATTGCACTTCCGGCGGACAGATTCATTATTGATTTCCAATGGGTTCTGTTTTTAACGGACAGCCCGATTGAAAGAATCTATAACCCTTTTCGCTCGTTGTTCCCATGGGGACGCTTTGACGTTGTTTTCGCAACCGTACTGCTCATTGTTTTGGTCATTCGCTGGACTTTCAAAGAATGCAAGCTGAACAGGCTGGAATTGATCAGGCAAAAAGAGCAGAAAATATCCGGTCAAATAAAACCTTTAGAAGAGAACAAATTACTTTGGAGATAGCCATGACCTATAATTTGCTCGGGAAGACCGGGCTTTCCGTGTCCCCGCTGTGCTTCGGCACCCTCCCGTTTTCACCGCTGCAAAACTATCGGGGCGGCGGCGCGGCGGGGGAAGCGCTGGCGCGGGCGTTCGCGCTCGGCGTAAATTTCATTGATACGGCGCAGTTGTACGGCAATTATGACGTGCTGCGCCCCTCGCTGAAACAAGAAAAGCGGGACATTGTTGTCGCGTCGAAAACTTACGCTTACACCCGCGAGGACGCTTTGCTGGCGGTGGAGGAAGCGCGGGCGGCGCTCGAGCGCGACGTGATCGAAATCTTCCTGCTGCACGAGCAGGAGAGCGAACACACCCTGCGCGGTCACGCACCGGCGCTGGAAGCGCTTTACGAATGCAAAGCCAAGGGGACGGTGCGCGCCGTCGGGCTGTCAACGCATCGCCCGGAAGGGGTTTTCGCGGCGGTGAACGCCGGGCTGGATGTGGTGCACCCGCTGCTGAACATGGCGGGACTGGGGTTAACGGCGGCCGCGGGGGACGGGAGAAGTACGGGTGAACGCAGTTCGTCCCTGCAGGGGCGGGCGGCGATGGAAGCGGCGGTAACCGCGGCGGCGGAAGCCGGGCTGGGCGTATATATCATGAAGGCGCTCGGCGGCGGGCACTTGTGGCGGGATGCGCAGAACGCGCTGACATACGCCCGGCAGTGGGGGCACAGCCTGGCGCTCGGGATGCGGGATGCACAGGAGGTTGAGGCGGCCGCCGCGTTTTTTGAGACCGGCGCGCTGCCGGCGCTGAAAGACGTCAAACCGCGTACACTGCATATCGCGCCGTGGTGTACCGGCTGCGGGCGGTGCGTTGACAGATGTCCCAATCATGCGCTGACGGTCAGCGGCGGACATGCCTCTTGTGATCAAAGCGCTTGCCTGACGTGCGGCTATTGCGGGGCGGTGTGTCCGGAATTTTGCATAAAAGTGGTTTGAGAAATTTGACAGGGTGGGAAAATTGTGATACAATGCCACGGATGAAGACATAAAGGCACCTCTAAAAAACCCCCGCTCCGGCTTGCGATGCCGCGCCATAGGCGCCTGTTCGCAAGCGCTGCGCTCGTTTTGTTCGGCTTTGCCGAACAAAAACATGGGTTTTTAGAGCGTCTTATAAGAAGCGAGGT
>JAISVY010000177.1 GCA_031271325.1 Oscillospiraceae bacterium
GAAGCCGTGCGGATGTTTATCAGAGACCCGGAAAAGTATGACTTGATCTTCATGGACGTGCAGATGCCCATCATGGACGGCTACGAAGCGACGCGGCAAATCCGGGCGCTGGAGATACCAAGAGCGAAAGAGATTCCGATTATCGCGATGACTGCGAACGTGTTCAAAGAAGACGTGGAAAAATGCCTTGCCGTAGGGATGAACGCGCACCTCGGAAAGCCGCTGGATATGGAAGACCTGCTGAACGTGATGGCGCAGTATTTAGGGAAAACCCCCGCGGGGAGTTTATAAAAAGGTTAAGAGGCTCTAAAAAACCCCGTGTTCGCCGCAGGCGGACACGGGGTTTTCTAGAACTTCTTACACGACAAACGCATGAACGGACAAAATGCACAAAAAGCGGCATCCTCATGTAGGAGCGACCGTCCTCGGTCGCCCGCGGCTGCGGGATTTTCCGGGGTTACGGGCGGTCGGGGACGACCGCCCCTACACTTCATCTGTGCAACATAGACATTCATGCGTTTGTCGTAACGTTTTGTGCGTACCCTATTTTCAAATGCTTCCCGGTATGGTATAATATTGACGAATTATAAGGATTCTGTCCCCCGGAAACCGGGTTTTTAGAGCGACCCGATTCTTGGTCTTTGCTGTAAGGAGGGGTACCATGAAGCGGCTCCTATATATTGCGCTGTGCCTATGCCTTCTGGCAGGGTGTTCAACGCCCGTTTCGCCGTCCGATGTCGCCGAAGCGCTCAGCCCCATCCTCTCGCCTTCCGCGACGCCGGTTAGAGTTTCGCCGGAGCCGCCCGAGCCGTCGCCGGAAGCCTCTCCGATATTACCGTCACCGGAAGCGAATCCCAGCCCCATGCCATCGCCAACGCCCGATACACCGCCTGCCCCCACGCCGCCGGAGCCAAGCCCCGAACCCAGCCTCACACCGGAACCGTCTGCCGCCCCGGAGGAACCCAACCCATCACCGGAGGAACCCGGCACCGCGCCGGAAACGCCGCCCGCGTCCGTGTATGCGGCGAAAGGCAGCGAAGCGCCGCCCCCTGCGGGAACGATAGTTTGGCGCGCCAGTAAGGATACAAAGGTTTATCACTCCGTATCCGCATGCTCCAACATGAAAAGCCCGTACGAGCTTTCGATTGAAGAAGCAACCGAACTGGGGTTAAGACCGTGCACAAAGTGCTGGTCGGGCGTCGGTTGATTCAGAGGCAGCCGGTACCCTTTCCAACGCCCTGCCGTGCAGCGTTTTGACCCAGCGGTCTGAATAATGCATCCTGTCGCCGATCTGCTCCCATGTCATCCCGTCTAAATACCGCAATTCCAGCACATTCCGGTAATTTATGTCCTCTACCCCGCGAATCGTCTCTTTGATCTCCCCAATGATTCCGGCCGCGGCGTCGATTTCCCGCTCCAACTCGTCAATCTGCGCAATGCAATTTTCCATCTTGCTCCGCTGCGGCGTGCCGCTGACACGCTCCGCCGTCGAAACGGACGTGGCGTGCCCGGCCATCTCGCGAAGCCGCACAATCCGTTCGCGTTTCAGGCGTATGTCCCTCGCCAGCTCAAACCCTTGTTTCAAATACTCTTTTACCGTCATTTTTATCACTCTCTTTCGTGTCACTCTAAAAACCTCCCGCTCCGGCTTGCGATGCCGCGCTAAAGCGCCTGTTCGCAAGCACTGCGCTCGTTCGCCTAGCGGCGAACATGAGGTTTTTAGAGCTTCTTTTCGTTTCGTGTCACTCTAAAAACCGCCCGCAGGTATCGCGGGAGGCAAAACGCCTCCCCTACACAGGACGACCCCGTTGCGCTCGTTCGCCTGTCGGCGAACACGAGGTTTTTAGAACGTCTGAAATCGGTCGGTTTGTTTTGCAGGGGCGCATTGTGTGCGCCCGCGGGCGGTCCCTACAGACCGCGCCCGAGCATTCTGCTCAGGAATCCGCGGATACCGGCGTTCGCCGTTTCCGGCCGGCGGTCGAGCAGTTTCCAAGCGATGGTTTCGATGTTGCGGGTAGCGGCGCTGCGCGGGTAAGAAAGCACAAAGGGCTGCTGTATCCGCACACCGCGCGAAACCGAAGGGTCGTCCAGCACATATCCCAGCAGGTCCATATCGGTTTTTTGGTAGAGCTTCACCACCGCGACAAACTTTTGCAGGGTGGATTCGGCTTCCGCCGACGATTCGGCGCGGTTGACCAGCAGACGCAGAGCGCCGTCCGGCACGTCGGCGGCGATCGACTTCACCAGCGCGTACGCGTCCATGATGGCGGTCGGCTCCGGCGTGGTGACCACGATTGTCTCCTGAGAGGAGCGGATCATCCGCATGATCAGCGGATTCACGCCCGCGCCGGTGTCGAAGATGATGATGTCGGCGGCGTCCTCCAGCAGCACGAGGTTATCAATGATCGCGGCGAGCTGAATTTCCGACATTTTCAGCAGCACGTTCATCCCGGAGCCGCCCGAAACAAAACTGATGCCGCCCGGTCCTTCAGCGATGATCTCCCCGATCTTCTTCTGCCCGCGCAGCACATACGATAAATCGTACTGCGGGGAAACGCCCAGCATGACATCTATATTGGAAAGCCCGAAATCCGCGTCAAACAACAGGACACGCAAACCCTTCTTTGCCAAGGAGATGCCCAAATTGACACTGATACTGGTTTTGCCAACGCCGCCCTTGCCGCTGGTGACGCAGATAATACGCGCGCCTTCGCCGGGTTCTCTCATGCGCTGCTTTTTCAGATTGTCCACAATCTGCCGCAGTGCGCTGGCTTGATCCTTCACGGGTTTCCCTCCCCATTCTTCCGTGTTTCTCTCTGTCTGCCTCGGGTTGGCGCGGGGCTGCCGGCTACGGGTCGCGCGTCATCAGTCTCGCGACGATCTTCCGTACGTCCGCCACTTCGATGTCGTCGGGCACGTTCTGACCGATCGCGGTGTAGGAAATCGGGCGGTCGGAGAGGAAACGCGCGTTGAGCAGAGCGCCCCATGTGGGCGTTTCGTCGAGCTTTGTGACAATCAGCTTGTAATCGCTCAAAAACGAGTACGCGTTCAGGATGTTCAAAAGCCCGGTGAAGCTGGTCGTCGCGGACAGCACCAGATGCACTTCGTCGCAGTCGGAATACCGGATCAGGTTTTTAATCTCTTCCTCATGGGTTCGGTCGGAGGGGCTTTTCCCCGCCGTATCCACAAAGACGATGTCTTTGTCTTCGTGTTCGCGCAGCGCGTCGGTAATCTCTTCCGGCGCGTAGACGACAGATAGGGGAATCTCCAGAATTTGCGTATAGGTTTTCAGCTGCTCCACGGCGGCGATCCGGTAGGTGTCGGTCGTCACCACGCCCACCTTGGCGTGGTGGTTGATCGAGTAGATCGCCGAGAGCTTCGCGAGCGTCGTCGTCTTTCCCACGCCGGTCGAGCCGACCAGCAGCACCACCGTGCGCTTAAAACGCTTGAGCCGTATCGGTTCCGCCTGCCCGATATATTGCCGCAGCAGCTGCTCCATCACTTCGTTGGGGTCGGCTTGCTGCTTTTTGACAATCTCGCTGACCTCCCGCGCCAGCTTATGCGCGAACTCTTCATGGGTTTCGTTTTCCAAAAGGCTCATCAGCAGCGCTTCGATTTCCGGGCTGTAGGTGCGCGGATCGTGCGACTGCCGGAGCGAACCGGCGAGCGTGGAGACCGACGAAGACAGCGCGTCCAGCTTGTTTTCGAGCGCCGAGAGCGTCGGCGGGGGCGTTTCGTGCTTGCCGATGACGCGCTCCGCGGGAATCACCGCGCCCAGCGGCGTAAACCCGTCGTCTTCTTTCTGCGGAGCCGCCGGTTTCGGCAGCGGGCGGGTGTACGCGGGGGGCGGGGTAGGAACCGCCGGTTTCGCTTCCGGCTCTAGGAACGCTCCCGACGTGAGTTTTTCCAGCACCTCCAGCGCCCGGTCGGCGCTGACCGACAGCTCGGTGTCGTGCGGCGGCGGCGCTTTCTTCGCGGGCGGCGCGGGCTGGTACGCGCCGTGCCGTATGGTGCGGAGCTGCGGCAGGGGATTGGGCGCAGCCGGCGTTTCGGGCGCGGGTTCGTACGCCGCGACGATTTCCACCAGCGGCTTGGAAAAAAACCGCTTTTTGCGCAGGGTGCGCTGAGAAAGAATCAACGCGTCGCGCCCCAGCTCGCTTTTGATTTGCTCCATCGCCTCGGGGAAGGTGGCGGCCGTATAGCGTTTTATGTTCACAGCGACACCATCCCATCCGCCTGAATATCCACGTTTTGCATCAGTTCATTGTAGGAAAGAACCACCAGATCGGGCGCAAGCCCCTCCACCATCTTCTTAAAGTGGAAGCGCACCACCGGGGAACACAGCACAATCGGCGCGATACCAAGCCCCTGCACCCGCTCGACGGCGGTGCGGAGTGAGGCGAAAATCTGCTGTATCTCGTCGGCTTCGAGCGCGACGTACGAACCGTGCTCGGTCTGCCGGATGCTCTCCAGAATCTTGTTTTCCAGCTCCGGCATGATCGAGATCACATGGACTTTCCCGTCCGGCGCAAACTTCGCGGTGATCGTGCGCTTGAGCGCCTGCCGCACGTATTCGGTCAGCATATCGCTGTCGCGCGTCACGCCGCCGTAGTCTCCCAGCGTCTCCACAATCGTGCTCATATCGCGGATCGATACGCCTTCGCGCAGCAGGTTCCCCAGAACCTTCTGCAGCTCGCCCAGCGTAAACATCTTGGGAATGACCTCTTCGACCAGTGACGGCTGTGTCTGCTTCAGGTTGTCGATCAGCGCCTGTACCTGCTGCCGCCCCAACAGCTCATGGGCGTGGGAGCGCACGATTTCGGTCAGGTGGGTCGCGATGACGCTGGGCGGGTCTACGATGGTGTAGCCGTACAGCTCGGCCTTCTCGCGCTCGCGGTTTGTAATCCACTTGGCCGGAAGACCGAACGCCGGCTCGACCGTATCGATGCCGGAGATTTCCTCGTCCACCGTGCCGGGATTCATCGCGAGATAGTGGTCGAGCATGATCTCGCCGCGCGCCACTTCGTTGCCCTTGATCTTGATCGAGTATTCGTTGTTCGCGAAACGGATGTCATCGCGCAAACGGATAGCCGGCACGATCAAACCCAGCTCTGTCGCGCATTGGCGGCGGATCATCACGACGCGGTCAAGCAGATCGCCGCCCTGCGACGGCTCGGCCAGCGGGATGATGCCGTAGCCGAACATCAGCTCAATCGGGTCTACCTGCAAAAGCGACACCACATTTTCCATCTTGCGCGTTTCCTGCGCTTCCGTCTCGATGATCTCGGGCGGTTCTGTGACCGCCGCCTGCTGTCTGGAACGCGACAGCAGCACACCCATCACGATCAGCGCGATTCCGATGATCCACATGGTGAGCTTCGGCATACCGGGAATCAAGCTCAGGAGAAACATCATACCGCCGCCGACAAACAAAATATACGGTTCGGCGGTGAACTGACGCGCGATGTCCACGCCGAGCGAGTCGTCGGTCGCGGCTTTCGTCACGATGATGCCGGTGGCGGTCGAAATCAGCAGCGCCGGAATCTGCGCGGCAAGACCGTCGCCGATCGCCGCGATGATGTAAACCGAAGCCTCCACCTCGCCGCCGTTTAGCGAGTTCATGATTAAACCCGCGATGATGTTAACCGCGGTGGCGATGATGCCGAGAATGTTGTCGCCCTTGACGAACTTCGAAGCGCCGTCCATGCTGCCGTAGAAGTCGGCTTCGCGGGCGACGTTGATGCGGCGTTTCCGCGCCTCGGCTTCGTCAATCGCGCCGGAGTTGAGGTCGGCGTCAATCGCCATCTGCTTGCCGGGCATAGCGTCGAGGGTAAACCGCGCCGCCACTTCGGATACGCGCTCCGCGCCTCGTGTGATGACGAGAAACTGCACGATAATCAGCATCAGGAAGATAACCGAACCGATCACGATGTTGCCCTGACCCACGAATTCGCCGAACGTGCGCACAAGCTGCCCCGCGTCGCCGTTATTCTGCAGAATGGCGCGTGTCGTCGAGAGGTTGATCGCGATGCGGTAAACGGTTAAAATCAGCAGCACCACCGGGAAGGTGGAAAACCCCAGCGCGTCTTTCGCGCTGATTGAAACCAAAATAACGGTGATCGCCGCGACGATGTTCAGCGTGATCAGCACGTCAATCAGCACGGTGGGCATCGGGATGATCAGCATGAGCACCACGAGAATGACGATGACCGAGATCACCATATTCCCCGATATTTTCTTCAGGCTCAAGCTCTCACCACCTACATTAACGATTGTGTCACTCTAAAAACCTCCCGCTCCGGCTT
>JAISVY010000132.1 GCA_031271325.1 Oscillospiraceae bacterium
AATTTCCTCTTTCCGCGAAAACTGGCGTTTGAGGCGACGCCGGACGCCATTGCCGAGTATAACCGCCGCGAGAAAGCAAAGGCGGACAAGCTGGCTCATGAAAAAGAGAAGGCGCTGGAACTCGCGAAGCGCTTAAAGGACGCGAAGGTCGGTCTTGAGGCAAAATGCGGAACGGGCGGGCGGCTGTTCGGTTCGGTCACCAACGTGGAGGTCGCCGACGTGTTCAACGCGCAATTCAACACCCATATCGACCGTCACGACATACAGATGGATCCGGTTAAGCAATGCGGAACATACACGGCCAAGATCAAGCTGGGGCACGGGGTCAGCACCGAGCTGACCGTTGAGGTGACCGCCGTTGGATGAACTGCGCGGTCTGCCGCACAATACCGAAGCGGAGCAGTCTGTAATCGGCTCGATGCTGCTGGATCCGCAGTGTATCCCGACCGTCATTGAACGTTTGGACGGCGAGGATTTCTATTTGGCGGCGCACCGGGATATTTTTGACGCGATTTACGCGATGTTCGCCCGTAACGCGGCTTTCGACCCGGTAACCCTAATGGCCGAGATGCGCGAGCGGGGTACGTTTGACGACTCCTCCACCTACGAATACATCAGCCGCCTGCTGGACATCACGCCGACTTCGGCGCACGCCGCGCAGTATTCCGATATTGTGCGCCGCATGTCGCTGCTGCGCAAGCTCGATACCGTCGCGGGCGAAATCTCGTCACAGGCGCGGGAAGCGGGCGCAGAGGCGGACGCCGTTCTCGACGCCGCCGAGCAGAGTGTCTTCGCCCTGCGGCAAGGCAGAGAGGTTACGTCACTGTATAAGATTCCCGTCGTGCTGATGGAAGTCTATCAAAACATCCGCGAAATTTTTGAAGCGGGCGGCAAGCTTCCCGGTATCACATCCGGCATTCCCGATTTGGACGACGTGATCGGCGGTTTGCTGAACTCGAGCTTCATCATCGTGGCATCCCGCCCCGGCGTGGGAAAGACCAGCTTTCTCTTGGGGGTGGGACTGAGCGCCGCGCGCGCCGCCAAAAAGTCGGTGGTG
This sequence comes from Oscillospiraceae bacterium, assembly GCA_031271325.1. Taxonomy (GTDB): domain Bacteria; phylum Bacillota; class Clostridia; order Oscillospirales; family UBA929; genus UBA929. The sequence goes on from JAISVY010000132.1 coordinate 1,058, forward strand.
TTCTTTTCTTTGGAGATGTCCAGAGATCAGCTGGTCAGCCGTTTGCTCTCCAATCAGTCGGGCGTGAACTCTAAAAAGCTGCTCACCGGCGACTTGTCCCCCGATGACTGGCGGAAGGTCGGGGAAGCCGCTTCGGAACTGTCGCAGCTGCCGTATTTATTCGACGACAACCCCGTGATCTCGGTGGAGCAGATGAAGGCCAAGTGCCGCCGCGTCCCGGACTTGGGGTTGGTCGTGATCGACTATCTGCAATTGATGCACGGTTCCAAAAAACGGTACGACAACCGCACCACCGAAGTGGGCGACATATCGCGAAACCTGAAGATCATGGCAAAGGAACTGGGTGTGCCGGTGCTCTGCGCCTCTCAACTCTCCCGCGAGAGCGAGAAGCGCGGCGACAAACGCCCGATGCTCTCCGACCTGCGGGAATCGGGCGCGATCGAACAGGATGCCGACGTCGTGATGTTCCTCCACCGCGAGGGTATCTACAGCGACGAGGTAGACAAAGGTGAAGCCGAACTGAACGTCGCGAAGAACCGGCACGGGGAAACGCGGAAAATCGAGCTGTATTGGTCGGGCGATACCACGACATTCACGTCAGCAGACCGGTACTATGGCAATTAGCGGCGAACGGCGTCAAGAGGAAACGCGCGGCGGCGGCGCGCCGATGCGCTCCATTTTGGCGGCGGTGTCCGGCGGAGCGGACTCTGTCGCCCTGCTGCATATGCTGCGCGAAGAGGGGTTTGACCTTACGGCGGCGCATTACAACCACGGGCTGCGCCCCGAAGCGGACGAAGACGAAACCTTTGTCAGGAAGCTCTGCGAACGTTTTGAAATTCCGCTTGCCGCCGGGCGGGGCGACGTGGCGGCGGAGGCGGCGCGGCGCGGCGCGGGTATCGAGGAGACGGCGCGTGAGATGCGGTACGCGTTTTTAGAAAAAACGCGGGAAGAACGCGGTTTGTCGAATATCGCGACGGCGCACAACGCCGACGACAACGCCGAAACGGTGCTGTTGAACCTCGTGCGCGGCGCGGGGCTTGCGGGTCTTTCCGGTATCCCGCCGGTAAGGGAGCGTATTGTCAGACCGATTCTGCACCTGTCGCGGGATGACATTTTAAGGTATCTGGTTCGCCACGGCTTACCGCATCGGGAGGATGCCAGCAACGCCGACAAAACCTTCCGGCGGAATTTTCTCCGTCATGAGGTGATCCCCGCCCTCAAAGCCCTCAACCCGTCGCTGACCGGCGCCGTCACCCGCCTGACCGGGTTGCTGCGCGAAGACGAGGCTTACCTGCTGTCGCTGGCGCGGGAGGAACTCCGCTTATACGGCGGCGGCGCGGGGTTTCCGGCGAAACGGTTGAACGCGCTGCCGAAGCCGGTTGCCTCGCGCGTTTGCCGCCTGCTGGTTCTCCAGGTTTCCTCTTATCCCCCGGAGCTGCTTCATATAGAGGCAATGCTGGACATCTCCGCCGGCGGTAACGGGCGGCGGCGCGATCTGCCGGGAGGTCTGACCGCCGCGAAGTCCCGGGGTCAATTATCCGTCACGAAAAAACATATGGGAGGAGAAGGCACATGAAGATTTTCATCACCGGCGGCACAGGGAATATCGGTCAGTATGTCACGAAGGAACTGTCGGAAGCGGGGCATACCTGCCTCGTCTACACACGCACGCCCGGGCGGGTGCCCGGAATCGGCGCGCTGCCCGGCGTCACCGAGATAGGCGGGCACCTGTCGGAGTTTGAGAAACTGGAAGCCGCCGTTCAGGGCAGCGGCGCGGTAATCCATATCGCGCTCGGATGGGGGCATGAACCGTTGTCGATGCTGGACAACGATACCCGCGCCTCGGTCTTTCTGATGGAAGCCGCCGAAAAGGCCGGGGTCGGGCAATTCATCTACACCAGCTCCACCGCCGCCGTCGGTCCGATGCGGGGCGATACTGACGAAAATACCCTTCGCGCCCCCGACGACCTGTACGGCTCGACAAAAGCCTCAACCGAGCTGTATCTTCTGGGGTTCCGGCAGTTTTACGCCACGCAGGGCGGACGCGGCGAACGCGTTAAGATGCGCCGGAATATCATACGCCCCGGCTATACCTTCTCCAACCCCGCCTTCCCGGGCGGCGCGTCGCAGTCCGACAAGCGCTTTGTGCGGCTCGCGAAGGACATTTTGCAAAACCGCGACGTCACCTTTTCCAAAAGCGACGGCACGCAGTTTCTCTCGTCGGGGCAGATCGCGAAGGTATACCGCAAACTCGCGGAAAGCGAGCTGAACGAGGAAATCGTCTTCGCGCTGGGGAAGCGTTTCACCACGTGGGGCGAGATCGCCCAAATGGCGCTGGACATGACGCCGGAATCGACCTCAAAAATCATTTTACAGCCCGATAACTGGTCGCCGTACCGGTATAAGGTAGACAAAATGGAAAAACTCTTCGGTCTGTCGTTCGACGCGACCGAAGAGCTGCGGGAGCATGTACGCTGGAATCTGGAACGCGCGCGCCGGGAATTGTCGGGAAACCCGCTGCCCAGCGTGACGCACGAATTTTCGGATTCATAGGGGACGTTTGCCTTAGAGAAGCTCTAAAAACCACATGTTCGCCGTTAGGTATGTACCGCCCCTGTGCAGGGCGCGACGACCCCGGCGCGCCGTAGACATCCCCCGGCGGCATTCGCCGCCATCCCCTTCCGGCGGAAGGGGGCAACGTGGGAAACGTTTGGCGAGAACCATGTCACGCTTGACAACACACTCGCCCTTATGGGGTTTCGTGTCCCCTGTTTAAGATTTTAATTGTTCCTTTATGTTTGATTTGCTCGGCGGAGCGTTCGGTCACCCGCCCCAGCGTGACGGCTCCGTCCTTTGATATAACGATTGCCGCCCGCCGCGCGGTGACGCCGGACGCGTCAATCTCCCCTACACCGGAGATCTCCGCGTCGAAGGATTGACAATTTCCCTCGCCGACGCGTATATCACCGCTGCCGTTGATCTTGGCGGAAAAATACCCGTCGCCGGCTTGACCGTTCAGCAGCCCAAGATCGATGTCGCCGGAACCGTTGATCACGGCGTTAAGCGAAACCGCGCAGCCCGCTTCTATATCGCCGGAGCCGTTGATCGTGACGGCCGCGTGTTGAATATTTTCCCATTTCATACATCCCGATCCGCTAATGCAAAGATTCGCGTTGCCCGCGGCGATCGCCGTGATGTCGCCGGAACCGTTGATTATGGCGCGGCATTCCACGAATCCTCGCATTGTGACGGAGCCGGAGCCGTTTACTTGCAAATCCCCGGTGTTAAAATGATTGATTTCCGAAACCAGAGTCCCGGTACCGTTCATTTGGATTGCCGCGCGCCGCCCCGTTTCATGGGGGATTTCGATGACGACGGTGTTGTCCGAGCCTTCATACCCGTCTTTACCGTCGAAGCGGACGGTCAGCGTTCCGCCGGTCACAGCCGCGTTCAGCATCGAGATAAACCGCGCGTCGCCCTTTGCCCGCACCCTGCTCTTTCCGTCGGAGGAGCGGATGATTTCGCTTCGGCTGTGAAATACCTCGATGTCCACGCTGTCTGCCGGTTCAAATTCCAGTTCCTTCTCGGTGACGGTCATGCCGGCTCGCGGGTTGAAGCCGTCCGCCGCGAGCAGCCGTATTTCGCCGGTTCCCTCATTGACCACCAGCCGGCTGGACAACTCCGCCATGCTTCCGTCGGTGAATTTTACACCCGAGCCGTCCACCGCCGCCACCGTTTTCGCGGAGTAACAGGCGACGTTTTGATAGCTGCTTACAAACGGAAGCCCGTCATACTGCGGAGGGAACTCAATATCCGTTTTGCTTTCCTTTTTTCCGAACAAATAGCCAATGTCTGTGCCTAAAATGGTGGAGATCGTGGGAATCAACGTAATATCGGGATAACTTTGCCCGTTCTCCCACTTGGAGACCGCCTGCCCCGTAACGCCCAAACGGTCGGCAAGCTCCTCCTGCGTCATATTTTTTTCTTTGCGCAGACGCTGTAACCGCCGCCCAAAACCGTCAAATTCAAACATATTCGTTTCCCCTTTCGGTATGATACGTTCACCATACCAAAAATTTTGGGGCAAGTCAACAACCGTTGGTTGGATTCAACCAACGGTTGAGTT
>JAISVY010000133.1 GCA_031271325.1 Oscillospiraceae bacterium
CTCTGTCTCGATGTCCGCCCGCAGCATGTGGATACTCGGCGCGCTGGCGCGGAGCCGTATGCCGTAGCGCCCGCCCTGTTTCACAATTTCCGGCTGTTCCAGCGAGAGTTCGTCGGAACCGGGCATTACAACCCCGTAACCCGTCTCCCGCACGGCTTTCAGCGCTTCCGACACCTTATCGTAAGAATTTTTCACGTCGGCCAGCCCGGACAGCAGCTGCATCAGGTCGCCGTCGTCGGCAATCTGGAACCCGCTCTGTTCGCCCAGCGTCCGGTAAAACAGCTCCCTCGGCAGCTCGACGGTCGATTCGGCGACGCCCGTTCCCAGATGGATCGCGTCCTGCCGCACCGAGGAGATGTCCGGGCATTCCTTCAGGTTTTCCATTACGCCGTCCACATCGCGCACGCGGTACAGGTCTTTGGACGCTTCGATCATAGCGCTGTACAGCTCGTTCTTGATCGCGTGCCCGTGCGGCAGCGCCTCGACCCATGTGGGCAGGTGGATCCCCAGCTCGACGACCGGGAATTCAAACAGTACGCCTTTGATGACGTTGAGCACGTCCGCTTCGTTCAGCTCGGCGCAGTTTGCGGCGAAGCAGGTAACGCCGTGTCTAGCGCCGATGTCCTCGCAGACGGTTTGCGCCAGCGGCGATTCGGGGTAGGCGGAGTTGACGAGTACCAGGAAGGGTTTCTTCAGCGCCTTCAGTTCTTCGATCACGCGCTCCTCCGGCTCGGCGTACCCTTCGCGGCTGAGGTCGGTCACGGTGCCGTCGGTCGTCACCACCAACCCGATCGTGGAGTGTTCTTCAATGACTTTGCGGGTACCCATCTCGGCGGCTTCGGTCATCGGCACCTCGTAGTCAAACCACGGCGTATGTACCATCCGGGGACGCCCGTCCTCGCTCTCGCCGATCGCGCCGTCCACCATGTATCCCACACAGTCGATCAGGCGCACGCTCATCCGCGCGCCGCCCTCCATCACGATTTCGACGGCTTCTTCCGGCACGAACTTCGGCTCGGCCGTCATGATGGTGCGTCCCGAACCCGATTGCGGCAGCTCGTCGCGTGCTCTGTCGCGCTTGAATTCGTTCTCAATGTTCGGAATGACCAGCGTTTCCATGAAACGCTTGATAAAGGTGGATTTTCCCGTCCTGACCGGTCCCACGACGCCGATGTAGATGTCGCCTTCCGTCCGCTGGGCAATATCCTCGTAAATCCTGCGGTTTTCCATCTGTTTCACTCCCCTACCGTTTCTTGGGAATCAGCAGAAGCCGCCCGTTCGGCACGGCCTCGCCTTCCTCTAAACCGTTGGCGAGGCACAACTCGCCGATCGTGGTGTTATATTTTTTGGCAATATCCCACAATTCTTCTTTTTCTTGGCACCTGCGGAGCACAACACTGGGACGATTCGGCTTTTCCGCCGGCTCTTCCTCGCTGACGCCGCCCACCACCAACAGCTTGAATACCTTTGTCGCGAGGAAGTTAAAGTCCACCGCGAAGCGCAGCTCCATACTGCCCGAAGACGGAGCGCTCGTAACCTCGCTCGCGTTGTGGCTAACGACATGCGCTCCCTCTATATCCAGCCCGGCGGGAACCTCCGCCTTGCGCGACAGCAGCTTCACCGTTCCGTCGTCGGCGGTATACAGCAGGTTGATATAGGCGAGGCAGCCCACGTCGTCGCCGAGCCGCGTAATCAAACCGAGCGTCACGCAGGTATCGATCACAGACCTCACGTCTTCATCCAGTTCCAGCGTCTCCCGCACCGGCTGTTTCCGCACGCCGCGCTCAATCAGCTCGGTCAGCTGCAGCGGCTCCATCTGAAGGTTCAACGTCGAAGAGGTGCTGTAGAGGTCGGTGATCGCCTCCAGATTGCGTTCCATATAGGCCGCCGCCTGCGCGTCAAAGTGCAGCGTCACGGCAATCTGGCGCGATTCGCCGCCCAAACCGTTGCCTATATCCATTTCAATGCCGGTAAACCGCAGCCCGAGGTCAACATGGGCGCCGTCTTCCAGCCCGTTTATGTCCATGATCTGCGAAATCGAGAATTCGTGCTCCGCGCTGGCCGGTTCCCCGCCGCTCAGGTATAGGATGTTCAGCGTGACAGCGCCTTTGAAGACCGCCTTATTGCCGATTGTCTTCACATCGGTTACCGACATGTTCGGGCGCGCGATGACGATTTCGTCCACCGGCGGGCGGGACGCCGGAATCTCCACATTTTCGTTGACGGTAAACCCTCTGCTTTTCGCCGCCGTCGGGATATACGCCGTGAATGTCTGCCGGCGCACCTCGCACGGTTCGGATACGTCGGTCGGTATCTCCATCTCGGCGGGAGCGTGAACGACCGCGCGCACGGCCAGCTTGCACAGCACCGACACTTTGCGCGGGTTGACCGCTTTTGCCGCCGCCTCCAAGAGCCGTACGTCGCAGAACGCCTCGCTCTGGTTGGGGAAACGCCCGTCAAAAACGTGATTAAACGGAATGGTGACATCGAGCTTCCGCAGACCGCCTTCCCCCTCCGGCCTGTAAAGCACACCGACCTTCACGATCCCCGTCAGATCGAGCCGGTCGTCTCTCAGCGCCTTTTCCTTGACGCACGCCTGCCCGGTCGCGCTCACCACATCCGCCATATCCGGGTACAGGTCGGGTACAATCATATCGGCGGTGACTTCGGGCGCGCTGGATGCGTCCAGCACGGTTTGATAATACAGGAACGTCTGCTTTTTCAGTTCCATGCCCTTTCCTCCTTATACACTGCTTGTCAACAGTATATTATCCGGGCTAGAACGATATGCCGTACATGC
>JAISVY010000143.1 GCA_031271325.1 Oscillospiraceae bacterium
CCCGTACCATCTCAGCGCGAATTTGTCTGTTATCTGCCAGATAATGGGGTTTGACTGAAACTCTAGCCCGATCTCCGGAAATCCAATCATTGAGCAACCTCCTTCTTTTTCAACGCCAATTATTTTACATCACTTACGCCCCGATGTCAAATAAAAACGCTACATATGGCAATAAATGGTGCATGCTCGCGCCGGTATGAAGATTCCAGTTGTTTTGCGTATTCCCGTATTGTTGTTCCACGCTTTCACCGCGAACAAATACGATTATCGTTGAAGTATGCCCTGTTTCTTCGATTGTTGCGTTGTTTTTGCTAAGCTTCTTTAGCATTAACAAATATGCGCCGCATGTTTCATCAATTACTCTGATGTTTGTACGACAAACGCATGAATGTCTATGTTGCACAGATGAAGTGTAGTGGCGGTCGTCCCCGACCGCCCGTAACCCCGAAAAATCCCGCAGCCGCGGGCGACCGAGGACGGTCGCCCCTACATGAGGATGCCGCTTTTTGTGCATTTTGTCCGTTCATGCGTTTGTCGGAACGGATAAATCCGTTCCCTACTTGCGTTTTTACCTGTATTGCGATACAATACCAAAAGAGTTTAACATGCCCAAAAACAAAGGAGGCGGGAGCGATATGCTGCGTATACGCGCGAAAGCGCCGCCGGAGCGCGTGCTCAAGCGCTTGATGAAAGCGAGCGAGCCGTGGAACCGTGCGGCGATGTATAAAAAAGACGCGTTTCTGCTCCAAATACGCGGCAGCCGCTTTACCCTTACGAAAAACGGCGGGCGCGGGCGGACGCGCCCCCAACGCGTTTTCCGCGGTAAGGTGGGTAAGGCGCGCGGCGAGGAGAAGGGCGCGGAGATTTCCGGCCGTTTCGGCATGACGACCGCCGACCGCCTGTTTGTGTATATCCCCTCGCAGATTTTATTGCTGCTGGCCGCCGTAATTTCGTTTTCGCTGACATTGATGTACGCCGCCGTGCTGTGGGTCGCCTGCCTGCTCTGCTCCGCCGTGCTGATCGGTTTCTTCACCGTGCTCGACCGCACGCTGGGCGCTGAACGCCAGAAAGAAATGACGGAACTGTTAAAAGAAATTGGAGATAAACCGGCATGAATATCTTAACGACACTCACCGAAACCGTTTCCGCCGCGTTCGCGAAGCGCGGTTACGACGCAGCCTACGGCGGCGTGACCGTATCCAACCGCCCCGACCTCTGCCATTATCAGTGCAACGGGGCGCTTCCGGCGGCGAAGGCTAAAAAAGTCAATCCTCTGGTTATTGCCGGGGAAATCGCCGAGGAACTGCGCGGCGACAGCCGTTTCGCGTCCGCAGACGCGGCGCCGCCCGGCTTTGTCAACCTGCGCCTGTCCGACGCTTTTTTGACCTCCCTGCTTTGTGACATGGCGGCTGATAAACGGCTTCTGCTCCCGCTGATGGAGCGCAGGACAATCGTGATGGACTATGGCGGACCGAACGTCGCGAAGCCGCTGCATGTCGGGCATCTGCGCTCCGCGATCATCGGGGACAGCATGGTGCGCCTGTCCCGTTTTTTGGGGCACGCCGTAATCGGAGACATCCACCTCGGAGACTGGGGGCTGCAAATGGGCTTGGTCATCGCGGAGATGGAAGAACGCGGTTTGGACGCCGGCGATGTGTCACTGGACGACCTGAACGAAATTTACCCCGCCGCGTCCGCCCGCTCGAAAACGGACGCGTCCTTCGCCGAAAAGGCCGCCGTGCGGACGGCGGAACTGCAAAGCGGCGATCCGGCTCTCCGCGCCGTGTGGGAACGTCTGCGCGCCACCTCGGTGGAGGGGCTGCGGCGGAGCTACGACCAAATGGAGGTGTTTTTTGACCGTTGGTACGGTGAGAGCGACGCCGACCGCTTCATCCCCCCGGTGATAGATATTCTGCGGGAGCGGGGCTTGCTGCGGGAAAGCGAGGGCGCTCTGGTCGTGGACGTAGCGCTGCCTGAGGATAAAGAACCGATGCCGCCGATGATGGTGCAGAAGACCAACGGCGCGTATATCTACGGCACCACCGACCTCGCGACCCTTTACCAGCGCAAGCGGGACTTTGACCCCGACGAGGTGTGGTATTTTACCGACAACCGTCAGTCTTTGCATTTCAAACAGATTTTCCGCTGTGCGGAGATCGCCGGGATTTTAAGCGGCGGCGGTAAAAACGCCGTATGCCGTCACTTCCCGTTCGGCACGGTCAACGGAAAAGACGGCAAGCCGTATAAGACCCGCGACGGCGGGGTGATGCGTCTGTCCGACCTGATCGATTCCGTGACATCCAACGCGCTGGAGAAGGTGAAATCGTCGGACATCGAGATAGAGGAAGCCGAAACGGGCGTGATCGCGCGTCAGCTCGGCATGGCGGCGCTGCGCGTCGGTGATATGCAGAACCACCGAACGAAGGATTATATCTTTGATATGGACCGTTTCCTCGCGACGGAGGGGAAGACAGGTCCTTACCTGCAATATACCGCCGTGAGGATCCGCTCGGTGCTGGTCAAAGCCGCCGGTTTCAAACCGGGGGCAATCCTGCCGCCCGCGTCGGACACCGAGCGCGATCTGATGCTCTGTATGCCGCTCGTGCCCGACGCGCTGCTCCGCGCCTTTGCCGACAAAGCGCCGAGCGCCATATGCGACGTACTCTTCGAGCTTGCGGGCCGGTTCAACCGTTTCTATTTCGAGCACAAGATCCTCCAGCACCCCGATGAGGAGCGCCGAGCCTCTTGGCTGTCGCTGCTGTCGCTGACCGACCGTCTGCTGACGGTTCTTCTGGGTATTTTAGGCGTGGAAGTCCCGGCGCATATGTGAACACAACAAAAAAATGGAGGCGGCATATTATGCTCTACATCGCGAGTGACGGAGCGGGCTATCCGCTGAAGAACCAGATCGCCATATATTTATACAACAGGGGCTTTTCGTTTGCGGATATGGGCGCGGAAAACGATTCTCCGCGCGATTACGCCCCGGTCGCCCGCTCGGTGGCGCAAGCGGTTGCGGACAGCGGCGGGAAAGACAGGGCGATTCTCGTCTGCGGCACCGGCGCGGGGATGTCATATGCCGCGAACCGCATCAGGGGGATTCGCTGTATCTGCTGCAGCGAACCGGCGACGGCGCGTCTCGCGCGCCTGCATAACGACGCGAACATCCTCGCCGTCGGTTCGCGCATCGTCGGCGCGGAAACCGCGTATGACATCGTGGAGGCGTTCCTCGGCACAGAATTTTCCGGAGAGGAGCGGCACATCCGGCGCATCGCGGGGATTGAAGGGTAGATGTACGGCAATATGGGCGAAGGACCGGATAACCCGATCAAAAGTATTGAAGGACAGGAGATTTGGGTACTCTAAAACCCGGCGCGCCCACCGTATTTTATCACGCAAGCTCACGGAGCATATGAAGCGTTTTTGTTATCCATACCAACGCGCCCTCGAAACGGTAGTTTTTGAATCCCGCTTGGAGCAATACGTCCGCAATCTCATCTTTTGACAAATCAAAACGGATAAGCCCTTTCAGCCCGCCGCGTTCGCCGGCAACCTCCCGCACGTAATCAAGATAGGTTCCCGAATAACCGAAGCCGGTGGCGTAACGTTCCGGGTCTGCCGCCGCCTGCGCGACCAGTTCTTCCGTGTCTTCATAAAACAGGCTGCGCCCGTTATCGTAAAGCGGATAAAACTCTTCTGTCCCGCCGCTAATTTTGATGGCGATATTGGAAAGATGCCGGTCATCCTGCCGCGTGACAAAATCCAGCAAAATCATCCGGGCAATGCCGTCTCTATACTGCGGACGGACAGAAATCAGATTTTGGTATTCGTTGTCAGACCGTACGCCGTCAAACAAGCGGCGAAAATGCACGATATATTCCTTTGAGAAATCGTAGAGAAACGCGGAGAAAACCGTATCCTTATCAATCCGGTAAGCGGGGCAGCACGGCACGCCCAGCTTTTGCGCGAGCCCATACACCGCCGCTTCGGACTCCACATCCGCGGAGAGCGGATGGATACGCTGCTTATAGATCCCGTACTGACCGTCATAGACACCGTAACGTTTTATGTTATAACCTTCCGGCGTATCAATACTATCGCCGGTCATGTCGATTTTTTGCCGGAAAACAGATTCAAAAACATTTGTGACAACCGCGTCTAACCGTTCGTCTTCCGCATGGGCAACCCAAAGCAAATCTTTCGGGTGGATACCCCTTGTAATGTCCGCGATCCGCAAAACATCGTAATGGGACAACCCGCAGCGGAACAAAATCTTTTCAATGTCGCGGCGGTCACGGCTTACGGTACGCTCTGAGAGAAACTCCGTAAACTTCTCGGCAGTCCAGCTTTCAGCGCCGCCGGTATACAGAGAGACGACGGTATTGTATTCCGGCCGGGTAAACGTAACCGTATTTGCGCCGTCAATATCGCCGATAATTTCATTCTGCCATTTGAGCCAGCGCGTGACCCCCGAACGTTTCTCCGGCTTATCCATAAAACCCTCCCCTTTAACTTTAACTGGCGCGATGTATGAAGCGGGGGCGATTTACACCGCCCCCGCTTTCGTATTTACTTCTTCGCCTTGATTTTCGCCTGCGCGGCGGCGAGACGCGCGATCGGCACGCGGAAGGGGGAGCAGGAGACGTAGTCCAGACCGGTATTGTGGCAAAACTCCACCGAAGACGGGTCGCCGCCGTGTTCGCCGCAGATTCCCAGCTTGATGCCGGGGCGGGACTTCCGTCCCAGCTCGACAGCCATCTTCACCAGCAGGCCGACGCCGGTCTGGTCGAGGCGGGCGAACGGGTCGCTCTCGTAGATCTTGCGTTTATAGTAATCCTCAAGGAACGGACCCGCGTCGTCGCGGGAGAACCCGAACGTCATCTGCGTAAGGTCGTTGGTGCCGAATGAGAAGAACTCGGCTTCCTTCGCGATTTCGTCGGCGGTCAGCGCGGCGCGGGGAATTTCAATCATCGTGCCGACCATGTAGGTCAGCGCGTTGCCGCCCAGTTCCTCGTCGGCCGCTTTCTTGACGACATCTTTAACGAACTTCATCTCGTGCGCGTCGCCGACCAGCGGGATCATGATCTCCGGTACGAGGTCGATGCCGGTCGCCTTCTTCACATTGACTGCGGCGCGGATGATCGCGCGCGCCTGCATCTCGGCGATTTCGGGGTAGGAGACGGCGAGGCGGCAGCCGCGGTGCCCCATCATCGGGTTAAACTCGTGCAGGCTGTCCACGCGCTCCTTCAGCGTCTGCTCGCTGACACCCATCTCGATTGCGAGCGCCTTGATGTCCTCGGCTTTCTGCGGCAGGAACTCGTGCAGCGGCGGGTCGAGCAGGCGGATGGTCACCGGGCGGGCGCCCATCGCCGTGAAGATGCCCTCAAAGTCTTTTACCTGCATCGGCAGCAATTTATCGAGCGCCCTGCGGCGTTCGGTCTCGTCTGCCGACAGAATCATCTCGCGCATCGGGCCGATACGGTCGGCCTCAAAGAACATATGCTCGGTGCGGGTCAGACCGATACCCTCCGCGCCGAAGCCGACCGCTTGGGCGGCGTCCTGCGGCGTATCGGCGTTGGTGCGTACCTTCAGGGTGCGCACTTCGTCCGCCCACTGCATGAATTGGTTGAAGTTGCCGCTGATCTCGGCTTCCACGGTCGGGATTGCGCCGATATAGACGTTGCCGGTCGAGCCGTCGATGCTCATGAAGTCACCGACGTTGACGCGCGTGTCGCCGATTGTCAGGTAACCGCCGTCTTCGTTGATGACGCATTCGCCGCATCCGGCGACGCAGCAGGTGCCCATGCCGCGCGCCACAACCGCCGCGTGGGAGGTCATGCCGCCGCGGGCTGTCAGGATGCCCTGTGCCGCGATCATCCCTTCGATGTCCTCCGGCGATGTCTCTTTGCGCACCAGCAGAACCGGACCGTTCGCGGCTTCGGCCTTCGCGCGTTCGGCGGTAAAATACACCCGCCCGCAGGCCGCGCCGGGCGAGGCGGGCAGCGCCGCCGCCGCGGGCTTGGCCGATTTCAGCGCCGCCGGCTCGAATTGAGGATGCAAAAGGGTATCGAGCTGCTTCGGCTCGACCTTCATCAGCGCGTCCTCTTTGCTCCAGATGCCGTCGGCGACCATATCCAGCGCGATTTGCAAAGCCGCCTGCGCGGTGCGCTTGCCGTTGCGGGTCTGGAGCATGTAGAGCGTCCCGCGCTCGATTGTGAATTCCATGTCCTGCATGTCTTTATAATGGCTCTCCAGCGTGGCGGCGATCTTGGTAAAGCGCTCGTACGCCTCCGGCATCACCTGCTGGAGCTGGTCGATCGTCTGCGGGGTGCGGATACCGGCCACCACGTCCTCGCCCTGCGCGTTCATCAGGAACTCGCCGTAGAGCTTGTTCTCGCCGGTGGATGGGTTGCGGGTGAACGCCACGCCGGTGCCGGAATCGTCGCCCATGTTGCCGAACACCATCGACTGCACATTGACGGCGGTGCCCCAGCTGGACGGGATGTCGTTTTCGCGGCGGTAGACAATGGCGCGGGGGTTGTTCCAGGAACGGAAGACGGCGGCGACGGCGGCCATCAGCTGGTCGCGCGGTTCCTGCGGGAAGTCCGTACCCTTTTTGTCTTTGTAATACGCCTTAAAACGCTCCACCAGCGTCTTCATGTCGTCTACGCCCAGCTCGGTGTCGTTCCTGACGCCCTTTTGGGTTTTCAGCTCGTCGATGATCACCTCGAACGTGTGCTTGGGCAGTTCCATCACGACATCGGAGAACATCTGGATAAAGCGGCGGTAGGAATCGTATACGAAGCGGGGGTTACCGGTCAGGGCGCTCATCCCTTCGGCGACGGCGTCGTTCATGCCGAGATTCAGGATGGTATCCATCATGCCCGGCATCGAGGCGCGGGAACCGGAGCGCACCGATACCAGCAGCGGGTTTTTCGCGCTGCCGAACCCCTTGTTTGTTTCGCTCTCCAGCCACGCGAGGTATTCGTTTACCTGCCCGCTTATGTCGGGCGCGACGGCTTCGCCGTCGGCGTAATAGCGTTCACACGCCTCCGTTGTGACGGTGAATCCCTGCGGGACGGGCAAGCCCAGATTGGTCATCTCCGCGAGGTTGGCTCCTTTGCCGCCCAGCAATTCCCGCATAGAGCCGGAACCTTCGGCAAACCGGTAGACGTACTTCATCATTCCATTCCTTTCTTTTGTGCAATCATACGCATTCCCCGAAATCCCCCGTAGACGGCGGCGCCGCGCGCGCGGACTCTCTCCGCCGAAGCAGCGCCCGAGTTCTCATCCGAGAAAACATTGGTTAGGAGCTGCCGAATGGTGCCGCTATCACGCTTCACAACTTTTCCGGCCGGCAAATTCAGCGTTGTTCAGCAGCTCCCGGTTATTCGAGGTCAAAACATTATATCACCGCAGCTCGTCCAAAGTCAACGAGAATGAGGGTAAAAATTCTGTCATGAAGGTTTTTAGTTCCGGCAGTTCCATCGCGTCCAGCTTTTCTCTCGTCACGCGGGCGGCGTCGCGGAACTCCGCGTTCCCGGCGCGTTCCTCCTCCAGGCACTTTATGTAGGCCGCGAGCTTGTCTGCGGCGCGTACGATTGCCGCGGTATAGCCCTCTCCGGGCGCGAGAAACGCGCCGTATTCGCCCCGCATCGGTTCCGGCAGCATCGAGAGCAGCTTCGCGACCGCCGTGTCCTCCACCTCGCGGTATGCTTCGCGCACGCCGGGGGAAAAATATTTCACCGGCGTCGGCAGGTCGCCGGTGAGGATCTCCGGCGCGTCGTGGAAAACGGCCGCCGCCGCGCAGGCGTTGGGGTCGGCGTCCGCCCGCCCGTACGTGTCGCGCCCGATCACGGCCAGCGCGTGCGCCAGCACGGCGGTCATCAGCGAATGCTCGGCCACGTTTTCCGGCGAACGGTTCTCCATCAGGCTCCAGCGCCGGATGTGGCGCATCCGCGCCATCATTGCGTAGAAATGGTGCATTTCCCGCCCTCGTCTTTATCGTTTAGTTTTGAGTAGATCTTGCTGTTCCCCGGGAAATCGGACATGGCGACCAGCGTTTTGAGATAGCCGCCGTCTTCACTAAAAAACGCGTTCTCCATCTCCAGCGGCTCTTCGCCGGTCAGCAAGTCGGGCAGCGAGACGGTCACCGAGGTTCCGTTTTTTACGTCGGATGTCACGGCCATCGTGCCGCCGTTCTGGCAAGCGATTGCGAGCGCGATCGGCAGCCCCAGCCCCAGCTTCCCCGCCTTCACGTCGATAAATTTGCTGTATCCGGTGTACAAAACGGCGAGCGTCTCACCCTCGATCACGCCTCCCGTGTTGGTGACGGTGAGGATGACGTGACCGTCCGAACGCTTCAGCTCCACCGTCACGTTTTTCTCGCCGTACAGCACGGCGTTGGACAGCAGGTGATACAACAGTTTCTCGATCTGCCCCTTGTCTGCCACGGCGTAGAACGGCAGCTCGCGGCATTCGAGGCTGAAGGTGATTTCCTTGTGCAGCGCCAGCGCCGACACCTCCCGGAGCATGGTTGTCACCAGCTCGGAGAGGTTGATGCGCGAAGGTTCGCTCTGGCTGTAGTTCCGCACATATCGGGCGTAGTCGCCCATGTTCCCCGCCGCCCGAAGAATGCCGAACGCCGCTTTGCGCACATCGCCGATATAGCGCACCGTCGCGTCGTCCGCGCGCGGGGCGATTCTCTTTTCCAGCAAGTCAAGCGCCGGGAGCAGCGCCGAGAGTTTATCCCGCAGACGCACCTCGGCGTTAGACATAAAGCCGCTCAGCGTTTGATTGATCTGCTCCTGCAGCTCGGTATCGACCATAACACACCACTTTCGACAATCGGGTTACTCTAAAAAACTAAGGCGCTTCTCGGATTTGGGATTAAACATCTCCCGGCGGCTCTACCTCCGCCCCTATGTTATGGAGGGCATGTTGAAAATTGCCCGCTCCGGCTTGAAAACGAAGCGTGAACCCGCCTCGCAGGGAGACTTGGAACCCGCAGGCATAGCGAGCCAGCGAGCGTAGCCGGAGGGTGAAAGGCGACCGCCCGCGAGGCGAGAGGAACGTGACACCGCGCCACAGGCGGCTGTCCGCAAGCGCTGCGCTCGTTCGCCTTTCAGGCGAACACGCAATTTTCAACACTTCGGCGGAGGGGTGCCGCGTGGTTTCGGGGGATGTTGACTATTATACCGTTTTTTCGACGCGGCGTAAAGGGGGTGAAAATAATTCTTGTATAATAGAGAGACATGGTATATAATATCCTTCGGTATAAAAGTTACCCTGTAAAGATTTGTTAGGAGGAACGCACATGAGCATCAAAATCGGCATCAATGGGTTTGGCCGTATCGGCCGTCTGGTTTTCCGCGCGGGTTTATCCAACCCGAATCTGGATTTCGTAGGGGTAAACGATCCCTTCATGTCCCCCGACTATGTGGCGTACATGCTCCGTTACGACACCGTACACGGACGTTTTGACGGCGAAGTGACTTACGACGACAGCTCGATCACCGTCAACGGCAAGAAGATTTCCTTCTTCGCCGAGAAAGACCCCGCTAGCATTCCGTGGGGCAAGGTCGGAGCCGAGTACGTCGTAGACGCCACCGGCATCTTCCACAGCCAAGACAAAGCGCAGGGACACATCGACGCGGGCGCGAAGAAGGTCGTCGTCTCCGGGCCTTCCAAAGACGATACCCCGATGTTCGTCTGCGGCGTCAACCTCGATAAATATACCAAAGACATGAACTTCGTCTCCAACGCGTCCTGCACCACCAACTGTCTCGCCCCGCTCGCGAAGGTCATCAACGACGAATTCGGCATTGCCGACGGTCTGATGACCACCGTCCATTCGGCCACCAACACGCAGATGGTGGTTGATGCGCCGTCGAAAAAAGACTGGCGCGGCGGGCGCGCCGCCAGCGGTAACATCATCCCCTCCAGCACCGGCGCGGCCAAAGCGGTCGGCAAGGTCATCCCCGAGCTGAACGGCAAACTGACCGGTATGTCGATGCGCGTCCCGACACTGGATGTCTCGGTGGTAGACCTCACCGTCAACCTCAAGAAGCCCGCGAGCTACGACGCGATTTGCGCCGCGATCAAGAAGGCCAGCGAAGGCGCGATGAAGGGCATCCTGGGCTACACCGACGAGATGGTCGTCTCCAGCGACTTCATCGGAGACCCGCGCACCTCGATCTTCGACGCGAAAGCCGGCATCGCGCTGACCGACACCTTTGTCAAACTGGTAAGCTGGTACGACAACGAATGGGGCTATTCCTCCAAAGTGCTGGATCTGATCCAGCATATGTATAAGGTAGATCACGCGTAAACAAAGAGCTGCCCCGTCGCCCGAACGTATTATAACGATTCCGCGCGTCGCCTTGAAGAAGGGCACGCGTGAGGCGCGGCGATACTAACCCCATAATAGAAAACCGTAAGGGCGGCTGTGAAGCCGCCCTTTATTTGTGGTTTATCGCACGGATTTCTCAAAAAATAATGCCGATAATCTTCAAAGAGTTGCGATTGGCAGCGCAGCCCGCTCGTTTGTCTGCCGGAGAACATGAGGGTTCTTAGAGTTTCCCGATTTATGTTGGAAAACGCCCGCCGCGATGGTATAATGATGAAAAACACACGGAGAAGCAATGCCGTGTTTAAGAACAGTTTTTGAGAAACTCATTCAGGAGGAGACATATGGACACCGTCAAATTGGGGAGAACCGGGCTGACCACCGCGAAGACCGGCTTCGGGGCACTGCCGATCCAGCGGGTCGGCATGGCGGAAGCGGAGCGTATTTTGCGCAAAGCGTTTGACGGCGGCGTCAATTTCTTCGACACCGCCCGCGCCTATTCCGACAGCGAAGAGAAGATCGGGCGGGCGCTGGGAGACGCGCGGGGCAAGATCATCCTCGCCACCAAGACCGGCGCGCCCAACGCCGAAGGATTTTGGAGCCACTTGGAGACGAGCCTTACCCTGCTGAAGGCCGATACGGTCGACATCTATCAATTCCACAACATCAGCCCCCACCCCAGACCCGGCGACGCCTCCGGTCTGTACGAAGCGGCGCTGGAAGCGAAACGGCAGGGAAAAATCCGGTTTATCGGCATCACCGCCCACCGCCTGCAAACGGCGCGGGACGCGGTGGAGTCGGGGCTGTACGACACGCTGCAATTTCCGTTTTCCTACCTGTCTTCGGAGGAGGAAGGCGCGCTCGTCGCGCTCTGCCGGGAGAAGAACGTCGGCTTTATCGCGATGAAGGCTCTCTCCGGCGGTTTGATCATCGACGCCCGCGCGGCGTACGCGTTCATGGCGCAGCATGATAACGTGCTGCCCATCTGGGGTATACAGCGCGAGCGCGAGCTGGACGAGTTTCTCGCTCTTCAAGGGAATCCCCCTGTGCCGGACGACACTGTACGCGAGCGGATTGAAGCCGACTGCGCGGCGCTGTCCGGCGCTTTCTGCCGCGGCTGCGGCTACTGCATGCCCTGCCCGGCGGAGATTCTGATCCACATGTGCGCCCGGATGTCGCTGCTGATCCGGCGCTCCCCCTCCGCGCAGCACCTGAGCGAGCAGTCACAGGCGATGATGGGGAGGATTCGGGACTGCACCCGCTGCGGTCAATGCGCTGCGAAATGCCCGTACGGGCTGGATACCCCGAATTTGCTGGCGAAAAATTACGAGGATTACCAAGCCATCGTGAGCGGAAAGGTGACGATCTAGTTTCGCCTTTTTCATGCGGGAGGTTTTGAGAGTTCCACAGTTCTTTCAAACGGCACAGAACAAATTTGAAGTGCCGCCTGACTAAATTACTTGCGGACAGGGCATACTGAACCACACAGAAAATCGGTTTTCATGCCACGGGCATGGAATCCCTTTGATGAGGTGGTATCCATATGCGAGTGTCCGAATTGATGAACGCCAACGTGGTTTCCATCACGCCCGACGAACCGGCGCTGCTGGCGGCGCGGCTGCTTTCCCGCCACAACATCGGTTCGCTGCCGGTGTGTTCGCTGGACGGGAAGTTGCGCGGCATGGTGACCGACCGCGACATCGTACTGCGGTGTGTCGCGACCGAGAGCGACCCTCAGACGATGCGGGTGCGCGAGATCATGACGCGCGGCGTGGTGTCGGTATCGCCCGACGACGATGTGCGCGAGGCGGCGCACAAGATGGCGCACGAGCAGGTACGCCGCCTGCCGGTGGTCAACGTTTCCGGCGCGGTGGTGGGCATGCTCTCGCTCGGCGATATGGCCAAGAGCCGCGCGATGGAGATGGAGGCGGCCAACGCGCTGAGTGAAATCAGCGTGAACGTAAAGAAGGTTTAATTCCTGCGGCGCGCCCACGCATTAAAACAACCCCCTTCCTGCGGAAGGGGGTTGCAACGTTACGCGTTGTTTAGTCGCCCAGAACCTTGATAACCACGCCGGAGCCGACCGTGCGGCCGCCTTCGCGGATCGCGAAGCGCAGACCTTCTTCGATCGCGATCGGGGTGCCGAGCTGGACTTCCATCACGATGTTGTCGCCGGGCATACACATCTCGACGCCGTCAGGAAGCTGAATGGTGCCGGTGACGTCGGTGGTGCGGAAGTAGAACTGCGGGCGGTAGTTGGGGAAGAACGGGGTGTGGCGTCCGCCCTCTTCCTTGGTGAGGACGTATACCTGACCCTCAAAGTGTTTGTGGGGTTTGATCGTGTTGGGCTTGGCAAGCACCTGACCGCGCTCGACCTCGGTCTTCGCGACGCCGCGCAGCAAGCAGCCCGCGTTGTCGCCCGCTTCGGCGTAATCGAGGGTCTTGTGGAACATTTCGATACCGGTGACGACCGTTTTGCGTGTGTCGCGGATGCCGACGATCTCGACTTCCTCGCCCGTCTTGAGCTGACCGCGTTCCACGCGCCCGGTGACGACGGTGCCGCGCCCCTGAATGGTGAAAACGTCTTCCACCGGCATCAGGAAGGGCAGGTCGGCCTTGCGCTCGGGGGTGGGGATATATTTGTCTACCGCGTCCATCAGCTCGGAGATCGAGGTGTACTCGGCGGCGGCGGGGTCTTTGGATTCGCTCTCCAGCGCCTGCAGCGCCGAACCGCGGATAATCGGGGTGTCGTCGCCGGGGAAATCGTACTTGGAGAGCAGCTCGCGGATCTCCATGTCAACCAGATCGAGCAGCTCGGGGTCATCGACTTGGTCGCACTTGTTCATATATACGACGATATAGGGCACGCCGACCTGACGGGCAAGCACGATGTGCTCGCGGGTCTGCGGCATCGGACCGTCGGCGGCCGACACGACGAGGATTGCGCCGTCCATCTGCGCCGCGCCGGTGATCATGTTCTTGACATAGTCGGCGTGTCCGGGGCAGTCGACGTGCGCGTAGTGGCGCGCGTCGGTCTGATACTCGACGTGCGCAGTGTTGATGGTAATGCCGCGTTCCTTCTCTTCGGGGGCTTTGTCGATGGCGTCATATGCCTTGAACTCGGCTTGGCCTTTGAAGCCCAGTACCTTTGTGATGGCGGCGGTCAGCGTGGTCTTGCCGTGGTCCACGTGGCCGATGGTTCCGATGTTAACGTGCGGTTTGCTGCGTTCAAATTTTTGCTTTCCCATTGAGATAAATCCTCCCTTTGTTCCCATTGTCATTCGTATTGCCTATTGTAACTGATTCCCCTAGAAAATGCAAGCGTTTTTTGCAAATTATTTACTCAGCTGCTCCTGAAGCGATTTCGGCAGCTCGACGTAGCTGTGCGGTTCCATTGAGTAGACCCCGCGTCCCTGCGTAAACGTGCGCAGATCGGTGGCGTAGCCGAACATTTCGGAGAGCGGGATGTGCGCGACGATCTGCTGCGCGCCGGATATGGTTTCGGTTCCTTGGATCATACCGCGGCGGCGGTTGATGTCGCCCATCACGTCGCCCAGATAATCTTCGGGTACGGTGACCGATACCAGCATGATCGGCTCCAGCATCACCGGGTCTGCCTTGCGGCAGCCCTCTTTGAACGCCATCGAGCCGGCGATCTTGAACGCCATTTCCGAGGAGTCCACCTCGTGGAACGAACCGTCGTACAGCGTCACTTTCACGTCCACGACCGGGTAACCCGCGAGCACACCGGCGTTCATCGCTCCCTGTATGCCCTGATCGACGGCGGGGATAAACTCTTTCGGGATTGCGCCGCCGATGATCTTGTTGATAAATTCATAGCCCTTGCCCGATTCGTTCGGTTCCAGACGCAGCTTGACATGACCGTATTGACCGCGCCCGCCCGACTGACGGGCGTATTTGTGGTCGATCTCGGCGGTCTTGCGGATCGTCTCCTTAAAGGCGACCGAAGGTTTGCCGACGTTGGCTTCAACCTTGAACTCGCGCAGCAGGCGGTCTACGATGATCTCCAAATGCAGCTCGCCCATTCCGGCGATGATCGTCTGCCCCGTCTCTTGGTCGGTATACGCGCGGAAGGTAGGATCCTCTTCCGAGAGCTTTTGCAGCGCGATGCCCATTTTTTCCTGCCCCGCCTTGGTGCGCGGCTCGATTGCGACGCGGATGACCGGTTCGGGAAACTCCATTGATTCCAAGACAACCGGCTTCTTGTCGTCGCACAGGGTGTCGCCGGTCGTGGTGTTTTTCAGCCCCACGGCGGCGGCGATGTCGCCCGCGTAAACGGCGTCGATGTCCTCGCGGTCGTTCGCGTGCATCATCAGGATCCGTCCGAGGCGCTCGTGGCGTCCCCGGTTGGCGTTGAAGACGGACGAACCGGCGGTCACCGTGCCGGAGTAGACGCGGAAGAAGGTTAGTTTGCCGACGTACGGATCGGTCATCACCTTGAACGCCAGCGCGGAAAACGGCGCGGCGTCGTCGGAGGGGCGCTCGGTTTCGGCGTTGTCGTTGTCCGGGTCGGCGCCGATCACGGGGGGGATGTCCAGCGGGGACGGCATGTAGGCGACGATTGCGTCCAGCAGGTTCTGCACGCCTTTGTTGCGGTATGAGGTGCCGCACAGTACGGGCACCAGTTTATTGGCGATTACCGCCTTGCGTATGACCGGGTAGACCATTTCCGGCGTAACCGTCTTCGGGTTCTCCAAAAACGCCTCGGCCAGCCCGTCGTCGAACATCGTTACCGCGTCGATCAGCGCCTCGCGGCAGTCCTCCGCCTCGGCGGTCAGTTCCGCCGGGATGTCTTCCTCGACGATTTCCTGTCCCAGCGTATCTTTTGCGACGTATGCCCGCATGGTAATCAGGTCGATCACGCCCCGGAACGACGCCTCCGCGCCGATCGGGAGCTGAATGGCCACGGCGTTGCATTTCAGGCGGTCGCGCATCATCGCGATCACGTTGTGGAAGTTCGCGCCCATGATGTCCATTTTGTTCACATACGCCATACGCGGCACGCCGTAACGGTCGGCCTGCCGCCAAACCGTCTCGGACTGCGGCTCTACGCCGCCTTTGGCGCAGAACACCGTCACCGCGCCGTCCAGAACGCGCAGCGAACGCTCCACCTCCATCGTGAAATCGACGTGACCGGGCGTGTCGATGATGTTGATGCGGTGGTTCTTCCACATGGCTGTGGTGGCAGCCGACGTGATTGTGATGCCGCGCTCCTGTTCCTGCGTCATCCAGTCCATTGTGGCGTTGCCCTCGTGAACCTCGCCCAGCTTGTGGCTGCGGCCTGTGTAGAAGAGGATGCGTTCTGTTGTCGTGGTCTTGCCGGCGTCGATGTGCGCCATGATGCCGATATTTCGGGTTAATTCCAGGGGTACTTGCCGTGACATGACTTTGTTTCTCCTTTAGGTATCCCCCGCCCGTAGGCGGGGGACTCGGGTTAAGATTTTTGAGTGTGCGGCAGGTGATTTGTGAATTACCACCTGTAATGCGCGAACGCGCGGTTCGCGTCGGCCATTTTGTGCATATCCTCGCGTTTTTTCACCGAGGAGCCGGTGCCGTTGCCCGCGTCCAGAAGTTCTCCGGCGAGGCGCTCGGCCATCGTCTTTTCGCTGCGGTTGCGGGCGTAACCGATCATCCAGCGCAGAGCCAGCGTCTGGCGGCGGTCTTCGCGCACCTCGATCGGAACCTGATAGGTAGAGCCGCCGACACGGCGGGCTTTGACCTCAAGCGACGGCATGACGTTGGCGACAGCCGCCGTGAACACGTCGAGCGGTTCTTTGCCCGATTTGTCACGGATGATGTCGAACGCCGCGTACACGACCTTCTGCGCGATGCCCTTTTTGCCGTCGTACATAATGCCGTTGACCAGCTTGGTGACGACGCGAGAATTGTAAACGGGATCGGGTAATACTTCCCTCTTGGGGATAAATCCTCTTCTTGGCACGTTTCTTCCCTCGTTTCATAGGTTGGGCGATGCCCCAACAGAAAGTCAAAGGTACTCCAAAAGTTCCTGACTTCCGAATTGTGCCGAGAGAGAATTGATATATTGGTATGTTGGAAATTACCCGCTCCGGCTTGCGACACCGCGCCAAAGGCTCCTGCTCGCAAACGCTTTGCTCGTTCGCCTTGCAGGCGAACACGCAATTTTCAACACTTCGTATATAAATCACTCTCGGCGGCGGGGTGCTGTTACGCTCCCTGCCCGGTGATGGAGCAAATCTTACTTGGTTCCGGCTTTCGGGCGCTTCGCGCCGTACTTGGAGCGGCCTTGGCGGCGGTTGCCGACGCCCTGCGTATCCATTGTGCCGCGGATGATGTGGTAGCGGACGCCGCCGACGTCTTTGACGCGGCCGCCGCGAATCATCACCACGCTGTGCTCCTGCAGGTTGTGTCCCACGCCGGGGATATACGCGCTGACTTCGTAGCCGTTGGACAGGCGTACGCGCGCGACCTTGCGGAGCGCCGAGTTCGGCTTACGGGGCGTCTCGGTGCGCACGTTGGTACACACGCCGCGCTTTTGGGGGCTTGGGTCGTCGATCAGTCTCTTGTGCAGGGTGTTCAGCCCTTTTTGCAGCGCGGGGGCTTTGGACTTGTAGCTGCTCTTCTTGCGTCCTTTGCGGACAAGCTGGCTGACGGTTGGCAAATGCGGTTCCTCCTTTCTGAAATAGTGTGGCGGAGGGAGTGGGAGTCGAACCCACGGCTCCTCGCGGAGACACCGGTTTTCAAGACCGGCTCCTTAGACCACTCGGACATCCCTCCGAGCGGGGTTACGCGGCGGGGATCAGGTTCAGCGCGATGGTCAGTACGATAAACAGCGCGGCGACCCATTTGGTCATTCGCGCAAGACGCGCGTCCCATGTCTTGGCTTTGTTCTTCGAGAGGAACGCGTCGGCCGCCCCGGCGATTGCGCCGGAAAGCCCGGAACGCTTGCCGGACTGGAAGAGCACGACGACGATCAAGAAAACCGACGTAATGATTTGAATGATGGTCAGTATCAGCGCTACAGTTCCCACGGACGCTCAACTCCTACTTTTTGAGTATGCTTTCCCAATGTGTGTGTAAACATAAGCAGAAACGTAGTATAGCAGATTCGCCCGGCATTGTCAACAAAATTTTGAGACCGGGAGTTCACGCCTCCCCGTACCGCTTCCCCGTACTGAAATCATTAGGACGAAAATCCTATTGACAAACGGTGCCAATTGTAATACGATGTATTACAGGAAAGGAAGCGGATAAACATGACGATCTCTCTAAGGCTGAACAATGAGGAATCCGTACTTTTCAAAAAGTACGCCGAATTAAACGGAATGTCTGTTTCAGAGCTGGTTCGCCAGTCCGTGATTGAGCGTATCGAAGATGAGTATGATTTGAACGCCTACGAAAAAGCGATAGCGGAATATAGGGAAAACCCTGTGACTTATTCTCTCGACGATGTGGAAAGGGAGCTTGATTCGCAGTGAGTTATCGCGTCGTGCTTACGGAACGGGCAAAAAAACAGGTAAAGAAATTAGACAAACACACGGCGGCTCTTCTTATCGGCTGGATGAGAAAAAATCTGGATGGCTGCTGTGATCCCCGCCGATTTGGGAAAGGACTTTCCAGCAACCGCAGCGGTCAGTGGAGGTACCGCGTGGGCGATTACCGCTTGATTGCGGAAATAGAGGACGATAGGGTTGTTATTTTATTGTTGAATATCGGTCATCGCCGGGAGGTTTACGATTTACCTGTGCCGTAAGAAACCGGCGAAGCGCATCAGTGCCCGGATGCCTATCACGGGCAATTTTCAACATGCCCCAAATAAAAAATGTTTGCGATATACGCATTGACTTTGACGCACGGTCAAGTGATAAACTATGAAACATAGCCGGAAGGAGGAGGTACCGTTATGGACGAAAAACAGCTTGTAAAAATCACCGATCTTTCAACAATGCTTGAGCTGTCGTCTCGAAGCCTGCGGTATTATGAACAGGTCGGGCTGATAAAGAGCGTTCGTCCCGCGT
>JAISVY010000057.1 GCA_031271325.1 Oscillospiraceae bacterium
CATAAAGCCTTCCTCCTTTCTGTTCTTCATTTAATTAGTATTATAAGGGCATACTCAATTGTTGTCAAGCTGTTTCTGAAAATTTTCTTGCTATCCCAAAAAAACTCGGGTATACTGAAGAGGTCAGCATCCTGCTGTGGATTGAAACATTTATTTGGTTTTATAGCGACATGCCTGCGCCGCGTCTGCTTTACGGAAGTGGGCGTGGCGCAGGACTTATAACGAAATGTTGAATTTACGTGCTCGCCTAGCGGCGAACGAGCGCAGCGCTTACGAACAGCCGTCGCAGACATGAGCGCCTGCGGCGAAGAGCGAGCTTGCTCGCTTGACAGCCGCGAAGCGGTAAAGCCGAAGCGGATTTTCAACATGCCCTATGAAAGAATCCCATGCCCTCCTTCCGGTGATAAGCTGACTCCGGTTTGTTCGTCGTAGTATTTATGGTAGAGCAATAGCACCGATTCGTCCAAATACTCCACCGCGCCGAGTTTTTGCAATGCCCGGACATCGTTTTCATACAGCGATACGGCGTATGGTTCCAGAGCGCGAAACAGTTCGCGGTTCCGTTCCCCTTTCCGCAGGCGTTCCTCCAATTCGGGCGCAAGGTGCAGAACGTAAACCGTCTGCTGCGCGGCGTCGTCAATCAGCCTGAAATCCCTCGAGATGTCCGCAAAGGGGAACGACATTTTCGTCTTAGCGCCGTCGTTGAAACGCTCCACGATCTTCTTCTCATCCAATCGCTCCGTACCTTTGTTGTAAAACAGCTGCTCAAAATAAGAGCGGATTGCGTCCAGCCCGGCGACATCGGGAAACCATCGGGCGATCTGCCGGTAAACTTCGATATTCTGCCGGATAGCGGACGGCGGATTGCCTTCCTCGCTTTGGAAGACAATCACCTGTGAATCTTCCGGCGGGCGGTTTCCCTCCCGATTGCACCGGCCTCCGGCTTGAACAATGCTGTCCAGCCCCGCCGTCTCACGGTAGACGGCGTCAAAATCCAAATCGACCCCGGCTTCCACCAAGCTGGTGCTGACAACACGGCAGGGAAGCCGTTCCTTCAACCGCTCGCGTATTGCGGTTACCGCCGCTTTTCGGTGCAGGGGAATCATTGTTGTTGACAGATGGAAAGTTCCCTCCGGTTCGGCTTTTCGGAGCCGCTCAAACAATGTCTGTGCGTGACGGCGCGTGTTGACGATGCACAGCACCCGCTTCCAAACGCCGAGCCGCTCCGTTAACGCGTCGTCCGACAGCGGTTTGTCCTCGTGCAGGATGACGTTGCGGCGCAGGGCGTTGTACATGGTTTCCGGATCCCGGTTGATCTCGGTCAGTTGAAGGGGGGAGGGCTTGTCCTCAAAATAACCGTCCAGCGCCGACTGCGTGGCGCTCGCCAGAACGGCGGAGCAGCCGTACTGTGCCACCAGTGTTTTGACGGCGCGTACGCAGGGGATAAGATAAGGCACCGGGATCATCTGTGCCTCATCGAATACCAAAACGCTGTTTGCGATGTTGTGCAGTTTTCGGCATCTGGAAGGTTTATTGGCAAAAAGGGATTCAAAAAACTGAACGCTGCTGGTGACGATGATTGGGTAATCCCAGTTTTCGGCGGAGTACCGTTTGTTCAGCGAGGCGTCGTCTTCGCCGTCGTATTGCGCGTCGCTATTGTGCCGCAGAACGTTCTCCGCGCCGAGAATCTCTTCGTATACCGACGCGTTCTGCTCTATGATGGTGTTATACGGAACAACATAAATCACACGCCGCAAACCGTGACATAAAGCGTGTTCCAGCGCGAAGGCGAGACTGGAGACGGTCTTGCCGCTTCCGGTCGGCGCCGTCAGGGAAAACGCCCCCTTGGACAGCTTCGCGGCATCGATACAATTTTGCAGCAGCAGATTTCGCTGCCGCTTGAGGAGATCGGCTGTTCCGGCGTCGCTCAAGAACTCGTCTGTTTTGACTTTCAAACGCTCACGCAGTTCCGGGAGCAGCGCAAAACCGCCGCGAGGCGCGTTTTGAAGCCGGCAGAACCGTTCGGTATCCAGCCAGTCGGCGTCTACCAACGCAGAGAAAGCCATCCGCGTGAAAAAAGCCGCCTCAAACCCGTCCGACGGCGTAAAGCCGAACGAGGGCAGATTCGGCATTGTCAATTCTGTTTTATAAGCGGAATACTCTTCCACCCGGCGGCGCAGACGACCGTATAGAGTCCCTTCGTCTCCGTCATCCTGACCGGCGGAACCGCCGTTTGGCAACCCGCCATGGTGTCCCATGGCGCAATAAGCCGCAAGCAATCCAAACGCCGAGCCGCCCGCCGCTTGAACCAGCAACTGACCGCTCGCGGTCGCGTGATCCACCCGTCGCGTACCGCCTCTGATACGGGCCTGGAATGCCTCCGAATACTTGCCTACATCGTGTGTTAACCCGCATAACTCCGCAAAGTCTCCGCCCCACGGCATCGCATGTTCTTTTGCCAGCTTGGCGGTAGTCTGCAAATGATCAAGCAGTGATTGGGTTTCCGTATCCTGCTCCCTCGTATGCGCAATGTATGGTTGTTCCATAGGAACACTCCTCCCCTGTTTGCCGGATTTCCCCACATATCAGGTTATTTCACCGTTTACAATATATAATCCTAATAATCTTTATACCAACTGACAAATAAATAGAGGACTTTCAAGTGTTACAATTCAACCGTTAAGCAAAATCCCAACTTTAGACAGAAAAACCATTGAGCCGGTGTATTTTTCTTGCATTCATCTATACATGCCAAGAATATAAGATGGCTAAAATAGGTAAAGAAAATGGTACTCACTGCATATGAGTTTAGCACATAAACAGCGAGTACGCAAGCCCTTAAATCGTGAATTTTCTGTATCAACGACGTTATATCGACATGATAATTTTATTGGCATGTTGAAAAATGCCCGCTCCGGCTTGCGACACCGCGGCACAGCCGCCTGTTCGCAAGCGCTGCGCTCGTTCGCCTAGCGGCGAACACGCAATTTTCAACACTTCGTTTATAATTTTTGTATGATCCGGTATAATTTCCCGTGCAATATAAACCGCCGGCGGTGACATAATACCCCAATGAAAAGGTGGGGTTATGTACAATGCGAAAACGGATTCGCCTGACCGCGCTGCTGCTGGCGCTCTGCGCGGTCCTCCCGGCAGCGGCGGCTGCGGGAGAAGAGCAAACATTCATCAAGTGGGTGGACTTCAACGTCCCGGCGCCGCTGATGAAGAAAGCCATCGAGATCGACACGCGCTCATATGAAAGCGGCGCCCAACCGCACCTGAACTGGATCGAGCTGCTTGCTTATCTGGGCGCGAAAAACGGCGGCGATTTCCGCAAGGTAAAGGAGTCCGCGCTGCTCAAGCTGGCGGAGCGTCTGGAGGCCGGCGAGACGATGACTGAGCTGACTGAAAAGCTCAAGCTCTACGGCTATTACTTGGAGGCATATACGGCGGTTCTCGGCGGTATGGTCGGTCCTTACTCCGTACAGGCTGAACAGGATGGGACGCCGGGCTGGGAGAAGAGGTACGGGCTTCGCGCGTTTCACCCGATCGCCAGGGGTTTTGACTACCAGCATTACGACGATTTCGGGGCAGGGCGCAACTACGGCTACCGGCGCAAGCATCTGGGGCACGACATGATGGCGCTGACGGGTACGCCGGTCATCGCCGTGGAATCCGGCACGGTGGAGGAGCTGGGCTGGAACCGATACGGCGGCTGGCGGATCGGTATCCGCAGTCTTGACAAAAAGCGGTATTTCTATTACGCGCACCTGCGCCAAAACCGCCCGTACGCCGAAGGGCTGACCAAAGGTCAGGAAGTGCTGTCCGGCGATGTGATCGGCTATGTCGGCCGCACGGGCTACAGCTCGAAGGAGAACACCAACAACATCACGCAAAGCCACCTGCACCTCGGCATCCAGCTTATCTTCGACGAGACGCAAAAAGATGGGGTCAACCAAATCTGGATCGACCCGTATGAAATCACCAAGTTATTGATGAACCACCGCTGCGCCACGACGCGCAACCCTGAGACGAAGGAGCATACGCGCACCGTGCCGTATCAGGAACCGCCGCCCGGCAAACCGCCTTCGTCTGCGGAAGCTCTTTCCGAAGATCCCGAAGAGGCGGCGATGCAGCTGCCGGTCATCATGTACCACTCGGTGCTGAACAACCCGGACAGGCGCGGCAAGTACACCATTTCGCCGGACGATCTGGACGCCGACTTGAAATGGCTGAAAGAAAACGGTTACCACACCGTCACCGTGGAAGAGCTGATCGCTTTCGCGGAAACAGGGCAGAAAATCGCCTCGCTGAAGGAAGGTCTGGACGGCGCCGCCGCCAAACCCGTCCTGCTGACGTTCGACGACGGGCACTTTAACAACGCGCATTACGCCGGACCGCTGCTCCGGCAGTACGGGTTCACCGGGGTGTTGTTCGTCGTGGGGGAATTTATCGACAGGAGCGAAAAAGAAGGCGTTCAAAACCCCAATTTTTCGTATGTAAGCCGCGAAACGATCAAAACAATGGCGGAGGAAGGCGTTTGGGAGATCGAAAGCCATAGCTACAGCCTCCACCACAACAACGAGCGCGAGGGCGTAAAGCGCGCCCGCGGCGGCGAGAGCGACGAGCATTACTACAACATTCTGCGGGAGGACTTTTCAAAGATTGGGGACTTGATTCGGGAAACCACCGGGCGCGCGCCGCGCGCGTTCGCCTATCCGCTCGGCGCGATGAGCGAGGAAGCCGACAAAGTGCTGCGGGAATCGGGCATCAAGCTCACCGTCTCCTGCACGCTGGACGTCGCCGAGGTGCGCCCTTATGAGCCTGATTCCCTCTACCGGCTGAACCGTCTGCTCCGCTCCGCCAACAAACCGGTTTCCCGTCTGCTGAAAGCCGAGGTATAGCAAATGATTCCGTGTACAGAGAAATGCGTGTATCAGAAAGAGGGCGTTTGCGAGCTGGAACAGGCGGCGTCCTCCGGCGATTCGGGCGGCACCTGCCGCAACCGGG
Organism: Oscillospiraceae bacterium; assembly: GCA_031271325.1. GTDB lineage: Bacteria > Bacillota > Clostridia > Oscillospirales > UBA929 > UBA929. The sequence goes on from JAISVY010000057.1 coordinate 5,011, forward strand.
TCAGAAGCGCCGCTTCACCGCCAAAACGGAGTTCCCCGACAGCGTGACACGGCGCTATGGCTTGACGATTTTAACCAGACGGTAGAGCATATTTAACGCCTCAATCGGCGTCAGCGTATTGAGGTCGGCTTGCTTCAGCAGCGCGGTGATTTCGCCGGCCGCCAGATGCTCCAGCGAAACCTGGGCTTCCGGCGGTGTATCGGCGCGCGCCTTGCGGGAGGGCGTGTTCTCTCCCCCGCTTTCCAACGCTTTGAGGATTGTCCGCGCCCGCGTGATTACGCCGTCGGGCAGCCCCGCGAGCCGCGCCACCTCCACGCCGTAACTGTCGTCCGCGCCGCCCGGCACGATCCGGCGCAGAAACACGATCTCCTCGCCGCGCTTCTTGACCGATACGCTGTAATTCTTCAGCCCCGGCAGCGTTTCCTCCAGCGCGGTCAGCTCATGGTAGTGGGTCGCGAACAGGGTTTTCGCGCCGATTTTTTTGTGGGTATACTCCAAAACCGCCTGCGCCACGCTCATGCCGTCGAAGGTGGATGTGCCGCGCCCCACCTCGTCGAAGAGAATCAGGCTCTTTTTGGTGGCGAAGCGCAGAATCTCCGCCACCTCGGTCATTTCGACCATGAAGGTGGAGCGCCCGCCCGCCACGTCGTCCGACGCGCCGACGCGGGTAAAGATGCGGTCGGTTATCCCGATATGGGCGCTTTTGGCCGGGACGAACGAACCGGCGTGCGCCATCAGCGTTATCAGCGCGATCTGCCGCATATAGGTGGATTTCCCCGCCATATTCGGACCCGTGATCACCATCGTCGGCGCGGCGCGGGTCATTTCGGCGTCGTTCGGCACAAACAGCCCGCCTTCCGGCACCCGCTCGACGACGGGGTGCCGCCCCTCCTGTATCAGGCACACGTCGGAGTAATCGACAACCGGCATACAGTAACCGTACATCCGCGCCGCCTCCGCGAACGAGCAGAGCGCGTCCAGACGCGCCAGCGCGTGCGCCGTGGTTTGCACCCGGTGCGCGTTTTCGACGCATAGGTCCCGCAGTTCCGCGAACAGCTCGCCTTCCAAAGACGCAAGGCGGTCGCCCGCCGAGAGGATCTCCGTTTCCAGTTCCTTCAACCCCTGCGTCACATACCGCTCGCACCCGGCCAGCGTCTGCTTGCGGGTGTACTCCGGCGGCACCTGTTCGTAATACGACTTGCTGACCTCTATGTAATACCCAAAGACCTTGTTGTAGCCGATCTTGAGCGTTTTGATTCCGGTTTTGCCTCTCTCGTCCGCCTCCATCGCGGCAAACGCCTCTCGCGCGCCGCTGACCAGTCCGCGCAGGCGGTCTACCTCGGCGCTATAGCCCTCGCGGATAAAACCCCCTTCGCGGATCGAAAACGGCGGGCTTTCCACCAGCGCGGCGTCCAGAACGCCGAACAGACCGGGCAGAGGGTCGCTCTCCCTGCAAATGTCCCGCAGCCCCGGAGATTTCAGCGCCTCCAGAAGCAACCGGACGCCCGGAACGGCGCTCAGCGCGTTGCGCAGCGAGCGCAGATCCCGCGCGTTCGCCGTGTTGTATAAGATACGGGTCAGGATGCGTTCCATATCGGGCAGGTTTTGCAGGGCGGTTCGCAGCTCCCCGCGCGCGATCACGCCGTCGCACAGTTCCGCCACGGCATACAGCCTGCGGTTGATCTCGACGGGGTTGATCAGCGGGCGTTCCAGCCATCCCCGCAGGGTGCGCCCGCCCATCGCCGTCTTGGTCATGTCCAGCACCCACAGCAGCGAACCTTTGCGCTCCCCCGTCCGCATCGTTTCGGTTAGCTCCAGATTCTGCTTCGCGGTGAGGTCAAGTTCCATATAGCGGTCTTGGTCATATACGTTCAGCTCCGCGTGAACGTCGTCGCGCATCAGTTCCTTCAGGTAGCCGAGCAGACCGAGCACGGCTTTCTTCGCCGCCGGGCGGGCGGCAAGCCCCAGTTCTTCCGGGGTCTTCCCCGGCCACTGCGCCGTTATGTCCTCGTCGGCGGCGTTCTCGCGTATTTGCACGGCGCAGCGCAGCTTGTCCCGCAGAAACGCGACGACAGATTCTTTGCCTGACGTTTCTCTGTCCAGCACTGCCTCGCGCGGCATATACCGCCCCAACTCGTTGATGACGCGCCGCTCGGTATCCGCGCCGCTTAAAAACTCGGTCGCGCTCATCTCCCCGGTCGATATATCGCAGAAGGTAAGCCCCGCGCCCCCCTCCGACCATATGATGCAGGCGATAAAGTTGTTGCTCTTTTCGTCCAATAGATTCGGCTCGATCAGCGCGCCGGGCGACAGGATGCGCACGATGTCGCGCTTGACCAAGCCCTTGGCTTGCGCGGGGTCTTCGGTTTGTTCGCAGATCGCGACGCGGTAACCCTTTTGGATCAGCTTCGCGACGTAGCCTTCGGCGCTGTGGTAGGGAACGCCGCACATCGGCACGCGTTCCTCCTCCGGCAGGTTGCGGTCGCGCGAAGTCAGCGTCAGCGAAAGCAGGGAAGACACCAGACGCGCGTCCTCGAAAAACATCTCATAAAAGTCGCCCATCCGAAAAAAAAGGATGCAGTCCGGGTGGCGCTCCTTCATGTCCATATATTGCCGCATTGCCGGGGTCAGTTCCGCCACGGGACGCACCTCCTATGCGATCAGGTTATCCTGCGGGCGGGATGACGCCGCCCCTGCGTTCTATTTCTTTTTGCAGTGCCAGCAGGCGCAGGAAACGCTCTTTCATCTCTTCCGGCGTGAGCGTCTGCGGCAGTTCCGCCGCGGGCGTACCCGAACGCGGCGAATATTGGAAGGTGAAGAGCTTTGCGAACCCGACCTCTTTGAGCAAATCCAGCGTATCCAGAAAATCCCGTTCGGTTTCGCCCGGAAACCCCACGATCACGTCGCTGGTCAGCGCGACGCGCGGGATGAGTTCTTTCGCGAGCCTGATCTTTTCCAGATACTCTTCCCGCGTATACCCCCGGTTCATCGCTTTCAGAACCGCGTTGCTGCCCGATTGCACCGGCAGGTGCAGAATCGGCGCGACGCGCGGCGTTTCGGCGATCGCCGAAAACAGACGCCGCCCCGCGTCCCGCGGATGGGAGGTCATAAACCGGACTGTATAGTCCCCGTCAAACGAGCCGCAAGCCCGGAGCAACTCGGAAAAATCCGGCCGGTAGGAATTCACGTTCTGCCCCAGAAGCCAGATTTCGCGCACACCGCCCGCAACCAGCCCGCGCACCTCTTCCAGCACGGCTTCCGGCGCCCGGGAGCGTTCCCGTCCCCGCACATAGGGCACGATGCAGTATGAGCAGAAATTATCGCACCCGGTCATGATCGTCACGTTCGCCCGCCCGTCTTCCGGCAACCGAGCCAGCGGGATGTCCTCCCCGATCGGCGCGGTGTCGGGCGAGGCGTATAAACGCCGCCCGCCTTCGGTCAGCAGGGTAAGCATATATTCCGGGAAACGCCCTATATCGGCGGGACCGAACGTCAGCGCCACCTGCCGGTATGAGGTTCGCAACAGTTCGCGCACCTCTTCCCGCTGTGCCATGCACCCGCACAAAACCGCTTTCACGCCCGGCTTGCCCGTGCGCAGGTATTCGCCCAAATGCCCCAGCAGTTTGGTTTCCGCGTGTTTGCGCACCGCGCAGGTAACCAGCACCAGTAAGTCCGCTTCGGTGTGATCCTGCGTCAAGCGGTATCCCATCGCGAGCAGCGACCCGCGCAGGCGGTCGCCGTCGGCTTGGTTCTGCTGGCATCCGTATACGGCGAGGTACGCGGTCAAACCTCCGGTCAGTTCGCGCAGACGCGTGTAGGTATCCAATCGGGTGTCCCCTTCCTGCAGGACAATGTACAGTTAAGTCCTTCTAAAAACCCCTCGCGATGAAATTACCGCAGATTCATTCCGCCGCAGAGGTTTCCTTATTCCCAATCCGAATTCCACATCCGAGAAGCGCTAAAAACCTCATGTTCGCCTTTCAGGCGAACACGCATTTTTCAACACTTCGTTAATCTGTTATGCGGCATGATTATACCAAATCCCCGCACTTTTGGCAACCGGAATTTTTGAGCGCCTCACGCCAAAACGTGCCAAGCCGCGCTTCCCGGGTAAGATGATACGGCAAACGCATGAATGTCTATGTTGCACAGATGAAGTGTAGAGGCGGTCGGGAGCGACCGCCCGTAACCCCGGAAAATCCCGCAGCCGCGGGCGACCGAGGACGGCCGCCCCTACATGAGGATGCCGCTTTTTGTGCATTTTGTCCGTTCATGCGTTTGTCGTGGCAAAGATAAAAAATTCCTTGACATTCACGCCGCGTTTCTGTATAATGTCGTTCGTATCGTTTTCATGGGGTATCCGTTTATGAAACTTGATGTGCGCCAGATACAACGCTCCATTCCGTTTATCTGTGAAACGAAATTGCCGCCTTATGACAAGACCGGGCGTGTCAGTTTTCCAAATCCGCTTACCGCAAACGGAGCCGTGTATAGGCGCGGCGGGGTGCTGATATTGGAAGCCGACTGGCAGGTTTGGGCGGAAATGCGTTGCGACCGCTGCGACGCGCCGTTTTCCCGGAAACTCACGGGCACTGTTTCTCAGGTATTGAGCGAGAAAGGCGACAAATTCGAAGCGGCAAACATATTCGGCGGCTTTTGTGACATTGACGAGATCCTGACCCCTGCGGTTTTTCTGTCTGTGGAGAATAAAAATCTCTGCTCGGAGGATTGTCCGGGGAATCCCAACTGGATAGTGGAGGTGTTTCCATAATGGCAGTTCCAAAGAATAAAACGTCTAAGCAGCGCAAGGCGATGCGCCGCAGCTCGGTGTGGCGGCTCGACACGCCCAGCCTGTCGGCTTGCCCCAAATGCGGCGAGCTGTACCGCCCGCACAGAGTTTGCAAGGCGTGCGGCTTCTATAACGGGCGCGACGTGCTTCAGCTAGAGGCGGCAAGCAAAAAGAAGAAGTAAGAAATATGTGTCACTCTAAAAATCCCCCGCTCCGGCTTGCGCCGCCTCGCCAGAGACGGTTGCCCGCAAGCGCTCCGCTCGTTTACCTGACGGCGAACACGGGCTTTTTAGAGCTTCTCCTATGCTGATAACCCATGTCCGCGGAAGCGCCCGCAGGGCGGGTATCCGCGCCGGCGAAACGTTGGTTTCGGTCAACGGGCAGCCCGTTTTCGACATCCTCGACGTGCGTTACCTGACGTATGAGCGACATCTGGTCCTTGAGCTGCGCGCGCCGGACGGCGTCGCGCGGCTTGTTGCGCTGAAGCATGACGAGGGCGGCGATGTCGGTCTTTCGTTTGAAAGCGACATTCCCGGCGGCGGGCAAACCTGCGAGAACAACTGCGTATTCTGCTTCATCGACCAAAACCCGCCCGGGTGCCGCGATAGCCTGTATGTCAAAGACGACGACGCGCGCCTGTCTTTTTTGCAGGGGAACTATATCACGCTGACCAACCTCTCCGAGCGCGAGACCGAAAGAATTTGCAAACTGCGCATCAGCCCGCTGGGGGTTTCCGTTCACGCGGCAGACCCCGCGCTGCGCGTTAAAATGATACGCAATAAGCGGGCGGGCGAGTGCTTGCCGCTGATGCGCCGCTTTGCCGCCGCGGGCATCTTCCTCAACGCGCAGATTGTACTTGTCCCCGGCTACAACGACGGCGAGGCGCTGGTTCAAACGCTCACGGAGTTGCAGACGCTCGGCGAAGCGCTGATCAGCACGTCGGTCGTGCCGGTCGGGCTGACAAAGCACCGCGAAAACCTGACCCGGCTTCGCCCCGTGACGCGGGATGACGCGCTGCGGGCGCTTGAAGCAACGTCGCGCTTCCCCAATGTGTGGTGTTCGGACGAACTGTATCTCCGGGCGGCGCTTCCCATTCCCCCGGCGGAGTTTTACGCGGATTTTCCCCAGCTGGAAAACGGGGTCGGAATGCTCTCGCTGTTCCGTGATGAATGGTCGTTTACGGCGCAAGAGGCGCAAAAGAACACAGTCCGCCCCTGCACCGTTGCGACCGGCGTTGCCGCCGCGCCGATGCTGCGCGAACTGTTGGCGTCTTTCCCGAACGTGAGCGTCGTACCGGTGGAAAACCGTTTCTTCGGCGAGACGGTTGATGTGGCGGGTCTGCTGACGGGCGGAGACTTGCTGGAAGGGTTGCGCGGCCGCGCGTTGGGCGAGGCGGTGTTGATTCCCTCAACGATGCTGCGGCGGGGTGAAGACGTGTTTTTGGACGACATGACGGTGTCCGGGCTGTCAAGCCGTCTCGGCGTGCCGGCGGTGCCGGTCGAACCGAACGCGGAGGCTCTGCGGAGGGCGTTGCACGGCCGGGACTGAGCAGAGCCGGGAGCGGCTAGATGTTAAGACAACCGATAACGCAATCAAGAACCCGTTCAAGAAGGTCGTCGGGAAGTCTTTCGATGCGTGTAACCCTCCGTGCTTCAAGGTCTGCCGCGCGCACTTGCTCGCAGAGGATTACGCCTGTTGTTTTCGTCCGTTCATCCAGCGGTACATGGAGAGGAAAATGACGGATTGTACTTGTAATCGGAGCGACGTAAACGACATTGGTTTTTGATATGGTAAAATCGTTGGAAATCACTACAGCAGGGCGGACGCCGCTTTGCTCATGCCCTGATGTGGATGAAAAATTGAGACGGATGATGTCTCCCTGCCTTACCATATCTCATTCCCTTGCGCCTCGCCCCAGTCAAGCTCTTCTGTGTGAAAAAAACCGCCGTCATAACCAGAAAACAGTTCTTGGATTGTCGGCCGTTTACGGACAGCCCGCAGAGTAATTTCCCCTTCATGAAGCGAAAGAATTTCCACATCGCACCCTTCTTCCAGCTTTGCCTGACTGAGGACATGGCGCGGAATCCGTACTGCGGATGAATTTCCCCAGCGCCTGATTGTGGACATCATCAAGATCCCCTCCCTGTTATTCGTATATCTTATTATACGGTATATACATCCCGATGTCAAGCAGAACAAAAGGATTTGAATATCTATGCGTGAACTTGAACAGATACTCCCCGAAATCGCCTTGTTCCGGGGCAAAGAGGTGACGGCCGCGCCGTTGAGCGGCGGGTTGACCAACACCACCTATAAGGTCACCGCCGGCGGAACGCCCTATGTACTGCGGATCAACGGGCATCAAAACGACTTTCTGCGGCTCGACCGGAGTGAGGAAGCCGCGGCGACCCGCAAAGCGAACGCGCTGGGTATTGCCCCGGCAGTACTGGAAGACAGCCCGGAATATCTGATTACCGAGTTCAAGCCGGGGCGGATGCTGACCCGCCTGAAGGTGCATATGCCGGAGTTCATCCGCAAAATCGCGGCGATCCTGCGCTTGGCGCACACCGTCACGGGCGTCGGGCGGGACTGCTCGCCGTTCTATCTGGCGGAGCAGTATCTCGACGGCGCGAGGCGCTTGGGACTGGAGTTCCCCGACGGGTTGAACGCTTGTCTGCGCGAGGTTGAGCGGATACAGACACGCGCCGCGCGAGCCGCCGGATATACCCGGCGGTATTGCCACAACGACGTGTATACCATCAACATCCTGGAGCATAACGGCGAGCTGTGCCTGATCGATTGGGAGCTTTCGGGTATGGGCAGCGTCTTCTTCGACCTCGCGACCGTGTCGTCGGTCAATCATTTTTCTGACGAGGAAGACGCGCTTCTTTTAGAGGAATATTTCGGCGCGGTTGAGGGCGAACACACAGAGCTGCTGCGGGACATGAAAGTGATGAACATGCTGCGCGAGGTCGCATGGGCGCTGCTGCACCACGCGATGCAGACGAAGTCGCCCAACCCGCAGTTCGACTACTATAAAAACGCGGTGCGTTTCTTGAATCGCTTGAAGGACGGGTATGTAACAGGATGAACACAATTGCCATCGTAGGACGCCCCAATGTGGGCAAGAGCCTGTTGTTTAACAAATTGACCGGCAAGCGTCTGTCGATTGTCGAGGATACGCCCGGCGTGACGCGCGACCGGATTTACGCCCCCTGTTCTTGGGCGGGGCGTGACTTTTTGCTGATCGACACCGGCGGCATCGAGCCGCACGGCATGACGAACGTGCCGGACGCCGCCAAACGCCCGCTCTCCGATACGCCGCCGGAGATTTTATCGTTTATGCGCAAGCAAGCCGAGATCGCGATCGAAACAGCCGACGTGATCATTCTTGTCTGCGACGTGCGCACCGGTCAGACGGCAGCCGACGACGATGTCGCCGCCATGCTGCAAAAGAGCAAAAAGCCGGTTGTCGTGGCGGTGAATAAGATCGATGGAATCGGTCCGCCCCCGCCGGAGATTTATGAGTTTTACAACCTCGGTTTGGGCGAGCCGTATCCCGTCTCCGCGCTGCACGGGCACGGCACCGGCGATCTTCTGGACGCGTGCCTCGCGCTGATGCCGGAGGAAACGGCTCCGCCGGAAAACGACGGCGCGATTCGCGTCGCCATCATCGGCAAACCCAACGCGGGCAAGAGTTCGCTGCTGAACCGCATCCTCGGCTCGGAGCGGGCGGTGGTCAGCGACATCCCCGGCACGACCCGCGACGCGGTGGACAGCGCGTTTGAAAACGGGCACGGGCGGTTCATCCTGACCGACACGGCGGGAATGCGCAAAAAGTCCCGCGTGGACGAAGCGATTGAGTATTACAGTGTCCTCCGCGCCGTGACCGCCGCCGAACGCAGCGATGTCTGCGTAATCATGATCGACGCGCTGGAGGGCGTGACCGAGCAGGATACCAAAGTGGCCGGCATCGCTCACGAGGCGGGCAAACCGTCCGTCATCGTGATCAATAAATGGGATGCCGTAGACAACAAAGACGAAAAGACAATGCAGCGCACGGTTGACGATGTTCGGGTGAAACTCGCGTATATGACCTACGCCCCGGTTATCTGCCTGTCGGCGAAAACCGGTGCGCGGGTGGATAAGCTGTTCCCGCTGTTGGCGGACTGTGTGGAGCAAAGCCGCCGCCGCGTCACCACGGGGCAGTTGAACGCCTTCTTGGCCGAAGCGGTCGCGCGCGT